>JACRBA010000191.1 GCA_016213265.1 Burkholderiales bacterium | reverse complement strand
TTCGCTGCGCTGCCGTGGGACGACAGGAGCCTTCCTGACTCAAGCGACTGTCTAAGTCGTTGATTTAGCGGGAAGTTCGGTCCGGCATGGGACCTGATGAAACGCTGGGATGGGGTGGCTGATGGGACTCGAACCCACGACAACCAGAATCACAATCTGGGACTCTACCAACTGAGCTACAGCCACCGCCGGAAAGCGTAGGAGTATAACCGACTTTCTGCGCTCGTCACGGGGCCGGTGCCGATGCGGCGCCGGCCACGGCGTCCACCTTCACCTTCAGGCGGCGCTTGAGCGCCTCGTAGTAGGCCTCGGCCTGCGCCGACGCCATGGCCTGGCGCAGGAAGGGCTTCGCGCGCTCGTTGTCGGGGTCGGCGGCGTCGCGCGCCACCCGCTTCACCACCCGCGCCACGGCGTAGCCCTGCTCGCCCAGGTCCACGCCCACGGCGGCCGGGCCCTTGGCGATGTCGGCCCGCAGCACCGCATCCACCACGGGGCGGGGCTGGCCCTGCGGCTGGGTGCGCGAGAGCACCAGCGCGGGTTGCGTGCCGAGCGACTCGGCGGGGTTCTGCTTCAGCGCGGCCAGGCGCGCTTCGCCGTCCTTGCGGGCCGCCGCAGCCGCCTGCTCCACGCGCACCAGGCCCAGCACCTGGTCACGCACCTCGGCCAGCGGCCGCACACGCTCGGGGCGGTGCTCGATGACACGCGCCGACACCAGCTGGCTCGGGCCCGTCTCCACCGCCTCGGTGTTGCGCTTGTTCTTCACGGCGTCGGTGGAGAACACGGCCTCCAGCAGCTTGGGCGAGGCCAGCGGGCCCGTGGCGCCGGGTGCCGGCTGGCGCTGCACCGTGGCCTCGGCCTTGGTGAGCTTGAGCTTGTCGATCACCGGTTGCAGGCTGTCGGACTGCTCGTACACCGTGTTGGAGAACTGCTCTGCGGCCGCGGCATACAGCTCCTGGGCCTTGGGCTTGCTCACCTCGTCGACGATCTGCGCGCGAACGGCCTCGAAGGGGCGCTTGTCGCCCCCACGCACGGCGATGAGCTTGATGATGTGGAAGCCGAAGTCGGACTCGACCAGGTTGCTGATCTCGCCCGGCTTCATGGCGAAGGCCGCGTCCTCGAAAGGCTTGACCATGGCGCCGCGGCCGAAGAAATCGAGGTCGCCGCCATTGACCGCCGAGCCCTTGTCGTCGGAGTGCTTCTTCGCCAGTTCGGCGAAGCCGGCCGGGTTCTTGCGCGCCTCGGCCAGCAGCGACTCGGCCTTGGCACGCGCCTTGTCGCGCTCGGCCGCCGGCATGTCCTTGGGCGCATTCACGAGGATGTGCGCGGCGTGGCGCTCTTCCGCCACCGTGTAGCGGCTGAGGTTCTGTTCGTAGTACTTGCGCAGGTCGTCCTCGCTGAGGTTGACCTGCTTCTTCACCGTGTCGAGGTCGAGCACCACGTACTCGATGCGCGCCTCCTCGGTGGTCTTGAAGCGATCGGCGTGCTTGTCGTAGTAGGCCTGCAGGTCGGCGTCGCTCGGGTTCACCTTGGCAAGGTAATCCTTGGCGTCGAAGCGCAGCACCTGCGCTTCGCGTCGCTCCAGCAGCGCGTCGAGAGCGGCCTGGGTGGCCAGCTGGCCGGGCATCACCGCGGTGCCCGCGGCCTGCATCACCTGCTGGCGCAGCAGGCCCTGCTGCATCTGCGCCTCGAAGGCTTCCACGCTCAGGCCGCGTGCGGCCAGGAAGGCGGTGTAGGCGGCCTTGTCGAGGCGGCCGTCGGGGCCGCGCACGGAGGCGAGTTCGGGCATGCGCTGCAGTTCCTCCAGCAGGCGCTGGTCGGTCACGTGCCGATGCTCCTTGATGGCGGCGGCCAGCAGCAGGCGGTCGCGCACCATCTCGTCGAGCGTGTTCTGTCGCATGGCCGGCGTGTCGAGCAGCTTCATGTCCACACCGGGCATCTGCTGGCGCATGCGCTCGATCTGCTGGCGGTGTGCCTGGTCGAGCTCGGCCTGCTTGATGTCCGCGCCCGCCACCGAGGCGACGGTGGCGTTGGCCTTGTCGGTCATCCCGAGGTAGCCCTCGACGCCCACGAAGACGAAGGCGACGATGATGACCAGCAGCAGCAGGAACTGCAGCGGCTTGCCGTGTGTACGAAAGAACTCGAGCATGTAGTGGCACCTGTTGAGGTCATCGGCGGCGAAAACGAAAAAGGCGAACCGGGGTTCGCCTTGTCGTCGACGGTCTGCGCACGCCGCGCGGGATTCTAATCAAACCGGGCGCGCGCCCGCCGTGTGGGTGTGGTGGGTGCTGAGGGGCTCGAACCCCCGACCTACGCCTTGTAAGGGCGCCGCTCTACCAACTGAGCTAAGCACCCACGGGTTGAATCAGATCAACGCGTCCTTCAGGCCCTTGCCCGGCCGGAACTTCGGCACCTTGGCGGCCTTGATCTTGATGGCGGCACCGGTGCGCGGGTTGCGGCCGGTGCGGGCAGCCCGCTTGGTGACGGCAAACGTGCCGAAGCCGACGATCGAGACGCTGCCGCCCTTCTTCAGCGTGGTCTTCACGCCGCCGATCATCGCCTCGAGCGCGCGCGTGGCGGCCGCCTTGGAGATGTCTGCCTGCTGGGCGATGTGTTCGATCAGGTCGGTCTTGTTCACGAAATTACCCTCTCTCGGTGTTCTCTCAGGCGAAAAATCATTACAGCGTCGCCCGTCGGCCGCTGTCAAGCGCGGCGCCGGATTCTATGTGTAAACCCCGGGGCGCCCGGTGTCGCGCGGGCGTCAGCGCGCCTTGGCGCGAATCTCCGGCAGCGCCTTCTGCAGGTAGTACACCATCGACCAGATGGTGAGCACGGCCGCGGCGAGGATCAGCACGGTGCCCCACGCATGCGTGTCCACCATGCCGAACAGCCGGCCGTCGTAGAGCAGGAACGGAATGGCCACCATCTGCACCGTGGTCTTGAGCTTGCCCAGCATGTGCACGGCCACGCTGCGCGACGCGCCGATCTGCGCCATCCACTCGCGCAGCGAGGAGATCGCGATCTCGCGGCCGATGATGACCAGCGCGATCAGCGCGTCCACCCGGTGCAGGTGCACCAGCACCAGCAGCGAGGCGCACACCAGGAACTTGTCGGCCACCGGGTCGAGGAAGGCGCCGAAGGCCGAGCTTTGGTTGAGCTTGCGTGCGAGGTAGCCGTCGAGCCAGTCGGTGAGCGCGAAGGCCACGAACATCACCGTGGCGGCGAGGTTGCGCGTGGCGTCGGACAGGGGCAGGTAGAACACCCCGACGATCAGCGGGATGGCCAGGATGCGGGCCCAGGTCAGCAGCGTCGGGATGGTGAAGAACATGGTGCGCGCATTCTGCCAAGCCATGGCGCCGCCGCCTCAGCGGTCCAGCGTGACGGGTTTGAAGCGACGGTCGTCGTCGAAGAGGAAGGTCTCGGCGAACTTCCACGGCTTGGGCAGGCGCGACACGTCACCGAAGGGCGCGGCGCGCTTGACGGCGTCGATGGCGATCTGCGTGGTGTCCTTGGCCTGCCGGGGGTAGCGCAGCACGTCGATCTTGCGGATGCTGCCATCGGCGTGCAGCTCGATCTCGAGCACCGGGATGGCCAGCAGCGGCTCCGGCACGGGGCCGGTGTAGGTGATGGACGGGTTGGCCTCGACGAGCATGCGGGCCGCACGCTCGCGGTATTCCTGCCAGGTACGGGCCGCCGATGGCGAGGGGGCCGGCGCCGGGCGCGGTGCGGGCACCATCGGGCGCGGCGCAGGGGCCGGCGCGGGCGTGGGGCTGGTGCACCCGGCCAGCCAGGCCGACGACGCGGTCAGGCTGGCCAGCAGGGCCAGGCCGGCGCGGCGGCGCTGCTCGATCGGGTCGCTCGGGTCAATGCAGGGCACGGTAGATCTCCTCCGCCAGTTCTTTGGATACGCCTTCGACGCTGGCCAGGTCGTCGACACTGGCCGCCGTGACGCCGCGCACGCCGCCGAAGCGCTGCAGCAGTTTCGCGCGTTTCTTGGGGCCCACGCCCGGGATGTCCTCCAGGCGGCTGCCGCCGGTGCGCACGCTCGCGCGCTTGGCCCGCATGCCGGTGATGGCGAAGCGGTGCGCCTCGTCGCGGATCTGGGCGATCAGCATGAGCGCGGCCGAGTCGGGCGGCAGCGCCAGCTTGTCGCGCCCATCGGCGAACACCAGTTCCTCCAACCCCACCTTGCGGCCCTCGCCTTTCTCCACGCCGGCGATCAGGGACAGGTCGAGGCCCAGCTCGCCGAAGACCTCGCGCGCCATGGCCACCTGCCCGCGCCCGCCATCCACCAGCACCAGGTCGGGCAGGCGAAGCTTGCCTGAAGCCACGGCCTCGCGGCCCTGTTCGGCGACGGCCTCGGCGATCTTCTGGTAACGGCGCGTGAGCACCTGGCGCATCGCCGCATAGTCGTCGCCACCCGTCACGCCCTCGATGTTGTAGCGGCGGTACTGGCTGTTCTGCATCCTGTGGCCCTCGTAGACCACGCAACTGGCCTGCGTGGCCTCGCCGGCCGTGTGGCTGATGTCGAAGCACTCCACCCGGAAACCGTCGAGGTCGTCGATGGCCAGGTCCAGCGCATCGACCAGCGCCCGTGTGCGCTCGCGCTGGGAGCCCTCCTCCGACAGCAGGCGCGCCAGCGCGAGCTCGCCGCCCTTGATGGCCATGTCCAGCCAGATGCGGCGCTGGTCGCGCGGCTGATGCTGCGCCACGATGCGCACGCCCGTCTGCGTGGACAGTGCCGCCAGCAGCGCCTTGTCCACCGGGTGGCTGGTGACCAGCAGCGGCGGCGGCGGGCTGTGCAGGTAGTGCTGGGCGATGAAGGCCTGCAGCACCTGCTGCTCGGCACGCCGCAGCGGGTCCTCGGCCGGCTCGTCGGCCACGTCATCCAGCGCCGTGGATTCGTCCGCCGCCAGCGCCGTGGCGTCGTCCACGTGGGTGGGAAAGAAGGCCCGGTCGCCCAGGTGCCGGCCGCCGCGCACCATGGCCAGGTTCACACACGCTCGGCCACCCGCCAGCTTCACGGCCAGGATGTCCACCTCCTTGCCGGCGGCCGACAGGCTGCTCTCGTCCACCGACTGCTGGTGCAGCACACGCGCCAGCGCCGCGATGCGGTTGCGCGCCTCGGCCGCCTTCTCGAACTCCAGCACCTCGGCATGGGCCAGCATCTGCGCCTGCAGCTCATCGATCACCTGCTGCTGCTCGCCCAGCAGGAAACGCTCGGTGTCGTGCACGTCGCGCGCGTAGTCGTCGGGCGAGATCAGGCCCACGCACGGGCCCGAGCAGCGCCGGATCTGGTACAGCAGGCAGGGCCGCGAGCGGTTGGCGAACACCGTGTCCTCGCAGGTGCGCAGGCGGAACACCTTCTGGATGAGCTGGATCGTCTCCTTGACCGCCCAGGCGCCGGGGTAGGGCCCGAAATAGCGGTGCTTGCGGTCCACCGCGCCGCGGTAGTAGGCCACCCGCGGGAAGCGGTGCGTCACCAGCTTCAGGTAGGGGTAGCTCTTGTCGTCGCGGAACAGGATGTTGAACCGCGGGTTCAGCGCCTTGATGAGGTTGTTCTCGAGCAGCAGCGCCTCGGCCTCGGTGCGCACCACCGTGGTCTCCAGCCGCGCGATGCGCGAGACCATGACGCCGATGCGGGTGCCGCCCAGGTCCTTGTGGAAGTAGCTCGAGACGCGCTTCTTCAGGTCGCGCGCCTTGCCCACGTACAGCACCTGGCCGGCCGCGTCGAAGTAGCGGTAGACGCCCGGCAGCCCGGGCAGTGCCGCCACCTCGGCGAGCAGGCGCTCGCGCATGGCGGCGGGGTCGGCCGCCGGGGCGGCGGGCAGCGCGCCGCCGGGCAGTTCGGCAGGAGAAGGCACGGAGTCGGGCATGGGAGCGCGATTGTGGCCGCTTCGATAATGCCCGGGTGACTGCCGCTCCCCGCCCTGCCGCCCACGACGCCACGGGCCATAGCCTGCACTGGGACATCTTCTGCCGGGTCATCGACAACCATGGCGACCTCGGCGTGTGCTGGCGGCTCGCGGCCGAGCTGGGCCGCCGCGGCCACGCCGCGCGCCTGTGGATCGATGACCCCGCCGCCCTCGCCTGGATGGCGCCGTGCGGCTCGCCGGGCGTCACCGTCGTGCCCTGGACCGACGCCACGCCCCCCGCCGCCCCGGGCGACGTGGTGGTGGAGGCCTTCGGCTGCGACCCCCCAGCGGCATTCATCGCCGCCATGGCCGCGCGCGCGGCCGCGGGTCGGCCGCCCGTCTGGGTGAACCTGGAATACCTGAGCGCCGAAGCCTATGTGGAACGCAGCCACGGCCTGCCCTCACCGCAGGCCAGTGGGCCGGGCGCCGGGCTCGTGAAGTGGTTCTTCTACCCTGGGTTCACGGCCCGCACGGGCGGTCTGCTGCGCGAGCGCGACCTGGCCGCGTCGCAGGCCGCGTTCGACGCCAGCGCCTGGCGCGCCGCCCACCACATCGCGCCCCGCGCCGGAGAACAGGTGGTGAGCCTGTTCTGCTACGCGCACGCCGGGCTGGGCCCCTGGCTGGCGGCGCTGGCCGGCACGCCCACCCTGGTGCTCACCACCCCGGGGCCGGCCACGGCGCTGGCCGCGCAGGTGGCCTGGCCGCCCGGCGTGCGCCACCAGCCCCTGCCGTGGCTCACCCAGCCCGATTACGACCGGCTGCTCTGGAGCTGCGACCTGAACCTCGTGCGGGGCGAGGATTCCTTCGTGCGCGCCCAGTGGGCGGGCCGGCCCTTTCTCTGGCACATCTACGCCCAGGACGACGGCGCCCATGCCGCCAAGCTGCAGGCCTTCCTCGACCGGCACCTCGCCGACGC
This sequence comes from Burkholderiales bacterium, assembly GCA_016213265.1. GTDB lineage: Bacteria > Pseudomonadota > Gammaproteobacteria > Burkholderiales > Burkholderiaceae_C > Ideonella. The sequence continues at coordinate 40,190 of JACRBA010000191.1, read as the reverse complement.
GCCCGGTGGCCTGGCGCCGTCGGTGCGGGCGGCCTTCCTGGCCTGGACCGGGCTCGGCCCCTGGCCCGCGGCCTGGCCCGACCCGGCGGCCTGGCAGGCGCTCGCCGCCCGCTGGCGCGAACACCTGCTCGGCCAGGAGGATCTGTTGAGCCAGCTCATCGCCTTCGTCGCGCAAAAGCGTTAAAATTCAAGGCTTTGCATATCCCGGCGGCCGGAACCCTTGTTTGGCCGCCACGCCGCGGGGCTGCCCGCGGAACATCGGACACACACCATGAAACTCGCTCAGGAAATCCGCGCCGGCAACGTCATCATGCAGGGCAAGGACCCGATGGTCGTGCTCAAGACCGAATACAGCCGCGGTGGCCGCGGCGCCGCCACGGTCCGCATGAAGATGAAGAACCTGCTCAACGGCGCCGGCGCCGAAGTGGTGTTCAAGGCCGACGACAAGATGGACCAGATCATCCTCGACAAGAAGGAGTGCACCTACTCCTACTTCGCCGACCCGATGTACGCGTTCATGGACTCCGAGTACAACCAGTTCGAGGTCGAGGCCGAGAACATGGGCGACGCCATCAACTACCTGGAAGACGGCATGCCCGTCGAGGTGGTGTTCTACGACGGCAAGGCCATTTCCGTCGAGCTGCCCACCAGCGTCGTGCGCGAGATCGAGACCGAGCCTGCCGTGAAGGGCGACACCTCCGGCAAGGTCATGAAGCCCGCCAAGATCGTGGGCACCGGCTTCGAGATCGCCGTGCCGCTGTTCGTGGAAAACGGCGACAAGATCGAAATCGACACGCGCACCCACGAATACCGCAAACGCGTGTAACGCGTTTCCGGTCCCAGAATGACGAAGCCGACCCCCCGGGGTCGGCTTTTTCACTTCCGCGCATGAAGACGCAGCCCATTGTCCCCGCCCGCATCGAGTGGTGCGACGGGGTGCCGTTCGCGCCGGACTTCGGCGACGTGTACCACGCGCGGGCCGGCGCCTTCGCGCAGGCGCAGCAGGTCTTCCTGGCCGGCAACGGCCTGCCGGGCCGCTGGCGCGGGCGCGAGCGCTTCGTGGTGCTCGAAACCGGCTTCGGGCTGGGCAACAACTTCCTCGCCACCTGGTCCGCCTGGCGCGACGACCCGGCACGCAGCGGCCAGCTGGTGTTCGTCTCCATCGAGAAGCACCCGCCGACGGCGGACGACCTGGTCCGCGCACACGCGCAGAGCCCGGCGCCGGCACTGGCCGCGTCCCTGGTGTCTGCCTGGCCGCCGGCCACCCCGGGCCTGCACGGGCTCGAGTTCGACGGTGGCCGCGTGCGCCTGCTGCTGGCGCTCGGCGACGTGGCCGCCTGGCTGCCCGAGCTGCAGTTGCAGGCCGACGCGGTCTACCTCGATGGCTTCGCCCCGGCACGCAACGCGCCGATGTGGGACACGCATCTGCTGCGCGGCCTCGCGCGCCTGGCGGCGCCGGGCTGCACGGCCGCCACCTGGAGCGCGGCCCGCAGCGTGCGTGACGGCCTCTCGGCGGCGGGCTTTCGTGTGCAGCGTGTGCCCGGCTTTGCCGACAAACGCGACATGACCGTGGCCGAGGTGGATGCCCAGGCGGTGGCCCGGCGGCACGGCGCCCCCGCGGGGCGCCGGCCTCAACCGGCCGCCCGGCGCGCGCTGGTGGTCGGTGCCGGGCTGGCCGGCGCCGCGGCCGCGCACGCGCTGGCGCGTGAGGGGCTGGAGGTCACGGTGATGGAAGCCGGGGCACACCCGGCCGAGGCCGGCTCGGGCAACCTGGCCGGGCTGTTCCATGGCGTGGTGCATGCGGACGATGGTGCGCACGCCCAATGGCTGCGCGCCGCGGCCCTGAGGGCGACCCAGGTCTACGGCCCCCTGTTGGCCGGCGGCACGGTGCCCGGCCAGGCGACTGGCCTGCTGCGCGGCGCCGCCGACACGCCGTGGGACACCCTGTCGCGGCTGGGCAGCCAGGTGCCGGCGGGCTATGCCCGGCCCCTCTCGCGCGACGAGGCCTCGGCGATGGCCGGCTGCCCCGTGGCCGGGGCGGCGTGGTGCTTCACGGGCGGCGGCTGGCTGCAGCCAGGCGCCCTCGCCCGGCATTGGCTGGCCACGCCGGGCGTGCGCTGCCTCACCGACACGTCGGTGGCCGCGCTGCGGCGCTCGGAGGCTGGCTGGCGCGCCGTCGATGCCCACGGCAGCCCGCTGGGAGGTGCGGCGCCCTGGGACGTGGTGGTGGTGTGTGCAGCCGCGGGCGCGGTGGACCTGCTGGCGCCGCACAGCGACGCGGCCCAGTGGCCATGGCGACGCACGCGCGGGCAGGTCACCTTGCTGCCGCCGGCCGCCGCCGCGGGCCTGCCACGGCCGCGCCTGCCACTGGCGAGCGGGGGTTACCTGATCGCCCTGCCCGAGACGCTGCACCCGCGCCTGGGCGGCGGCCTGCTCTGCGGCGCCACCTCGCAAGCGGGCGACGACGGCGCAGCGCTTCGCCGGGAGGACCACCTGGCCAACCTGGCGCAGATCGCGCGGCTGACCGGTGCGCAGGGGGTGCCGCCCGATCGCCTGGCCGAGCTGGCGGTCCAGGCCGAAGGCCGGGTGGGCTGGCGCCTGGGCACGGACGACCGGCTGCCGGTGGTGGGGCCCGTGCCACAGCCGCTGGCCGGGCTGGCGGGCCAGCCACGGCTCGACCAGCCGCGCCATGTGCCGAGGGTGCCGGGCCTGTATGTGATGACCGGGCTGGGATCTCGGGGCATCACCTGGGCCGCGCTGGCCGGCGACGTGCTCGCGGCCTGTGTGCGCGGCTCGCCGCTGCCCGTGGCGGGCAGCCTGCTGGACGCGGTGGACCCGGCGCGGTTCGTGAGCCGGGCCATGCGGCAGGGGCGCCCCTGAACCGCTGGGCCTGAACCGCGTCGGCGGCGCTCAGCCGGCCAGGCCGCCCGTGGGCGCGTCGGAGGTGGGGGGCGGCTCGTCGCGCGGCAGGTCGGCCACGTCGCTGCCGCCGCCGGAGGGGTCGGCGTTCGTCGTGCCGCCGTGGGCACGGCGCGCGGCCTTTTCCGCGTCCTTCTCGGCCTTCTTCTTCTTCTTGGCGAGTTCCCGCTGGCGCTTTTCGTAGGAATAGTTCGGTGTGGCCACAGGCGTCCTTTGCTTCAGTGACACCGCCGGGACGGCGGCGTCATACCGGGCCAACGATACACCGGGGTCACCGCCCCGGTCGGCGGCGCAGGGTCTTGCCTAGAAGCGCAGCGTCTTCACGCCGGCCGCCGTGCCCAGCAGGCAGACGCTGGCCTTGTGGCGGGCGAAGATGCCCACCGTGACGACGCCGGGCCACTGGTTGACCTCGGTTTCCATGGCCAGCGGGTCGGTGATGGCCAGGCCGCGCACGTCCAGGATCGGGTTGCCGTTGTCGGTGACCACGCCGGCACGCAGCTGGGCGTCGCCGCCGTAGCTGCTGCGGAATCGCCGTGCCACCTGGGCGGCCGCCATGGGAATCACCTCCACCGGCAGCGGAAAGGCGCCCAGCGTGTCCACCAGCTTGGATTCGTCGGCGATGCACACGAAGCGCTCGGCCAGGTCGGCCACGATCTTCTCGCGCGTGAGCGCCGCGCCGCCGCCCTTGACCATGTGGCCGCGGTGATCGATCTCGTCCGCGCCATCGATGTAGACCGGGATGCGCTCGATCTGCGAGGCGTCGAGCACCGGGATGCCCAGCGCGCGCAGGCGCTCGGTGCTCTGCACGGAGCTGGACACCGCCCCGGCGATGCGGTCCTTCATCGTCGCCAGGGCATCGATGAAGCGGTTCACCGTGGAGCCGGTGCCCACGCCCACCACGGTGCCGGGCACCACCTCGGCCAGGGCCGCCTGGCCCACGAGGGCCTTGAGTTCGTCTTGCGTCATGGCGGCGGATTATCCCGCGGCGGCCGGGGTGCGGCCTGAGACAATCCCGCCCCATGTCCCTCGTTCCCTACGGCCTGGCCCGCCCCTTTCTCTTCGGCCTCGATGCGGAAGCTGCCCACGAGCTGACGCTCGGCAGCATCGCCCGCCTGCAGAACACGCCCGCGCAATGCCTGTGGGCGCAGCGCCGGGTGGACGACCCGGTCACGGTCGCCGGCCTGCGCTTTCCCAACCGGGTGGGCCTGGCCGCGGGGCTCGACAAGAACGGCCGCTGCATCGACGGCCTGGGCGCCATGGGCTTCGGCTTCATCGAGGTGGGCACCGTCACGCCCAAGGGCCAGCCCGGCAACCCCAAGCCGCGCATGTTCCGCCTGCCGCAGGCCGACGCGCTGATCAACCGCCTGGGCTTCAACAACGAGGGGCTGGACGTCTTCCTGGCCAACGTGCGCCGCGCACGCAGCTTTCGCGCGGCCGGGGGCATCCTGGGCCTGAACATCGGCAAGAACGCCGCCACGCCCATCGAGCAGGCCGTGGACGACTACCTCATCGGCCTGGACGGCGTGTTCCCCCACGCCGACTACGTGACAGTGAACATCTCCAGCCCCAACACCAAGAACCTGCGCGCGCTGCAGAGCGACGAGGCGCTGGACGCCCTGCTCGGCGCCCTGGTGCGGCGCAAGGCCGAGCTGGTGCAGCTCCATGGTCGCCAGGTGCCGATGTTCCTGAAGATCGCGCCGGATCTGGACGAGGCGCAGATCGGCGTCATCGCCGCCACGCTGCAGCGCCATGGCCTCGACGGCGTGGTGGCCACCAACACCACGATCGCACGCGATGCGGTGCAGGGCCTGCCCCATGCCGACGAGACGGGTGGCCTGTCCGGCGCGCCGGTGCGCGAGGCGAGCAACCGGGTGATCCGCGCCCTGCGCGCGCGCCTGGGCCCCGGCTTTCCCATCATCGGCGTGGGGGGCGTGATGAGCGCGGCCGACGCCCGCGCCAAGCGCGAGGCGGGCGCCGACCTCGTGCAGATCTACACCGGCCTGATCTACCGCGGGCCGGCGCTGGTGCCCGAGGCCGCCTCGGCGCTGGCCGCCGGCTGAGCGAGCACGGGCGGCCCGAGCACCACGCCCTCGCGCCGCGGGTCGGCGGCGCCCAGCCAACCGCCCTCCGTGCGCCACAGCAGCTGGGTGCCGCTGGTGAGGTCCTGTTCCACCACGGTGTGGCCGCGCCGCCGCAGTGCCTCGGCGACCGCGGGCGCGAAGCGGCCCCGCTCCAGCCGCGTCACGCCGTTGTCGTTGGCCAGGTGCGGCCGGTTCACGGCCTGCAGAGGCGACAGGCCATCCGCGAGCAGGCCGTGCAGCACGCGGGTGTTGAAGTGGATGATGGCGGCGCCGCCCGGTGAGCCGGTCACCGCACGCAGCGGCCCCAGCGTGCCTGCCGGGCCGGCGTCGAAGACCAGCGTGGGGCTCATGCTGGAGCGCGGACGTTTGCCGGGCTGCACACGGTTCGCCGCGGGACGGCCCTCGGCGTCCTTCGGCACGAACGAGAAGTCGGTGAGCTGGTTGTTGAGCAGGAACCCGCCCGGCAGGCCGGTGCCGCCGTCGGTGAGGCGGCGGCTGCCGAAGGCCGCCTCGATGGTGGTCGTGAGCGCCACCGCCCGGCCCTGCGCGTCCACGATGCTCAGGTGGCTGGTGCCGCGTTCGGGCGGGCTGCCCTCGTCGCCAGGCGGCACGCCGTCGTCGGCAGGCGCCTCCGGTCGTCCTGGTGGCGCCACGCCCTGGCTGCGCGTGTCGTCGATGCGGCGGGCGCGCGCGTCCAGGTAGGCGGGCGAGACCAGCGCCGCCCAGTCGCCCGTCGGCGGGGCCACGAACGCGGGGTCGCCCACGTACGCGGCACGGTCCGCGAAGGCCAGCCGGGCGGCCTCGGCGTAGCGGTGTTCGGCCAGGCCGGGCGGTGCATCGACCGCGGGCCGGGCCGCGTCCACGCGATCCAGCAGGCCCAGGATCTGCATCGTCGCCAGGTGGCCCGAGCCGGGCGGCGGAAAGCCGCACAGCACCCAGCGTCGCCACGGCGCGCACAGTGGCTCGCGCTGCACCGGCCGGTAGCCCGCGAGGTCGGTGGCGGTCATGCCGCCCCCGTGGGGCGCGGCAGCCACGCGCTGCACGATGGCCTGCGCCACCGGGCCTTCGTGCAGCGCCTGGGCGCCCTGGGCCGCGATGCGCCTCAGCACCGCACCGAGGGCCGGGTTGCGCAGCGTCTCGCCGGCCCGCAGGGGCTGCCCTGCCGGAAAGTACGGGGCGCGCGCCTGCGCGTCGTCGGCCAGCCGCTCGCCGGCCGGGCTGCGCAACAAGCCAGCCAGCCGCGGCGACACGGCGAAGCCCTGCTCCGCCAGCCGAACCGCGGGCTCGAACAGCCGCCGCCACGGCAGGCGCCCGTGCTGGCGGTGCGCGGCCTCGAGCATGCGCAGTGCACCCGGCACGCCCACCGCCAGGCCGCTGCCGGTGGCCTGGTCGAACGCCATGGGGCGGCCGTCGTCGCGCAGGAACTGCCGCCCGTGCGCGGCCACGGGCGCCGTCTCGCGGCCGTCCCAGGCCTGCACGGCGGCGCCGTCCCAGTGCAGCAGGAAGGCCCCGCCGCCCATGCCGCTGGACTGCGGCTCCACCAGCGCCAGCACCGCCTGCGCAGCCACGGCAGCGTCGATCGCGCTGCCGCCCGCCAGGAGCATGTCGCGCCCGGCCTCGCTGGCCAGCGGGTGGGCGGTGGCCACGGCCCAGGGCACCGGCTGGGCCGGTGCCGCGGCGCTGGCCGGGCGCAGGGCGACGGCCGGCTCGGGCAATGCCGGGACGGCCGGGTCGGATCGAACGGGCGAACGCAGCGGCGCACAGCCTGCCGCCAGAAACAGACACGCGGCCAGGCAGGCCGCGTGCGGTACAGCGCGTCTCATGGGCCGGCGATCATGCACCAGCCCGCCGGTGTTCAATGCACCGGCACGCCCGTCTTGGCTTGCACTTCCTCGCGGCTCACGCCCGGGGCGAGTTCCACGATCTTCAGGCCGTGCGGCGTCACGTCCAGCACGCACAGGTCGGTGATGATGCGGTCGACCACGCCCACGCCGGTGAGCGGCAGGGTGCAGTGCGGCAGGATCTTCAGGTCGGTGCTGCCGTCCTTCTTGGTGGCCACGTGCTCCATGAGCACCACGACGTTCTTCACGCCGGCCACCAGGTCCATGGCGCCCCCCATGCCCTTGACCATCTTGCCGGGGATCATCCAGTTGGCCAGGTCGCCCTTCTCGCTGACCTGCATCGCGCCCAGGATCGCCAGGTTGATCTTGCCGCCGCGGATCATGCCGAAGCTGTCCGCGCTGCTGAAGATCGACGAGCCGGGCAGCGTGGTCACGGTCTGCTTGCCGGCGTTGATCATGTCGGCGTCCACCTCCTCCTCGGTCGGGAAGGGGCCGATGCCCAGCAGGCCGTTCTCGCTCTGCAGCCACACCTCCATGCCCTCGGGCACGTGGTTGGCCACCAGCGTCGGCAGGCCGATGCCCAGGTTCACGTAGAAGCCGTCGGCCAGTTCCTTGGCGGCGCGGGCGGCCATTTCATCGCGGGTCCATGCCATGTCGTGTGCTCCTTGCCTCAGGCCTTGCGGGTGGTGCGTTGTTCGATGCGCTTTTCCGGCGTCGCATTCAGCACGATGCGGTGCACGAAGATGCCGGGCAGGTGCACGTCGTCGGGGTCCATGGCGCCCGTTTCGACGATCTTCTCCACCTCGACGATGGTCAGCCGGCCGGCCATCGCGACGTTGGGGTTGAAGTTGCGCGCCGTGCGGCGGAAGCGCAGGTTGCCGCTCTTGTCGGCCATGTAGGCCTTGACCAGCGACACCTCGGGCACCAGCGCACGCTCCATCACGTAGGTCTCGCCGTCGAACTCGCGCACCTCCTTGCCCTCGGCCACCACCGTGCCCACGCCGGTCTTGGTGAAGAAGGCGGGGATGCCGGCGCCGCCGGCGCGCAGCTTCTCGGCCAGCGTGCCCTGCGGCGTGAACTCCAGCTCCAGCTCGCCCGAGAGGTACTGGCGCTCGAACTCCTTGTTCTCGCCCACGTAGCTGCTGATCATCTTCTTGATCTGGCGCGTGGCCAGCAGCTTGCCCAGGCCGAAGCCGTCCACCCCCGCGTTGTTGGAGATGACGGTGAGGTCCTTGGCCCCGCTGGCCTGCAGCGCGTCGATGAGCGCCTCGGGGATGCCGCACAGGCCGAAGCCGCCCACGGCCATGAGCTGGCCGTCGCGGACGACGCCTTCCAGCGCCGCGGCGGCGCTCGGGTACACCTTGTTCATTCGCCTGGTCTCCTGGTTATCCGGGTCATTTCGGATGGGCCGCAAGCGTACTACCTAAGACATTAAGTAGTCGTTACGTAGATTTGACTAAGCATGAGCGCTCCCCACCCCGCCCCGCCCCCCGTCACCGTGGCCGACCTGCAGCAGCTGCTGGCGGCCGTCTTCGCGCCCTGGGTGCAGGAGCTGCAGCTGCAGGTGCAGGCCGTCGAGCCCGACGGCGTGATGCTGCGCCTGCCGGTGGATGCGCGCCATGTGCACGGTGGCGGCGTCATGTGCGGCCAGACGCTGATGTCGGCGGCCGACACCGCCATGGTGCTGGCGGTCAGCGCCCAGCTGGGCGGCTTCCGGCCCATGACGACGGTGCAGCTGCAGACCAGCTTCCTGCGCCCCGTGCCCGGCGACGTGGCGGAAGTGACGGTGGTGGCCCGCGTGCTCAAGCCCGGCCGCCAGCTCGTCTTCGGCGAAGTGGAATGCCTGCTGCCCGACGGCAAGCTGGCCGCCCACGCCACCACCACCTACGCCCTGCTCTGAGCCGGCCGTGAGTGCCCCCGACCTCGACTACCGCACCGCCTTCGACCTGGCGCCCATCGGCATGGTGCTCTCGCGCCACCGGCTGGTGGTGGACTGCAACCGGCGCGTGCTGGAGATGTTCCGTGCCCAGCGCGACGAGCTGGTGGGCCGGTCCTTCGAGGTGCTCTACCCCAGCACCGACGAGTACGAACGCACCGGTGCGCGCATCGTCGCCAGCCTGGGCGCGGACGGCGGCTACGCCGACGACCGGGTGATGAAGCGCATGGACGGCGAGCTGTTCTGGTGCCATGTGTCCGGCCGCGCGCTGGACGCGGCCGACCCCCACGCCGCCGGCATCTGGAGCTTCGAGGACCTGTCCGCCCGCCGCGCGCTCAAGGTGGACTTCACCGCCCGCGAGCGCGAGATCGCGGCTCTGCTCATCGATGGCGCCACCAGCAAGCAGATCGGCAAGAAGCTGGGCATCAGTCCGCGGACGGTGGACGTGTACCGCGCGCGACTGATGCGCAAGGTGGGTGCGAACACGACCCCGGAGCTGGTGCACCGGCTGCTCTCGAGTTGAGCCCCGGGCTCGACACGCCCATCACCGGCCGCAGCCAGCGCACCCGGCGGGCCGCCTCGTAGGCCAGCACGCAGCCCGCCAGCGTGGCCCCCACCAGCGCCGGCAGCTCCACCCACAGCGGCCAGCCCCGGGCCGCGAGCGCGTGGCCCGCCACCACGGTGACCGTCTGGTGCACGATGTAGAAGGCGAAGATGCCGCCGCCCAGCCACGCGCGCCACTGGTGGTCGCGCCCGGCCAGGTGCAGGCGGGCGAAGCCGAGCAACGCGACGATGGGCGCCCACTGGCGCATGGCGTTGCTGGCCCGCAGCGCCGCCAGCCAGCCGGCGGGCGGCACGTCCACGTCCGCCCACCACACCGCGGCGGCCTCGGACACGCCCGCCGCCGCCACCGCCAGCCCCAGCGCCCACCAGCGCAGCCGCACGGCCGCCGCCCACGCGCCGTGGCGGTCGTCGCGGTGGCCGAACAGCAGGGCGCCGAGCGCGAACATGCTGCCGTACAGCACGTGCATGTAGTGGTCGTGCAGCAGGTCGTGGGTGGTGGGAAAGCGCTGCAGCAGGGCCACGCGCGCGGCCGCGAACAGCAGCCACGGCGCCCAGATCAGCCGGCCGCCATGGGCCAGCCAGGCCGGCCAGGCCCAGGTGCGTGACTCGCCGGCGCCGCCATGCTGGCCCAGCACCCACCTGCCGGCGGCCCATACCAGCGTGTAGACCCACAGGTAGGCCACGAACCACAGGTGGTTCCAGGTGGGCAGGTCCAGGCAGTCGTCGCCCCGGCAGAAGCCGCCGTAGCCCGTGTAGTACAGCGCCAGGAAGTCGAGGTAGCTGCCGGCGTAGCCGACCTTCTCGACGACTTCGAGGTAGGCCTGCGGCGGCACCACGACGGCCATGCCGAACAGCAATGGCCACAGCAGGCGCCGCGTGCGCGGGCCGGCCAGCGGCCGGCCGCCGGCCGCCAGCAGCGCCGTGGCCGCGCCCGACACCACGAACAGCAGCGACATGCGCCAGGGGCTCATCAGGCGCATGGGCACTTCGAGCGCGGGAATCAGGCGCGGGGACTTCACGTGCCAGTCCCAGCTCACGTAGAACATGCCCACGTGGTACAGGATCAGCAGCCCGAAGGCGCCGATGCGCAGCCAGTCGAGCTCGACGAGCCGGCCGCCGGGGGAAGAGGTGGAGGGTGTCATGGGCCGTCAGCGTGACGGCCCGGCGCCCACCCGGCACCACGAAGTGACGAACCGCCCCGCCCCGGTGACGAGCCGCGGCCACGGCGTGCCCGCCCGGCCCTACACTGCCTGCCCCATGCCCGCCGCACCCGACCTGCTGCACCGCTACCTGGCCCACCGCCGCTGGCTGGAGCCGGCGCTGTGGTGCGCCATGTTCGCCGTGCAGATCCTGGCGAACTCGATCACCGTGACCCTGGAGATCCGCCGGCTGGGCCTGCCCTTCCGGCTTTGGGAGGTGGTCACCTGGGAGGCCAGCAGCAACCTCACCTGGCTGGCTCTGGTGCCGCTCATCGCCTGGCTGCTTCGGCGCTGGCCGCTGCACATCGGCGTGCTGCGGGCGCACCTGCCACGGCATCTCGCCGCCAGCCTGGGCGTCAGCGTGCTGCATGTGGGCGTGATGGTGGCGGCCCGGCAGGCCGTGTACGCGGCATTCGGCGAACGCTACGAATTCGGCCACTGGCCCACCGAGCTGGCCTACGAGGCGCTGAAGGACGTGCGCAGCTACGCCATGGTCGTGGGCATCATGCTGGGCTACCGCCTGCTGCTGTGGCGCTGGCAGGGGGAGGCCAGCGTGCTGCAGGCGCCTGACGACGCGGCGCCACCGGCCACGGTGGCCGCCAGCGTGGCCACCGCCGCGCCGCCCGCGCCGCCCCCCTCACCCGCCGACGCGGCGCCGGCCGACCGCTTCCTGGTGCGCAAGCTCGGCAAGGAATTCCTGCTGCCCGTGGCCGAGATCGAATGGGTGCAGGCCTGCGGCAACTATGTGAACCTGCACCGCCGTCAGCACGACTACCCGCTGCGCGCCACGCTGGCCGCCATGGAGCGGCGCCTGGGCACGCAGGGCTTCGTGCGCGTGCACCGCAGCTACCTGGTCAACCTCGGCTGCGTGGCCGTGATCGAGCCCACCGAAGCCGGCGATGCGCGCCTGCGCATGGCCGACGGCGCCAGCGTGCCCTGCAGCCGCACCTACCTGGAGCCGCTGCGCGCCCGGCTCAGCCGATGATGTCGCGCAGCCAGCCGGGCACCGGCACCGACTTGCCGGCGGGAAAGTCGACCCACACCGTCGTGGCGCCGCCCTCGGCATAGATGACGCCGGGCTGGTCGGTGCGCTCCAGCGTGATGAAGGTGTCGAAGCTGGTGCGACCCAGGTTGGCCACGTAGTGCCGCGCGAGGATGTCGCCGGGGTACTCGAGCTGCTTGAGGAAATTGCAGAAGGCGTTGACGATCACCGGCCCCTGGCCGGACGGATCGGGCGGCCCGCCCAGCGTGCGCAGCCAGTCCACCCGCACGATCTCGAGGTAGCGGAAGTAGACGGTGTTGTTGACATGGCCCATGGCGTCCATGTCGCCCCAGCGGATGGGGATGGTCATTTCGTAGACCAGCTTTTTCTCGGCAGGCAGCTCGAATCGCATGCTCAGTGCAGCCCCAGTTCGCCCTTCACACGGGCCAGGTCGTCGCGCAGCCCGGCCACCTCGGTGAGCAGGCGCTGCACGTCGGCGCGCAGCGCGGCCAGCTCGCCGCCCGAGGGTGCGCCGTCCGCTGGCGCCACGGCGCCGCCGGCAGCGCCGGCTCACCGCACAGCAGGTGCGCCCAGCGCGCCTCACGCTCGCCCGGCGCGCGCGCCAGCTTGAGCACCCGCGCAGGCGGCTTGGTGGCGAGCTCGTCGAGAAAGCCCTCCACCGAGGAGATGTCGGCGAAGCGGTGCAGCCGCTCGCTGTTCAGGCGCAGCTCGGCCGCCGTCTGCGGCCCCCGCAGCATCAGCACCGCCAGCAGCGCCACCGACTGGCTGGGCACGCCCAGCACCCGGCCCATGTTGTGCTCGAAACGCACCACCCGGCTGCCGCTGACCTCCACCACCAGGTGCAGGCTCTTCAGCTCGTCCAGCGCCTGCAGCACCTCGGCCTCGCTCGCCTCCATCACCGGGGCGCGCGCCGTCTTCTGGTTGCAGCCCGCCACCAGGGCGTTGAGCGAGAGCGGGTAGGTGTCCGGCACCGTGTGCTGCTTCTCCACCAGCACCCCCAGCACCCGCGCCTCCAGCGCGGTCAAAGACCGATTCAGCATGACCCCGCTCCGCGTGAAACCGGCGCGCGCAGCGCCGCCGTCATCAAGTGGCGTGCGCGGATCCGGCTCTGCCGGTCCGCTGCGCGAGCCCCCTCGGGGGGCAGCGACCGGAGGGAGCGTGGGGGCTCAAACACCGAAGCCATCGTCCGCCTGGAGCACGGCGCCGTTGATGAAGTGGCTTTCCTTGGCGCACAGCATCAGCAGCGCCAGGTCCAGGTCCTCCGGCTTGCCGATGCGCTTGCGCGGCAGCATGTCGATGAGCTTCTGGCCGCCCTCGGTCTGCCAATGGTGGTGGTTGATCTCGGTGTCAATGTAGCCGGGGCAGATGGCATTCACGTTGATGCCGTAGCGGCCCCACTCCAGCGCCTGGGCCCGCGTCATGTGCACCACCGCCGCCTTGCTCATGGCGTAGACGCCGATCTGGCTCAGCACACGCAGGCCCGCCATCGAGGCAATGTTCACGATGCGGCCGCCGGTGAAGGTGCCGGGCGCCGCGCCCCGGGCACGGGCCACCATGCGCTTGGCCACCTCCTGCGCCACGAAGAACGCGCCTCGCGCATTCGTGTCCATGACGTAGTCGTAGTCCTCGGGCGTCACGTCGAGCAGTTTCTGCGTCGTGCTCACGCCGGCGTTGTTGATGAGGATGTCCAGCGTGCCGACCTCCGTCTCGGCATGCGCCACGCCGGCGCGGATGCTGTGCGGGTCGGCCACATCCATGGCCACCACGTGGGCGTCGCCGCCGGCGCCCTCGATCTCGGCACGCAAGGTCTTCAGCCGCTCCACGCGGCGGGCGGACAGCACCACGGCGGCACCCGCCTTGGCGAGCGTGCGGGCGAACTGGGCGCCCAGGCCGCTGGAGGCGCCGGTGACGAGCGCGACGCGGCCGGACAGGTCGATGGAATAGCTCATGGCAATGGTCTTGTCAGTCGATCAGCCAGCGTAGCACGGGCGCAAACACGGGTGTCGCCCGGGTGGCCCCGTGTGGCAGCATATGCGCTCGCTCTTTCCGTTCCCGTGCGATTCGCGTCCTCCTCAGGCGCCCGGCCCCGTCAACGACGCCGGTGGCCGGCTGCCGCTGCCCCCCTCTGGCTGTCTGCGTGGCTGCTGTGGATTGCGGCTGGGGCGGCGGCTGAACAGGTGTCCCTGCAGGGCTTTGGCCAGGCGGAGGGCCTGCACAACCTGATGGTGATGAGCCTCGCGCAGGACAGCGCCGGGTTCATCTGGGCCGGCACCGGCAACGGCCTGTACCGATTCGACGGCCACCGCTTCACGCGCATCGCACCCGATCAGTTGCACGAGGTCACCGCCCTGGCCGCGGACGCGCACGAAGGGCTGTGGGTGGGCACGGACACCGGGCTGTTCCACTGGGGCCGGCAAGGTCTGCAGCGCCTGCGTGCCGGGGAAACCGACCTCTTCGCCGAGCGCCACGGGTCGATGGCGCCCGACCGGCAGGGCGGCCTGTGGGTGCTCAGTGACGACCGGTTGGTGCATGTGCGCCCGCCCCCGCCCGGCGCGCCCGGTGGGGACTGGCAGGTCGAACGCGTCCTGGGCGATGCCACCCACGCGGCCCCCATGCGCCTGCGCGCCGTGGCCGTGGACGACGCCGGCACGGTCTGGCTGGGGTGCGACCTGGCGCTGTGCCGGCTGCAGGAGGGCACCGCCTTGACCGTGCCGCACACGGGTGGCCTCACCGTGTCGCCCTGGGTGTCTCTGGTGCCCAAGCATGACGGCGGCCTGTGGCTTCGCAGCGAGGGCCAGCTGGCGCGGCTGGCGCCCGGCGGCCACCTGCAGGCCTGGCCGCTGCCCGCGGCGGCCCGGGTGATCGAAGGGTTCGACCCACCGATGGCGGTGGATGCCCAGGGCCGTCTGCTCACTGCCGGTGTGCAGGCCCTGGCGCGCTGGGAACGCCCACGCACGCCGGTCGACCCCGAGCTGTTCACGCAGGCGCAGGGCATGCCACCCGGCGGGCGGTTCACTGCCCTCCTGACCGACCGCGAAGGCGCCGTGTGGCTGAGCCGTGCCGGGTCGGGCCTGTGGCGCTGGACGGGATACGGGCAGTGGGAGCACTTCGGCGTGGGCGACGGCCTGCCACACGATGTGGTGTGGGGCGTGGAGCGCGGGCGTGATGGCCTGCTGCGCGCCGGCACCAGCGGTGGCGCGGCCTGGTTCGACGCGGCGACCGCCCGCTTCCGCCTCCTGCCGGGCACGGCCGGCCGCCACGTCTTCGACATCACCCAGGACGACGCCCGCGGCGTGTGGGCGGTCACCGCCGACGGCGCGGTGCTCCACGGATCGGCCGGCGGCACCACGACGACCCTGCACACCGTGGCCGAGCGACTGGGCGGCCTGTTCCATGTCGAGCAGGTGGGCGACAGCGTCTGGGCCTACGGCAGCGACACCATCGCCCGCTGGCCGGTGGCAGGCCCCGCCGGCGGCACGCCCGGGCGGCCACACCGGGCGCCCGCGCCGGTGGGCGCCCCCATGGCCTGCCAGACGCCGGACGGTCGGCACTGGGTGGCCACGACGGACGGATTGCGCACGGGCGTGGGCCACGCCTGGCCCGAGGCCGTGGGCCTGCCCGAGCTCGATGTCTACATCACCGCCCTGGCATGTGCACGCGACGGCACGGTGTACGCGTCGACCGTCGGCGGGCGCATCCACCGGGTGCGCCCGCAGGCGGGCGGGCAATGGACACGCGACGAGATCACGCCCGGGCTGCTCGCGGACAGCGCCGTGGTGGACATGCTGGCCGACCGGCGCGGCTGGCTCTGGGTGGCCACCGACGCCGGCCTCGCCGCCTGGAACGGCCGGCAGTGGCGCCTGGTGACGCAGCGCGAGACCGGGTTGTGGAACGACACCTCGAGCGGCGGCCTGCACGAGGACCGCGATGGCAGCCTGTGGGTGGCCACGAGCCGCGGGCTGTCCCATCTGCGGGATCCGGCGTCCCTGTTCTCCGCGTCTCTGGACACGCCGCGGGTGGCCGGCGCCACGCACCGCGGCCAGGCCCAGTCCACGGCCGCCCCGGGGCGCATGGACTGGCACCGCGGCACCACGCTGGAGGTGCAGCTGGAGGCGGCCACCCTGCATGACCGCTCGCAGCTGGCATTCGAATACCGGCTGCTCGGGTTCGACGACCGGTGGCAGCGCAGCGACCGGCCGACGCTGCAGTTCACCGGCCTGCCGGCCGGCAGCTACCGCCTCCAGGTGCGTCTGGCGCACACCCAGCTCGACCTGGCCAGCGGCACCGCGGAGTGGGCGTTCGACATCGACCCGCCCTGGTGGGACAGCTGGCCGGCGCGGGGCACCGCCGCCCTGCTGTTGCTGGCCAGCGGGTGGGGCGCGCACCGCTGGCGGCTGCGGGTGGCCCGCCGCCGCGAAACGGAACTGGCGGCGCAGGTGGCCGAACGCACCCGAGAGCTGGAGGCCTCGCGCGAGCAACTGCGCGAATGGGCCACCAAGGACGGACTCACCGGCGCCTGGAACCGGCGCGCGGTGCTGGAGCTGCTCGCCCAGGAGCTGGAACGCTCCGGGCGGGAGGGCCTGCCCGTCACGGTGGCGCTGGCCGACATCGACCACTTCAAGCGGGTCAACGATGAACTGGGCCACCCGGCGGGCGACGAGGTGCTGCGCCAGTTCGTGTCGCGCCTGCGCGGCGTCGCCCGGCCCTACGACCTGATCGGGCGCTTCGGTGGCGAGGAGTTCGTGCTCGTGCTGCCGGGCCTGGCCACCGACCAGCCGGACGGGCGCGCCCGTCTGGAGGCCATCCGCCAGGCTGTCTCGGACACCCCGATGTCGCTGGGGCCGTCCGGCGAGCGGTGGGTGACCTGCTCGTTCGGCGCCACCTGCACCCAGGGCCGCGGGCTGCTGGCCGTGGAGACCTGCATCCAGGAGGCGGATGAAGCGCTGTACCGCGCCAAGCGGAGCGGGCGCAACCGCGTGGCCTATGCCGAGCCCGTCGACGCGGCGGAGGTCGTCCCGGGCGTTGGAAAATAGCACGCTCGTTCGATTCTGCGACGCCGCTCGCTAGAATCGCCCCGCGTCGCACCTCCACCCTGCCGGGCCGCCCCGGCCCCAGCCCACCATGACCCACCCCGACCTGCTCGCCCAATTCGGCCCCCGCGAATCCATGGAATACGACGTGGTGATCGTCGGCGGCGGCCCGGCGGGCCTGGCCACGGCCATCCGGCTCAAGCAGCTTGCCGCCGAGAAGGGGCAGGAGATCAACGTCGTCGTGCTCGAGAAGGGCTCCGAGCCCGGCGCACACATCCTGTCCGGCGCGGTGATGGACCCGCGCGCGCTCACCGAGTTGCTGCCCGACTGGAAGGACCGCGGCGCGCCGCTGAACCAGCCCGTGACCGGCGACGGCATCCTCTTCCTGTCCGAGACCGGCAGCACGCGCACCCCCGACTGGCTGGTGCCGCGCAACCTGCACAACGACGGCTGCTACGTCGTCTCGCTGTCCAACGTGGTGAAGTGGCTGGCCGGCCAGGCCGAGGCGCTGGGCGTGGAGATCTTCCCGGGCTTCGCGGCCGCCGAGGTGCTGTACGACGAGCAGGGCCGCGTGCGCGGCGTGGCCACCGGCGACATGGGCGTCGGCAAGGACGGCCAGCCGACCGACCACTTCCAGCTGGGCATGGAGCTGCTCGGCAAGTACACCGTCTTCGCCGAGGGCGCCCGCGGCCACCTGGGCAAGCAGCTCATTGCCAAGTACGAGCTGGACAAGGGCAAGGACCCGCAGAGCTTCGCCATCGGCATCAAGGAGCTGTGGGAGATTCCCGCGGACAAGGCCAGGCCCGGCCTGGTGGTGCACACCGCCGGCTGGCCGATGACCGACGACACCTTCGGCGGCGGGTTCCTCTACCACCTCGACGGCAACCTCGTGACGCTGGGCTTCGTGATCGGGCTGGACTACCAGAACCCGTACATGAGCCCCTTCGAGGAGATGCAGCGCTGGAAGACCCACCCGGCCATCCGCGCCCACATCGAGGGCGGCAAGCGCATCGGCTACGGCGCCCGCGCCATCAACAACGGCACGCCGCAGGCGCTGCCCACCACCGTGTTCCCGGGCGGGGCGCTGGTCGGCTGCGACGCCGGCTACCTGAACGCGGCGCGCATCAAGGGCAGCCACGCCGCCATCAAGAGCGGCATGCTGTGCGCCGACGCGATCGCCGAGGCCCTGGCCGGCGGCCGCTCGCACGACCTGCTGGCCGCCTACCCCGTGGCCTTCGAGCAGAGCTGGCTGAAGCAGGAGCTGGACCAGACGCGCAACTTCAAGCTCTGGTTCAAGAAGGGCAAGACGGTCGGCAACCTCATGACGGGCATCGAGCAGTGGCTGCTGCCGAAGATCGGCGTGGCCAGCCCGCCCTGGACGCTGCACGCCACCCGGCGCGACCACGAATCGCTCAAGCCGGCGTCCGAATGCCAGCCCATCGCCTACCCCAAGGCCGACGGCAAGCTCACGTTCGACCGCCTGTCCTCGGTGTTCATCAGCAACACCAACCACGAGGAGAACCAGCCGGCCCACCTGACGCTGAAGAACGACGCCGTGCCGGTGCAGGTGAACCTGGAGAAGTACGCCGGACCGGAGTCCCGCTACTGCCCGGCGGGTGTGTACGAGTTCGTGCCCCGCGAAGACGGCAGCGGCCAGCGCCTGCAGATCAACGCGCAGAACTGCGTGCACTGCAAGACCTGCGACATCAAGGACCCGACGCAGAACATCGTCTGGGTCACGCCCGAGGGCGGCGGCGGCCCGAACTACGTGGGCATGTGAGCCCGCCGAGGGCCGCGGCGCCCTCGGTCCCCGTTCGCTGCGGTGTCAGTCGCTCGATTCGTCCAGCGCCACCGCCTGCCGGCGCGTCTGGCCGCCCCGCCACACGCTGAGCATCACCCTGTCGCCCGGCCGATAGCGCTCCAGCGCGGTGAGCAGGTCGTCGAAGTCCTGCACCGGCTCGTCGCCCACCGCCGTGATCACGTCGCCCGCCACGATGCGGCCATCGCGTCCGCGCTTGAAGGGCTGCAGACCCGCCTTGCTCGCCGGGCCGCCGGGCGTCACACCCACCAGTGGCACACCCGCGGGCAGATCGAGCGCGCGGCTGAGGGCGGCCGGCCCACCGCTGACGCCCAGCGCCGGCCGCACGAAGCGCCCGTCGCGGATGAGCCGCGGCACGATGCGGTTCACCTCGTCCACCGGGATGGCGAAGCCGATGCCCGAGCTGGCGCCCGAGGGGCTGTAGATGGCGGTGTTGACGCCGATGAGCCGGCCGGCCGAGTCCAGCAGCGGGCCGCCGGAGTTGCCCGGGTTGATGGCGGCGTCGGTCTGGATCACGCCGCGGATGGTGCGGCGGGTGACCGACTCGATCTCGCGCCCCAGCGCGCTGACGATGCCGGTGGTGAGCGTCTGGTCCAGGCCGAAGGGGTTGCCGATGGCCAGCACCCGCTGGCCCACCTGCAGGTCGCGGCTGGGGCCCAGCGGCAGGGCAGGCAGCCTGGCCTTCGGTGCCTCGATGCGCAGCACCGCCAGGTCGCGGTCGGGGAAGGCCCCGACCAACTGCGCCTGGTGGCTGGACTGGTCGGCCAGCGTCACCCGCGCGGCGCTGGCGCCCTGGATGACGTGGAAGTTGGTGACGATGTGGCCGCGATCGTCCCAGACGAAGCCGGTGCCGGTGCCGCGCGGCACCTGCTGCACGTCGAGCGAGAAGAAGTCGCGCTCGGCGGACAGGGCCGTGATGTGCACAACCGACGGCGAGGCGGCCTTGAAGACCGCCACCGTGGCGAGTTCGTCGGCCGAGTGGGCGCCCCGGGGCGCCACCGCGCGCGGCTGCGCCTCGGGGCGTGCGTCCGTGCGCGCGGCCACCGGCACCAGGGCCACGCCCAGGCCGGCCAGCAGCGCGGCCGCCCCACCGGCCGCCAGCAGCCGGCGGCGGGGGGAAGACAGCACCGGACGCATCAGGCCACGTTGACGCTGATGCGGCGTGGCTGCGCGTGCGCCAGCTTGGGGATACGCAGGTTCAGCACGCCGTCCTTCAGGTTGGCCTGGATGTTCGCCGCGTCCAGCTCGCGGCTGAGCGTGAAGGCGCGCCGGTAGCGGGGCACGCGCAGCTCCACGTAGGCCGGCTGCAGCGCGTCGGGCGCGGCCGGGCTCACGGTGCCTTCGATGGTGAGGGTCTCGCCGTCCACGCGGATGTCGAGCTGCTCGCGGGCCACGCCCGGCAGGTCGGCCAGCAGCGTGATGCCGCGTTCGTCCTCGAACACGTCCACGCGCGGCAGCATGGCGCGGGTGTCGGCCGGCGTGGCGGCGCGGGCGGTCTGGCCAGCGGGCGCCGGGGCCTTCTGCAGCTCGGGCTGCGCGGGGGTGATGCGGGTGTCGGTCATCTCGTGTGCTCCTTGCATGTCCTTCCGTGGGGGCTGCCGCGGCGGCCGTCACTGCACGGTGATGCGCTTGGGCTGCGCCTCTTCGCGCCGGGCGATGCTGACCTGCAGCACGCCGTCGCGGTAGGTGGCGTTCACCCGGGCGGGGTCGGCGTCGTCGGGCAGGCTGATGGCGCGCTTGAAGCTGCCGGCGAAGCGCTCGCGGCTGTAGACGTTGGCCTTGCCCTCGCCTTCGGTCGGCGCGGGCGCGGCGGCGGGTCGCTCGCCAGAGATGGTCAGCACGCCGCGGTCCAGCACCACGTCAATCTTGGCCGGGTCGATGCCTGGCGCGAAGGCGTAGACCTCCACCGACGAGGGCGTGTGGCCGACGTTGATGGCCGGGAAGGCGCCCGGCGCGGCCGAGCGGATGCTGGCCGGTGCGCCGGCACCGAAGACGTCGTCGAGCTCGCGGCGCAGGCGATCGAATTCGCCCATCAGGCCGCCCGGGAAGCTCCAGAGGGATTCGTACATGGGGTTCGCTCCTTTCAGGTCGCGCCGGCGGCGGGGGGCTCGAGGCCCGGCGCTGCCGGTCAGTTCACGACGTGAGGACGCGTCCCCGGGGTTTCAAGAGCCGCACGCGTGGCGCGCGTCAGCTGCCGATCGGCCCGCCGTCCTCGCGCGTGATCACCACCGTGGCCGAGCGGGGCCGGCCCTGCCCATCGGGCCAGCTGGAGTGCCGGGCCGGGTCGGCCGGATCGCTCTCGTCGTTCGGCGGCTCGCCCGGGTGCTGGATGTTGACGAACAGGCTGCGCAGGTCGGGCGCCATGGCGATGCCGGTGACCTCGCAGCCGCGCGGCCCCACGAGGAAGCGGCGGAACTCGCCGGTGGCCGGGTCGCAGGCCAGCATCTGGTTGTTGGGCAGCCGGGCGTAGTCGCCCTGGCCCATCACCGAGGAGGAGGCATCCGTCTGCACCCACAGCACGCCGCGCGGGTCCACCCACAGGCCATCCGGGCTGCCGAAGACATCGCCGTGCACGTTGCCACGGGCGGCGGGGCGCTCGGCCAGCGGGTCGCCCGCCAGCACCAGGTGGTCCCAGGTGAAGGTGGTGGCGTCCAGGTCGCCGTCCTCGCGCCAGCGGATGATCTGGCCCATGGTGTTGGCCTCGCGCGGGTTGGCCGCATCGGGCCCCGGCTGGCCCGGCCGGCCACGGGCGCTGTTGTTGGTGAGCGTGCAGTAGACGGTGCGCGTCACCGGGTCCACCGCGGTCCACTCGGGACGGTCCATCTTCGTGGCGCCCAGCAGGTCGCTCGCCTGGCGCGACTGGATGAGCACCTGCCCCTGGTCGGCGAAACCATGGGCCGCCGTGAGCGGGCCCTGCCCATGCACCAGCGGCAACCACTGGCCACGGCCATCGGCGCCAAAGCGCGCCACGTACAGTGTGCCGTGGTCGAGCAGCTCGCGGTTGGCGGCCGCGCCGCCGGGGCGCATGCGCTGGCGGCTGACGAACTTGTAGATGTACTCGAAGCGCGCGTCCTCGCCCATGTAGACGACCGCCCGGCCGTCGGCCGTGAGCGCGGTGGCCGCGCCCTCGTGCGCGGCGCGGCCCAGCGCCGTGCGCTTGACGGGCGTGCTGGCCGGGTCGGCGGGGTCGATCTCCACCACCCAGCCGAAGCGGTTGGGCTCGTTCGGGTGCAGGCGGGCGTCGAAGCGCTCGTCGGCCTCGTGCCAGCGGTACCAGCCGCCCAAGCCGGCTGCAATGCCCCAGCGGCGCTGGTGCGCGTCGGGCTCGGCCGGGCCCTCGAAGTAGCCGGCCCAGTTCTCCTCGCAGGTGAGGTAGGTGCCCCAGGGCGTCTGGCCGTTGGCGCAGTTGTTGAAGGTGCCCAGCACGCGGCGGCCGGTGCTGTCGGCCGCCGTGCGCATCATGGGGTGGCCGGCCGCCGGCCCGGACAGCCGCATCGGCGTGGTGGCCGTGAGCCGGCGCGCGTAACGCGACGGACGCACCACCCGCCACCCGTCATCGCCCCGCGCCACCTCGATCACCGACACACCGTGCGCCGCCATGGACTTGCGCGCCTTCTCGGGCGACCAGCCGGCCCGGCCGTCCGGGTGCAGCAGGCCTTCGTCGGTGTACTCGTGGTTGATTGCCAGCAGGCCGCGCCGGGCGCCGTTTAGCGGGAAGTACGCCATGCCGTCGTGGTGCATGCCGGCCTGCAGCGCCTGGTCCTCGGCGGTGTTGGCCGCGTCCGGCCGAAAGGCCGGCATGCGACCGGCGATGCCCACCGGGTCGCCCCAGCGCAGCAGCACCTCGGCGCGGTAGCCCGCCGGCACCGCCACGGTGTCCACGGCCGCCATGGCCACGGGCGAGAAGCCGAGCCGGAACCCGGCCGCGCCTGCGGCGCCCTGGGACGGGGGAACGCCCGGGCCGCCGGCATGGCGAGGAGCCAGCGCCACCGGCACGCAGCCGGCCAGCCAGCCGGGCGCCGCCAGGGCCCCGAGTGCGGCCGCCCCGCCCCGCAGCCATTGCCGGCGGGCCGGATCGGACACCTCGTCGAAGGTCGGGTTGGCACTCCGGTTGGAGTCCTCCATGTGGTCGAAATCCTTGGCCATGGGCGGGCAGTACAGCAGCGGCAACCCGGCATTGTGGCGCTGTCAGCAGCGGTCACGGCCCCTCACTAGAATCGCGCGCTTCGCCCGCCGCACCATGACGCTCGCTGCCCTCATCCGCACCTTCGTGCGCCGCCATGCGGCGGCCTACGGCACCGCGGCCGTCATGCTGGTGGGCATCGCCGTGCTCACGGTGTGGCTGCCGCGCCAGATCGGCCACCTCGTGGACGCGCTGGTGGCCCGCCAGCTCGCCGGCCCGGCGCTGTGGCGCGAGCTGGGCTGGCTGCTCGCCGCCGGCGTGGCGATCTACCTGCTGCGCGTGGGTTGGCGCATCCGCCTGTACGCCGCGGCCTACCAGATGGGCGTGGAGCTGCGCCAGCGCCTGTACGCGCGCCTGGCGGCGCAGGGCCCGCGCTTCTTCCAGACACGCCGCACGGGTGACCTGATGGCGCTGGCCACCAACGATGTGGACGCGGTGGAGCTGGCTGCCGGCGAGGCGCTGCTCGCGGGCTTCGATGGCACGCTGACCCTGGTGCTGGTGGTGGCCACCATGGCCATCGGCGTGGACTGGCGGCTGGCCGCTATCGCCCTGCTGCCCTTCCCCTTCATGGCCTGGAGCTTCGCCTGGATCTCCCGCCACCTGCACGACCGCTCCAAGGAGGCGCTCGAGCGCTTCGGCGCGCTCAACGATCATGTGCAGGAGACGCTGGCCGGCGTGCGCACGCTGCGCGCCCTGGGCCTGGAGGCGCGCAGCAGCGCGAGCTTCTCCGAGCTCGCCGGGCAGGCGGCCGACGCAGCCTACTGGTCGCAGCGCTGGGAGGCGCGCTACGAGCCCGCCGTGGGCATCACGCTGGCCACCTCCATCAGCCTGTCGCTGGCGCTGGGCGGCTGGCTGGTCTGGCACGACGAGCTCACCATCGGCCAGCTCACCAGCTTCGGCCTGTACCTCACCCAGCTGATCTGGCCCATGTTCGCGGCCGGCTGGGTGCTGGCGCTGTGGCAGCGCGGCCGCGCCGCCTGGACACGCCTGCACACCGTGCTGGACGAGCCGCTGGCGATCGACGACGACGGCAGCGTGGCCAGCGTGCAGCCGGGCGAGATCGTGCTGCGCGACCTGCACTTCGCCTACCCCGGCACCGCCCATCCCGCGCTGGACGGGCTGTCGCTGCACGTCCCGGCAGGCAGCACGCTCGGCCTGGTCGGCCCGACGGGCTCGGGCAAGAGCACGGTGCTGCGCCTGCTGCTGCGCCAATGGATGCCGCAGGGCGGCGAGATCCGCTGGGGCGACGTCGCCCTGCCCGACTACACGCTGGACGCACTGCGCGCCGGCATCGCCTGGGTGCCGCAGGAGCCCATCCTGTTCTCCGCCACGGTGGCCGAGAACATCGCGCTGGGCCGGCCCGAGGCCTCGCGGGCGCAGATCGAGGCGGTGGCCGAGCTGGCCGCCGTACACGACGACATCCTGCGCCTGCCCCAGGGCTACGACACGCCGGTGGGCGAGCGTGGGGTGACGCTGTCGGGCGGCCAGCGCCAGCGCGTGGCCATCGCGCGTGCCCTGCTGGCGGACGCGCCGCTGCTGCTGCTGGACGACGCGCTGTCCGCCGTGGACACCGAGACCGAGCACCGCATCCTCAGCCACCTGCGCGACCAGCGCGCCGGCCGCACGGTGATCGTGGTCACGCACCGGCTGTCCGCCGTGGCCGATGCCGACCGCATCGCCGTGCTGCGCCACGGCCACCTGGCCGAGCTGGGCACGCACGCCGAGCTGGTGGCCAAGGGCCCCGCGCACGGCTGGTACGCGCAGCAGTGGCGCATCCAGCAGCTGGAGGCCTCGCTTGAGCACGACTGACACCGCTGTGGCCCCGCCCACCTCCGCCGAGCCGGAAACCGGCGGCACCCCCGCCCGCCGAGCCGCCGCGCTGCTGTGGCGCGCCGCGCGGCCCGAATCCGCCCACCTGTGGGCCGGCCTGGCCTGGCTCGCGCTGGCGGCCGGCCTGGACGCGCTGGGCCCGGTGCTGGGCAAGGCCTTCATCGACCGCTACCTGCTGCCCCGCGACCCGGCCATCGGCGCCATGGCCGGCCTGCTGCTGGGTGCCCTGGTGGCCGGCTGGGTGGCCAGCTGGGTGCGCTACCGCCAGCTCAGCCGGCTGGCCGGCGTGGCCATGCGCTCGGTGCGGCGCATCCGCGAGTCGGTGTACGGCCATGTGCTGCGCCTGCCCATGGCCTTCTTCGACAAGGCCATCACCGGCCAGCTGGTCAGCCGCGTCACCAACGACACCGAGGCGGTGAAGCAGCTGTACGTGCAGGTGCTGTTCGTCATGCTGGACGCGCTGATCATGCTGGCCAGCCTGCTGGTGACCATGGCCTTCCTGGACTGGCGGCTCATGCTCATCGTGACGGCCCTGGTGCCGGCCGTCTTCGGCATCGTCTACCTGTACCAGCGCCTGTCGGCCCCCGCGGTGGCGCGCACGCGCGAGCTGCGCAGCGAGCTGAACGCGCAGACGGCGGAATCGATCAGCGGCATGGCGGTGCTGCAGGCCACCGGCGCCACGCAACGCTACGGCGAACGCTACGCCCACATCAACCGCTCGCACTATGAGTCGCGGCGCACCGAGCTGAAGGCCAACGCCTG
This sequence comes from Burkholderiales bacterium, assembly GCA_016213265.1. Lineage (GTDB taxonomy): Bacteria > Pseudomonadota > Gammaproteobacteria > Burkholderiales > Burkholderiaceae_C > Ideonella. The sequence goes on along the minus strand of JACRBA010000191.1, from coordinate 15,023 downwards.
GCTGCTGCGCCCGGCGCTGGACCTGCTTAACGTGGCCATGCTCGCGGTGGTGATCGCGGTGTTCGGCCTGCGCGAAGCAGGCGGCACACTCAGCGCCATCGAGGTGGGCGTGCTGTATGCGTTCGTGAGCTACGTGGGCCGGGTGACCGAGCCACTCATCCAGCTGACCATGCAGTTCTCGCAGCTGCAACAGGCCATCATCGCCGCCGCGCGCGTGAACACGCTGCTGGACGAAGCCGAGGCCGACCGGCCGGCCGCCACCGGGCGGGTGACGGCCGGCGCCGTGCGCGCCGAGGCGCTGGACTTCGCCTACACGCCCGGGGTGCCGGTGCTGCGGCAGGTGATTCTGGACATCGCGCCGGGCGAGTTCATCGGCATCGTGGGGCCGACCGGCAGCGGCAAGTCCAGCCTGCTGTCGCTGCTGCTGCGCTTCTATGTGCCCACCGGCGGACAGCTGCTCGTGGATGGCCAGCCCATCGCCAGCCTGGACGAGGAGGCCTTCCGTGACGCGGTGGGCCTGGTGCCGCAGGAGCCGTTCCTGCTGGCCACCACGGTGCACGAGAACATCGCCATGGGCCGGCCCCTGAACGAGGCCCAGGTGCAGCAGGCCGCCCGGGCCGCCGGCGCGCACGATTTCATCGAGCGGCTGGAGCACGGCTACCAGACCCGGCTCGGCGAAGGCGGCGCCCGCCTGGCGGTGGGCGAGAAGCAGCTCATCGCCATCGCCCGTGCCCTGGCCGGGCAGCCGAAGATCCTGCTGCTGGACGAGGCCACCTCGCATGTGGACAGCGAGACCGAGGCGGTGGTGCAGCGGGCACTGGCGGCATTGCGCGGCCGGCTCACGCTGATTTCCATCGCCCACCGCCTGTCCACCATCCGCGATGCGGACCGCATCGTGGTGCTCAACCACGGCCGCATCGCCGAAGCCGGGCCGCACGAGGCGCTGATGGCGATCGACGGCGGCCTGTACCGCCGCCTGGTGGAACTTCAGCAGCTCAGCAGCGACGAGGCGAGCGAGGGCGCTGGTGCCCCGGGCGAGCCCCGCGACGACCGCCCCCGCTGACCGGCCAGCGGCCGCGCTCGCCTCAGGCGGCCAGCCAGCCCATGTGCAGCGCCCGGGCCGCCGCCTGGTGGGCGCCCACGCAGCCCAGCTTCTCCGCCGCCGAGGTGGCGCGCTTGCGCACCGCGGGCTGCGACATGCGCAGCGCCAGGCCGAGGTCGGCCGTGCTGCGGCCGGCGAGCAGGCCCTGCAGCACTTCCACCTCGCCGGCATCCAGCGGCGAGGTGAGCGGCGAGAGCTGGTAGGGTGAATGCAGCAAGGCGCGACCGAGTTCGTCGAGGTGCGTGGCGAACACCTGCACCTGCGCGATCAGCGGCAACACCTGGCCGCGGTCGGCCAGCACCGCCGAGGACGTGGCGAAACCGACGCGGCAGTGCGCCGTGCGGGGCAGCGACAGCCCGAAGCGCAGCGCGCGGCTGGTGACGAAGTCGGACATGGCGCGGTAGAACTCGCCGCCCTGCCCGGGCGTGCGGTAGTCCGCCGCGTCCCACACGGTGTGCAGCGTGACGCTGGCCACATGGCGCATCACGGCGGTCAGCGGGGCCAGGAAGCGGCCGGCCAAGGGCACCTCGAGCGTGGCCTCGCTCCAGTTCACCTGCACCGGCGGCGCGTCTGCGGCAGCCTCCTCAGGCTGCTCGGCATGCACGATCGCCGGGCCCCAGGCCAGCGCGTGGCGTGTCACCAGGCTGTCGAGCAGCGCGCGCAGCGGGGCCACCGAGCCCGCCGATCGCAGCGCGTCGATCACCTCCCCCATCTTCTCCGGCATGACGCTCTTCGCTCCCGCCTGGCGAAAAAAAAGAGGGGTGCTGGCGGCATCCCCGCCAGCACCCGCAAGATCAACCAAGCCAGGGTGGTGACCCCGACGCTGGTTGTGGAGGGATTCGCTGTTGTCTTCCCTGAGCGTGGTGCGCCTTGCGCGTGTTGTTGTCTCTTCCCAGGCCGGGCCCCTCACCGTCGATGCGGTGCCTTCGAGCACCTGCGTGGGGGGCACCCGGGCCATGCCGTCATGCGCCAGGGTACGGAATGCCGCACAGGCCGAACACCTCGAGAAGGATTTCCCACATGTCTCGCCCCTTTCAGATGACGTCCTTGGATGGGAGTCATTTCAGCAAAGGGGGGCCGGGATGCCACCTATCCGTTCGGATAGTTTCACGCCCGCGCCCCTGTCCGGCCGGGCAGGCACAGCCCCGCTCAGGGCTCCAGCAGGCCCAGGGAAATCGCCTTCAGCACCGCCACGTGCTTGGACGTGGCGTCCAGCTTGGTCAGCACGTTCTTCAGGTGGTACTTGACCGTGGCCTCGCTGATGGACAGCAGCTGCCCGGTCTCCCAGGCGGTCTTGCCGGCGCGCGTCCAGCGCAGCACGTCGAGCTCGCGGGCCGACAGCGCCGGCACGTCCGCCGCCGGCCGGGGAGCCGTGAGGAAGCGCAGCGCAGCGTCCTGGCAATGCACCGCCAGCAGCTGAAGATCGGCCAGCAACCGGGTGAGCTTGGCCTCGCTGCGCGGCAGCGGCCGCTCCCGGTCCAGCCCCACGATGAACTGCTGGTGGCCCGACAGGCGCAGCGCCACGCACACGCCGGTGCGAAAGCCGAAGGGCGCGGCGTTGTCCCAGAGCTCCGGCGCGCCGGCATCGACGTAGAACTTCTGGTCGTACATGAACGGCAGCCCGTGGCGGCGCAGCCGGGTGAGCACCGGGTCCTGCATGGCCAGGCGCGGGTCGCTGCTGGCCTTGAACTCCTCCGGCCGGTTGCCGATGTAGAAGAACTGCGGGTCGGTGCCCGGCCGCTCCAGCACCAGGCTGGCACTGACCAGGGGGAAGTCCATCTCGTGCGCGAAGCCGATGAGCTGGCGCTTGAACTCCGTGGGGTCGGCCGACTGGCTGATGTCGAGGTAGCGCTGCAGGTTCATCGGGACGTCATCAGGAGGTCACCCGGAATGAGACGGACTATCCGTTCGGATGGCTTGTCGATGGCCGGGCGTGACACGAGACTGCAAGCCTATCGCAACCCGGGGAGCACACATCCATGAAAAGCCGCCTGCCGACGCTGATGGGCCTGTGGCAACCGGTCACGGCCACCCTCGACGACTGGACCCGCGCCGTGCGCCGGTTCGAGCCGCTGGGCATCACCCACTGGCCGCAGGCGGAGTGCCGCACCGAGGGACAGGGCCAGGTGGTCTGGGGCGTGCCGCGCGGCACGGCCTCGATCGGCCTGTGCTGGGAGTGGTGCGAGGTGCAACCGGGTGTGGTGGTGCTGTCCAACCCCATGGGCGTGTGCTCCAACGCCCGCCTGCTCGGGCCCGACGGCGAGGCCGTGGCCCATGGCCGGCAGCTGCTGGCCTGGAACGACGCCATCCACAGCCTGGGCTGGCAGACCGCCGTGGCACGCGACCTGGCCCGCCGCCGTGCGCGCCGCAGCACGGGCGTGCGCATGCCGCCGCGTGACAGCCCGGGGCGCGCCGCGCTCGCCCACGGCGCCTGACGCTCACCCGTTCACGCGCCCGGTGCGTCGCCCATCCACACGCCCAGGCCCAGTGCGGCCTGCAGGCGCCCGTCCGTGGCCGGCACTGGCCGGCTGAGGCCCGCCACCTCGTCCAGCGGCACGCTGTCGCACTCGGCGCCGGCCAGCACCACCATCCGGCCCCAGCGGCCACCCCGCACCAGCTGTGCCGCGTGGTAGCCGAAGCGCGTGGCCAGCACGCGGTCGAACGGCGTGGGCGTGCCGCCGCGCTGCACATGGCCCAGCAGCGTGGTGCGCACCTCGCTCGTCAGGGCGGGCTGCAGCTGTTGCTGCAGCCAGGCCCCCACGCCGCCCAGGCGGATGGGGTCGGGGCTATCGGCGATGCGGGCCTGCACCGTGAGACCCTGGCCGTGCGCGCGGGCGCCCTCCGCGATGCAGATGAGCGTGTGGCCCACCGTGCCCTCGCGCTCGCGGCACCAGCGAGCCAGTGCCGCCACGTCGAAGGGCCGCTCGGGGATGAGTATGGCGTCGGCCCCGCCGGCCAGGCCACCCTCGAGCGCGATCCAGCCCGCGTAGCGCCCCATGGTCTCGGCGATCATCACCCGACCATGGCTGCGCGCGGTGGTGGCCAGGCGGTCCAGCGCCTCGGCGACCACCGCCACCGCGCTGTCGAAGCCGAAGCTGCGGTCGTTGCGCGGCAGGTCGTTGTCGATGGTCTTGGGCACCCCCACCACCGGCAGGCCCAGGCGGTGGAAGCGCTCGGCGATCTGCATGGTGCCGTCGCCGCCGATGGCCACCAGGCCGTCGAGCCGCAGTTCGTCGCGCGCGAAGGCCAGCGCCTGCGCGGAGCGGTCGGCCCCGTCGGTGTCGTGGAACGGATCGCAGCGGTTGTGGGTGCCGAGGATGGTGCCCCCCTCGGCCAGGATGCCGTGCACGGTGGCCGGCTCCAGGGGTCGGGCGCGGCCATGCAGCAGGCCCCAGAAGCCGCGCTCGATGCCCGTCACGCGGGCCCTGCATTCGTTGGCCAGCGCCAAGGTGACGGCGCGGATGACGGCGTTCAGGCCGGGGCAGTCGCCGCCGCCGGTGAGCAGACCGATGTGCATGGGGTGGCTCCTGGCAGGCGTTCAGTGCGGCAGTGCGGCGATCCACTCGGCCAGGTCGGCCTGCAGGCGCAGCATGTCGGCCTCGCGCGTGTACATCATGTGGCCGGCGTCGTAGTAGCGGTGGGTGAGCCGCTCGCGCACCGCGCCGTCCACCTCCAGCTGGTCCAGGCTCCAGTCGGTGGCGCTGGAGGGGGTGCCCAGGTCGTAGTGGCCGCTGGCCACGAACACCCGCAGGTGCGGCAGGCGCCGCATGGCACGCGCCAGGTCGGGGCTGGTGCAGGTGTAGCCGTTGCCCTGCGCCTCGCCGCGGTTCCAGTTCCACGCCTTGTGCGCCGCGGAGGACATGGGCACGTAGACGCGCTCGGCGGCGCCCCCGGCCTCGTGGCCACCCAGCCCCAGCTCGCCGCCGAAGTAGGCCATCGCCGCCATCGTGTAGGGCGCCACCAGCGCGTCGATGGAGGGGTCGAACTCCCAGTCGCGCCGCCGGTCGGTGCCCAGCGGGCCCGCCACCCGGGCATCCAGCCGGCCCAGCACCTGGCCGCGCTCGCGCAGCAGCTCGGAGAAGAAGCGCACGTCGGAGATGCGCAGGTGGCACTGCTCCACCAGCGCGCGAGGCAGCCCGGTGAGCTCGGCCAGGCGGGTGGCGATGCGCGACTGCTCCGCCGCCCCCAGCGAGGCGCCGCGGTACAGCGCCCGCAGGTAGTCGCCCTGCGCGAAATCCAGCGCCGCCGCGCGTGCGGCCTCGGGCGACGCGGCCTGGGGGCCGGTGAGGCAGCCGTGGTACTGCGCCGTGCCGGCGAAGGCGGGCAGGAACACCGCATGGCTGAGCAGGTTGCGCGGGGAGAACTCCAGCACCTGGATGTCCATCGCGCAGGACACCAGGATGAGCCCGGCCAGCGCCACGCCCTGGTCGCACAGCTTGTCGGCCATGGCGGCGGCGCGCGTGGTGCCGTAGCTCTCGCCGCACAGGTACACCGGCGAGCCCCAGCGGCCATGGCGCGTGAGCCAGGCGCGCATGGCGTCGCAGAGCATGTCCACGTCGCCGTCCACGCTGAACGCGCGGCGGCGGGCCGCCTCGCTGGCGGTGAGCGAGTAGCCGGTGTGCGGCGGGTCGATGAACACCAGGTCGAAGTGACGGAACCAGGACACCGGGTTGTCCTCCACCCGGTAGGGCGCCACGGGCATGCCGCCATCGTCGCGCACCCGCACGCGCTTGGGGCCGAGCGCGCCCAGGTGCAGGAACACCGACGCCGAGCCGGGCCCGCCATTGAAGGCGAAGCACACGGCACGGTCGGGCACCGGCCCGCCGGGCTCCGCGGGCTCAAGCTGGTAGGCGGTGGTGAACACGGCCGCCTCGGGCTCGCCATAGGTCTCACCCAGCACGGATGAGCGGACGGGCACGAAGCCGGCATCCACGCGGTAGGCCAGCGTCTCGCCGCCGAGCGTGACCCGCCCGGTGCGCCGCGCGGGCGATTCGGACAAGGCACGGTCCACGGCAGCGCGCTGGCGGCGGTCGGCCTCGGCCGATGGGGTGCCGGCGGCCAGGGGGCCCGTGGCGGAAGGCGGGTTGCTCGGGGTGTCGCTCATTGTCGGGGGCTCGTCGTGGTCAGGTGGCCGAGGGGCCCTGGAAGCCCCCGGCGCGGTAGGTGAGGACCAGCGTGTCGCGGTGGCCGTTGGCCCCGGGCTGCGCTGGCTGGATGGGGGTGGACTCGTGGATCACGCGCTCGTCGTCGAGCCACAGGGTGGCGAAAGGCTGGGTCAGCGTGAAGCGCAGGCCCTCGCGGCCCTCGGCGGCGAACACGCGCGTCTCGCCGCCCTTGATGCCCTCGCGCGCGATGAGCGTCACCGAGACGAGATCGACCCCGTCGCGGTGCGCGCCCTCGGGCGTGGGCCGGCCGATGCCGTCGGCGGTGTCGATGCGGAACAGGTGCGCTTCCACGTACCAGGGCCGGGCGCCGTTCAGGGCCGATGCACGTGCGGCGCCCATCACGAGAAAGCGCGCCCACATCGGGTCGTCCACCAGCGCGGGCGGCAGCGGCTCGAAATGCCGCTCGATGCCACCATGCAGCGCGTTGTATTCCACCGGCTGCCAGTGCGGCCGGTGCGGCTGCAGGGTGGCCCGGTCGCCCTCGATGAGGTAGCTGCCGTGGCGTCGGCGCCGGTAGCGCCCGCCATCCTTCAGGTACCGGTCGGGCGGCAGCTGGTCCCACAGCGGCAGCCAGTGGGCGAGCGCCGAAACGGGGTGCCCCAGCAGCGCGGGCAGGTCGTCGGCGCCCAGCACGGCGAAGCCGTCGCGGGCCAGCGTGGCGTCCAGGAGATCGGGGGGCGTGAGGACGGGCGGCAGCAGCATGGTGCTGCCGATTGTGGCGCCACCCGTGGCCCTCGCCCGCCCCCGCGCCGGGCTACCAGGTGTCGAGCGTGGCGCGGCGGGGCGCCAGCGGCGTGCCGGCCGCCGCCCGCAGGCCACGCACCAGCCAGTCGCGCGTCTCGGCCGGGTCGATCACATCGTCGATCTCCAGGTGGCTGGCCAGGTTGATGGCCCGCCCGCGCGCGGCATGCTCGGCCACCAGCCGCTCGAACAGCGCCTCGCGGCCGGCCCCCGCCGCCTCCAGCTCCTTGCGGAAGCCCAGGCGCACGGCCCCCTCGATGCCCATGGCACCGCACTCGGCGCCCGGCCATGCCGCGGTGGCCACGGGCGCGTGGAAGTGCCCCGCCGTCAGCGCCATCGCGCCCAGGCCGAAGCCGCGGCGCAGCACCACGCTGAACACAGGCACACGCAGCGCGGCCGCCTGCACGAACAGCCGGCCGGCGTGGCGCACCAGGCCCGTGGCCTCGGCCGCCGGGCCCACCATGAAGCCCGGCGTGTCGACCAGCGTCACCAGCGGCAGGCCGAAGGCGTCGGCCAGCTGCATGAAGCGCGCGAGCTTGTCGCAGGCCGCCACATCGAGCGCGCCACCCAAATGGCGAGGGTGGCTGGCGGCCACCGCCACGGTGCGCCCGTCGATGCGCGCCAGCGCGGTCACCACGCCGGGGCCGAAATCGGCGCGCAGCTCCATCACGTCGCCGCCGTCGGCCAGCGTGGCCACGATGGGCCGCGGGTCGAACACCGCCTGCCGGTTCGGCGGCACCGCGTGACGCAGCGCGGCCTGGTCACCCGCCGCGCGGGCCGGCACCGCGCCCTGGAAGAAGCCCAGGTAGCGACGAGCCGCCTGCACCGCGGCCGCCTCGTCGGCCACGCGCAGGTCCACCACGCCCGCCGGCGCCAGCACCGGCACGGGGCCCACGTCCTCAGCCGCCACCCTGCCCAGGCCGCCGCCCTCGATCATGGCCGGCCCGCCCATGCCGAGGCTGGCCGATTCGGTGGCGATGAGCACGTCGGCACTGCCCGCCAGCGCCGCATTGCCGGCGAAGCAGCGCCCAGCCACCACCGCAATGCGGGGCACCCGGCCCGCCAGCCCCGCCCAACGCGCGAAGGTGGTGCAGTCGAGGCCGGCGACGATGGGCCAGTCCACGTCGCCCGGGCGCCCTCCGCCGCCCTCGGCGAACAGCACCACCGGCAGCGACAGCCGCTCGGCCACCTCCAGCAGCCGGTCGGCCTTGCGGTGGTTGAACACGCCCTGCGTGCCCGCCAGCACCGAGTAGTCGTAGGCCATCACCGCGCAGCGCGCGCGCTCGGGGCCGTGCAGCCCGGCCCCCACGGTGCCGATGCCGGTGACCAGGCCGTCGGCCGGCGTCTGGGCGATGAGCTCGTCCAGTGGCCGGCGGCTGCGCTGCGCCGCCACGGCCAGCCCGCCGTACTCCGTGAAGCTGCCGGCGTCGAGCAGCGCTGCCACGTTCTCCCGCACGGTGCGGCCGCCCGCGGCGTGGCGCCGGGCGGCGGCCTCGGGCCGGGCGGCGTCGGTGAGGGCGTGGCGCCGCGCCCGCAGCTCGGCGGCCTGCGGGTGCTCGGCGGGCGCAGGCGAGGCCACCTCGGCGCCTGGCCACGCCGGTGCGGTGCCAGGCTCCCCGGCCACGCAGGCCAGGAGCGCCTCACCCTCGGCCACCACGTCGCCGGGCTGCACCCACACCGTCTGCACCTGGCCGGCGTGCGGCGCCTCGACCGGCACTTCCATCTTCATGGATTCGAGCACCAGCAGCACCTGCCCGGCGGCGACCGGGTCCCCGGGCTGCACCGCCACCACCCTCACCTGGCCCTGCACGGGCGCCTTCAGCGTCGTCGTCTGCATGGGCGCGGATTCTGGCCAGGGCCGTCGCGTGGGGGCGTCGCGCAGGTGTCACGGCGCGATACGGCCGCCACTGAACACTGTCTTTCGTGCGACGATCCCGCCCGATGCCCACTTTCGACTCACCGCAGGATCCGAGCTTCGATCTGGAGCAGCTGCACCTCGCGCTCGACATGTCGGGCGTGGGCATCTGGCGCATGGACATCGCCCGCCAGGTGGTGCACGCCAACGCGGCCTCGTTTCGCCTGCTCGGCCTGCAGCCGCGCGTCAGCGGGCTCGCAGTGGAGGCGATCATGTCGCTCATCCACCCGGAAGACCGTGCCGGCGTGGAAGAGGCGGCCCACCGGTCGCGACAGCTCAACCAGGCGGTGGAGCTGGTGTCGCGCTTTCGCCACCGCGACGGCCGCTGGCGCCATGTGCTCTCGCGGCGCATGCCCATCCGCGACGCCCAGGGCCACCTGGTGAGCTTCTTCGGCATGCTGCTCGACGTGACCGAGCGGCTGCGCGACGAGCAGCGCCTGCGTGACGCCAACCAGCGCATCGCGCTGATCGCCCGCACCGCGGGCATCGGCACCTGGGAGTGGGACCTGCCCGACGGCCATAGCCGCTGGGACGAGCAGATGTTCCTGCTGCGCGGCCTGGCCCCGCAGCCGCGGGCGCCCTCGCTGGAGCAGATGACCCGGCTGGTGCACCCGGACGACCGCGACCGTGTCAGCCAGCAGATCTTCCGCGCCTCGGCCGGCGATGAAATCACCCAGTACGAGTTCCGCGTGCTGCTGCCCGATGGCAGCGTGCGCTGGCTGGCCTCGCGCTCCATGCCGGTGCTTGACGAACAGGGCCGCGTCGTGCGCCGCATCGGCGTGAACTGGGACATCACCGCCGCGCGCGCCGCCGAGCAGGAGCGCCAGGCCGCCGCGCTGGCGCAGCGCGAGAGCGAGGCCAAGTCGGAGCTGCTGGCCCGCATGAGCCACGAGCTGCGCACGCCGCTGAACGCCATTCTCGGCTTCACCGAGCTGATGCTGGCCGCGGGCGACCGGCTGGACGAGCCCGCCCGCCGCTCGCGCCTGGAGCACATCCAGTCCGCCGGGCGCCACCTGCTGGCCCTCATCAACGACGTGCTCGAGCTGGCGCGCCCCGGCGCCGAGGCCACGCACCCGTTGGGGGCCGTGCCGCTGGCACCGCTGCTGGCCGACACCCTGCCGCTGGTGGAGGGCCCGGCGGCCGAGCGCCAGATCCGCCTGCATCCGCCCGTGGTGGAGCCGCCCGACCTGGCCGCGCATGGTGACGCGCTGTGGATCCGCCAGGTGCTGCTCAACCTGCTCACCAACGCCATCAAGTACAACCGGCGCGGCGGCTGGGTGCAGGTCACGGCGCGCGCCACCTCGGACGAGCGCCTGCTCGTCACCGTGCGCGACAGCGGGCACGGCATGACGCAGGAAGCGCTGGAGCGCGCCTTCGAGCCCTTCCAGCGCGCCGCCCAGCGCCACCCGGGCGTGCCGGGCGTGGGCATCGGCCTGGCCGTCGTGCGCACGCTCATGCAGCGCATGGGCGGCGAGGTCACCGCGCGCAGCGTGGTGGGCCAGGGCAGCGAGTTCGAGCTGTGGCTGCGGCGCGCGGACGAGGACGAGCCGCTGCTCGGCCCGAGCGGTTTCATTCCCCTCGAAGAGGCGCCGCCTGCCGGCGCGGGCGGGCCGCGCAGCACCGTGCGGCCGGCGCCCAGCCCCCGCCCCCTGCTGCTGTACATCGAGGACAACGAGGTCAACGTGATGATCGTGCAGGAGCTGGCCGAACGCCGCCCGGGCCTGCGCTTCGCGGCCGCGCCCGATGGCCGCAGCGGCCTGGCCATGGCCGTCGACCTGGCGCCCGCGCTCATCCTGCTCGACATGCAGCTGCCCGACATGCCCGGCACCGAGGTGCTCGCGCGGCTGCGGGCCGACCCGCGCACGGCCCGCATCCCGTGCATCGCCCTGTCGGCCAACGCCATGCGCGAGGACATCCATGCCGCGCTGGCGGCCGGCTTCGTCGACTACTGGACCAAGCCGCTGGACTTCGAGCTGTTCAACCGGGCGATGGACGCCCTGCTGCAGCCGCCCATGGCAGGCTGAGCACGGCGCGCAGGCCGGGGCCGGCGTTCTCGAAGTGCAGGCGGCCGCCATGGGCCTGCGCCACCAGCCGGCACAGCGTGAGGCCCAGTCCCACGCCCCCCGTGCGGCGCTCGCGCGCGGCATCGGCGCGGAAGAAGGGCTCGGCCAGGTGGTCCAGCAGCTCGGGCGGCACGCCGGGGCCGTGGTCGCGCACGGTCACGGTCAGCGTGGCGCCGTCCCACTGGCCGCTGAGCTCCGGCGGCGCGGCAGCCGCCCCACCGTGGCGCACCGCGTTGTCCAGCAGGTTGCGCAGCAGCAGGGCCAGGCGGGTGCGGTCCACCGCCGCCGCCGGCAGCGCCTCGGGCAGCGACACCCGCACCCCACCCTGCGCCAGCGGCGGCGCGGCGAGCAGGCCGTGCACCAGCGCCGACAGGTCGGTGGGCTCGCGGTGCAGCGCCACGTGGGGCTGCGACAGGCGCTCGCTTTCCAGCAGGCTCGTGATCAGGTCGCGCATCTCGGCCAGGTCGCGCAGCAGCGCGTCGCGCTCCGGCCCCTCGGCCACCAGCTCGGCGTTCAGGCGCGCCCGGGTGAGCGGTGACCGCAGCTCGTGGCTGATGGCCAGCAGCAGCGCCCGCTTGGCATCGAGCAGGCCCGAGAGATCGGCCGCCATGGTGTTCACCTGCTCGGCCAGCGCGCCCAGCTCGTCGTGGCGGTGCACCGGAATCGGCTGGGTGAATTCGCCGCGGCCGAAGCGCTCCACCCCGGCGCCGATGGCCTGCAGCGGGCGGAACAGGTGGTGCGCCAGCTTCCACGCCACCGCGCACAGCGCCAGCAGCACGCCCAGCGTCACCCAGGCCACGCCGCGCGGCCGTGCCATCCAGGCCTGGGCGTCCACACCGAAGCGCAGGCGGTGCCCGTCGGCCGTCTGCCGCACCAGCATCTCCAGCGGGTGGTCCTTCACGGCATCGGGCCAGCGCGCCGCCGAGCGCCAGTTGACCACCGGCCCGGTGATCTCGATGGCCACGGGCAAGCGCTCGGCCAGCGCCTGCGCGCGTGCCAGGTCGGGCGGGCTGCCGATGTCGTCGGCCAGGCGGTCCACGTAGTCGGCCACCAGCGGGCGCACGACATCGCGCCAGCCGCCGCTGAACGCCCGCTGCATGCCCACCATGAAGGTGAAGGCGATGGCCAGCGCCAGCGCGAGGAACAGCGCCATCAGCCGCAGCCACAGCGAGTGCCGCCAGCGGTGCTGCCAGCGACGGTGCCAGCGCGGGTCGCTGCACAGGCGCCAGGTGGACGGGTCGGTCGCCGCACCGGCCGGCGCGCCGGCCGACGCCGGGGGAGTGGACACGCGATGCGCCTTCATGCCACCACCGGCGCGCCGGCGAAGGCGTAGCCCGCGTTGCGCAGCGTCTTGATGCAGTCCAGCGGCTCGAGCTTGCGGCGCAGGCGCGACACCAGGATGTCCACCGCGCGGGTGGCCAGGTCGGCGTCGTGGCCGCGCAGGCGGTTGAGGATCTCGTCGCGGCCGAAGACCTTGCGCGGCTCGCCGGCCAGCAGCGCCAGCAGGGCGAACTCCGTACCGGTGAGTTCCACCACCTGGCCATGCCGCTGCACCTCTCGCCGCGCCTGGTCCTCCGTCAGCCCGTCGAAGCACAGCCGGTCCGGCGGAACGCTGGCGGCCGCGGCTGGCGGCGCGGCGCGGTGGCGGCGCAGCACCGTCTGCAGGCGCGCGGCCAGCTCACGCGGCTCGAAGGGCTTGGGCAGGTAGTCGTCGGCACCCAGCTCCAGCCCCGCCACCTTGTCCGGCAGCTCGCCGCGGGCGGTGAGCATGACCACCGGCAGCGCCCCCACCGCCCCGCCCTCGCGGCGCAGCGTGCGCAGCAGTTCGAAGCCGTCCATCTCGGGCAGCATCACGTCGAGGATGGCGGCGTCGAAGGGCTCGGCGCGCAGCCGCGCCAGGCCCTGGCTCGGCCGCCCGGCCCACGCCAGCTCGAAGCCGAAGCGGGCCAGGTAGGCCCCCAGCGGCCGCGCCAGGTGCTCGTCGTCGTCGATCAGCAGCAGTCGAGGCATGCGCGCATGGTGGCACAGCCACGGCTCACCAACGGATCTCCTGCCGCGACCAGCGCTGGCCGAGCGCGAACAGCAGCGCCGCGCCACCCACCGCCACGAGAGCCGGCCCATCACCGCCCGTGAGCACGGTGCCGCCGGCGATGAGCACGGCCGCCAGGCCGGCCACGGCGCGCCCCACACCCGGCGGCCACGGCGACGCCCACAGCGCGCTCCAGCCCAGGGCGGCGAGCCCCAGCACGCTCACCGCGTGCCAGGCCAGCAGGCGCGCCTGCGCACCGGAGGCGTCGGCACCGAACGAAGCGTCCAGCCACAGGGCCGTGCCTGCCAGCAGCGCCAGCGACCCGCTCATCACCGCACGGCCCACCGGCAGGTGGCGCCAGGGTGCCACACTCGTCGCCGCGGCCATCAGCCGCCCCAGGCATGGCGAGCGCGCGGCCCCTGGGCCAGCAGGTCGCGCAGTTGCTGCTGCTGCTCGGGCCGCAGGCTGTCGTAGAAGGCGGCGGTGGCGGCGATGAGGGCGGGGCTCGCCTCGCGCAGGCCGTCCAGCTTGTCCAGCGCCCAGGCCTGGGCCCCCGCGGCGTCGAAGCGCTCGCCGGCGATGAAGCCGGCCAGCGCCGTGCGCGGGTCGCCGCCCGCGGCCACCAGCGCCTGCCGCTGCTGGCGCGCGGCGTCCATCAGCGCGGACAGGCGCTCGCGCTGGGTGGCATCGAGCGACAGCTCCTTGCCGGCACGCTCGAGCATGCGTTCGCGCCAGCGGGCCGCGTCCGCCTCGCTCATGGGGCCGCTGAACGCCCCATGGCCGTGCCAGCAGCCACCGCGCACGCCCTGCGCCACCGCCAGGCCCCCGAGCACGGTGCTGGCGCCCAGCAGGGCAATGAGTGAGTTCTTGATCCAGGTTCGCATGGCGGGCTCCTTCACGGGGTGGAATCGTCGATGGGCCGATCGTGCCGGCCCGCCGGGGCGCCGTCCTTTCGGTGGCGTCTCGCTGTGTTTCGTTTTTTGTCAGCCGCCCGGCCCCCTTGCCTGCGGGGCCCGGCTCCCTCGAAACAGGTGCTGCACACGCCTCGGATGGGGCGGATACTCGCCCGGGCATGCGGGGCCAGCGCTGGCGCCGCATCCGCACCACGCAGGAGACCGTCCACCATGCCAGCCATCCTCCGCCGGGGCGACCAGGGCCCCGATGTCGACCGCCTCGCCACTGCCCTGCGGCGTGAACTGGGCGCCGACGCCACCTGGTTTCCCACGCTGGCGCGGCGGCGCGCCCCCATCGACGAGGGCTTCGACGCGGCGATCCGGCGCTGGCAGGCCGGCGTGGGCGTCATCGCCGATGGCCTGGTGGGGCCACGCTGCCAGGTGCTGCTGGGCCTGATGGAGCCGCCCGGCGATCGCTTTCAGGAGACGCCCCTGAGCGTGTCGGCCGTGACGCGCCTGTTCCCCGCCACCAAGCCCGCCAACGTGGCCCGTTACCTGCCCTACATCGAGGCGGCGCTCGCTGCCGCCGGCCTGACCGACCGCGCCATGGTGGTGGCCGCGCTGGGCACCATCCGTGCGGAAACCGAGGGCTTCGTGCCCATCGCCGAGCTGCCCTCCAAGTTCAACACCCCGGCGGGCGGGGCGCCGTTCTCGGCCTACGAGGGCCGGCGCGCGCTGGGCAACCGCCAGGCGGGCGACGGCGCACGCTTCCGGGGCCGCGGCTTCGTGCAGCTGACCGGCCGCGCGAACTACACCCGCCTGGGCGAGCACACCGGCCTGCCGCTGACCGACACGCCCGATCTCGCCAACGCGCCCGAGGTGGCCGCGGTGCTGCTGGCGGCGTTCCTGGCCGGCCAGGCCGACCGCCTGCGCGCCGCCTTCGAGCGGGCCGACTGGGCGGCCGCGCGGCGCGCCGTCAATGGCGGTACCCACGGCCTGGACCGCTTCAAGGACGTGGTGCGCCTGGCCGCCGACGTGTGGCCGGCCCGGCCGGCGGCGCGGCGGCCCGCCGCTGCAGCGGGCGCCGTGGGCGCCGTGGGCGCAGCGGGTGCCGC
>JACRBA010000190.1 GCA_016213265.1 Burkholderiales bacterium | reverse complement strand
CGCGGCACATGCGTGGCGCACACCGGCTTGCACTTGCCGCAGCGCAGGCAGTCCTTCACCGAGTTGGCGATGTCGCCGATGTCGCTCTGCTGCATGATGAGCGACTCGTGGCCCATCAGGCCGAAGCTGGGCGTGTAGGCGTGGCTCAGGTCGGCCGCGTGCACGTCGGCGTCCGCCAGAGCCGCCAGCGCGCTGCCACGCAGCAGCTTGCCCTTGTTGAACCGGCCCTCCGGGTCCACCCGCTGCTTGTAGGCCGCGAAGTTGGCCAGCTCGTCGTCGGTGAGGAACTCCAGCTTGGTGATGCCGATGCCGTGCTCGCCGGAGATCACGCCGCCCAGCGAGCGCGCCAGCACCATGATGCGCGCCACGGCCTCGTGGGCCGTCTGCAGCATCTCGTAGTTGTCGGAGTTGACGGGGATGTTGGTATGCACGTTGCCGTCGCCGGCGTGCATGTGCAGCGCCACCCACACCCGGCCACGCAGCACCTCCTGGTGCAGGCGGCGCGTCTCGTCGAGGATGGGCGTGAAGGCCGCGCCCGCGAAGATGGCCTGCAGCGGCTTGAAGATCTGGCGCTTCCACGAGGCGCGCAGCGAGCCGTCCTGCAGCTGGTCAAAAAAGCTGCGCGGCACATCGGCCTGCACCACGTCCAGCCCGCCCAGCCAGCCCTGCCACAGCGCCTGCACCTCGCGCAACAGCGCCAGCGCCTGCTGCACGCGGGCGTCCAGCAGCTCGGCGCTGGGGATCTCGCCGGCGTCGTCGGTCTTGCCCAGGGGCAGCTCGCCGCGGGTGAAGAAGGCCAGCAGCCGGTCCACCAGCGCCAGCTTGTTGCGCAGGCTGAGCTCGATGTTGATGCGCTCGATGCCGAGCGTGTATTCGCCCATGCGCTCCAGCGGGATCACCACGTCCTCGTTCACCTTGAACGCGTTGGTGTGGCGGCTGATGGCCGCGGTGCGCTTGCGGTCGAGCCAGAACTTCTTGCGCGCGTCGGGCGACACGGCCACGAAGCCCTCGCCCGAACGGCCGTTGGCCAGGCGGATCACCTCGCTGGTGGCGCGCGCCACGGCGTCGGCATCGTCGCCGACGATGTCGCCGATCAGCACCATCTTCGGCAACCCGCCGCGCTTGCTCTTCGTGGCGTAGCCCACCGCCTTGAGGTAGCGGTCGTCCAGGTGCTCCAGGCCGGCCAGGATGGCACCGCCGGGGCGCTTGGCCTCGGCGAACATGAAGTCCTTGATGTCCACGATGGACGGCACGCAGTCCTTCGGGTTGCCGAAGAACTCCAGGCACACGGTGCGGGTGTGCGCCGGCATGCGGTGCACCACCCAGCGTGCGCTCGTGATGAGGCCGTCGCAGCCTTCCTTCTGGATGCCCGGCAGGCCGGCGAGGAACTTGTCCGTGACGTCCTTGCCCAGGCCCTCCTTGCGGAACACACGCCCGGGGATGTCCAGCCGCTCGGTGCGCTGCAACACCTTGCCCGTGGCGTCGAAGTGGCGCAGCTCGAAGCTGGCCACCTCCACGTCGTGGATCTTGCCCAGGTTGTGGTTCAGGCGCACCACCTCCAGCCAGGTGGCCTGGGGCGTCACCATCTTCCAGCTGGCCAGGTTGTCCAGCGCCGTGCCCCAGAGCACCGCCTTCTTGCCGCCAGCGTTCATGGCGATGTTGCCGCCGATGCAGCTGGCCTCGGCCGAGGTCGGGTCCACCGCGAAGACGTGGCCGCCACGCTCGGCCGCGTCCGCCACGCGCTGGGTGACCACGCCGGCCTCGGTCCAGACGGTGGCCACCGGACGGTCCACGCCGGGCAGGCTGACCATCTCGACCTCGGTCATGGCCTCGAGCTTCTCGGTGTTGATCACCGCGCTCTTCCAGGTGAGCGGCACCGCGCCCCCGGTGTAGCCGGTGCCGCCTCCGCGCGGGATGACTGTGAGGCCCAGCTCGATGCAGGCCGCCACCAGGCCGGCCATCTCGGCCTCGCTGTCGGGCGTGAGCACGACGAAGGGGTATTCCACGCGCCAGTCGGTGGCGTCGGTCACGTGCGACACGCGCGACAGGCCGTCGAACTTGATGTTGTCGCGCGCCGTGTGGCGACTGAACGCCTTGCGGGTGCGCTGGCGCAACGCGGCCACGTCGTCGAAGCGGCGGGCGAAGCGCTCCACCGCCGAGCGGGCCGCCGTCAGCAGCTCGCCCACATGCGCATCGCGTTCGGCGTCGTCCGCCGGCGTGCGGCGGCGCTCCACCTCGGTCAGGCGGTGGTGCAGCGCGTCGATCAGCAGGCCCCGGCGCTTGGGGTTGTCTAGCAGGTCGTCCTCGAGGTACGGGTTGCGCTGGACCACCCAGATGTCGCCCAGCACCTCGTACAGCATGCGCGCGGAGCGGCCGGTGCGACGCTCGCCGCGCAGGCGGTCCAGCAGGGTCCAGGCACGCTCGCCCAGCAGCCGCAGCACGATCTCGCGGTCGGACAGCGAGGTGTAGTTGTAGGGAATCTCGCGCAGCCGGGGCGCGGCACCGTGCGGGGAAGTCCCCTGGCCGGGGACGTCGGTCGGCTGGAGGGTGTCGGCGGGCAGCGGGGCGTTCATGGGCAGACCAGACCAGTCGCGGCGGCCGGGCCCACGCCTGCAGGCCACGCGGACGCCTGTAGGGGCACGTGAGGGTGAATCGTACCGCAGTGCAGCATTTTCCGTGGCTGGCGAGGGGTGGCAGCGGCGCGGCAGTCGTCAAGCCGGATCTGCCCGGTACCGGCCGTGGCGTCCCCATGACACAACGCAGGAATCTGTCACGGACGCGGCGGATACTGGCGCGCTTCCAGCCTGCGCCACCGCCCTTGGAGCACACATGACCCGCTGCCTCACCCCGATCGCCCTCGCCATTGCCCTCGCCGGCGGCCTTGCCCTGGCCCCCCTGCCCGCGCGCGCGCAGGTGGAGATCCAGTGGTGGCATTCCATGACCGGCGCCCTGGGCGAGCGGGTCACCGAGGTGGCCACCGGCTTCAATGCCTCGCAGACGGCCTACAAGGTCACGCCGGTCTACAAAGGCAGCTACCCCGAGTCGATGACGGCCGCCATCGCCGCCTACCGCGCCGGCAACCCGCCGCACATCGTGCAGGTGTTCGAGGTGGGCACGGCCACCATGATGGCCGCGCAGGGCGCCATCAAGCCGGTGCACCAGCTGATGAAGGACGCCGGCCAGCCCTTCGACGCCAAGGCTTACCTGCCGGCGGTCGCGGGCTACTACACCGACCGCAAGGGCAACATGCTGTCCATGCCCTTCAACTCGTCCACGCCGGTGTTCTACGTGAACGAAGAGGCCTTCAAGAAGGCCGGCCTGCCGCCCAAGGCGCCGGCCACCTGGAAGGAGTTCGGTGTCGTGGCCGGCAAGCTCAAGGCCAGCGGCCAGGCCTGCGTCTACACCACCGGCTGGCCCGCCTGGGTGCACGTGGAGAACTTCAGCGCCTGGCACAACCTGCCCATCGGCACGCTGGAAAACGGCATCGGCGGCGTGAAGACCGAGTTCAAGATCAACTCGCCGGCCCACGTGGCGCACGTGCAGATGCTGGCGGACTTCGCCAGGAACGGCTGGTTCACCTACGCGGGCCGCAAGAACGAGGCCGAGGCCAAATTCTTCAGCGGCGAGTGCGCCATGCTCACGTCCAGCTCCGGCGCGCAGGCCAACATCCGCAAGAACGCCAAGTTCCCGTTCTCGGTGAACCTGCTGCCGTACCACGACAGCGTGGCCGGGGCCCCGCAGAACTCCATCATCGGCGGCGCCAGCCTGTGGGTGATGGGCAAGAAGAAGCCCGAGGAATACAAGGGCGTGGCCCAGTTCCTGAGCTACCTGTCGAAGACCGACCTGCAGGTGAAGTGGCACGAGCAGACGGGCTACGTGCCCATCACCCTGGCCGCCTACGACGCTGCCCGCAAGGCGGGCTACTACGACAAGGTGCCCGGCGCCGACATCGCCGTGCGCCAGCTCACCTACAAGGCGCCCACTGCCAACTCCAAGGGCCTGCGCTTCGGCAACTACGTGCAGGGCCGCGAGGTGATCGAGGAGGAGATCGAGGCGGTGCTGGCCGGCAAGAAGACGGCGCAGGCCGCCATGGACGAGGCCGTGCGCCGCGGCAACGAGCTGCTGCGCCGCTTCGAAGCCACCGCCAAGGAATAAGCCGCCCCATGGGTCAACGCGTCGGTTTCGGCAACCGCTGGCTGCCCTATGCGCTGGTGCTGCCGCAGATCGCCGTCACGGTGGTCTTCTTCTTCTGGCCGGCCCTGCAGGCCCTGTGGTTCTCGATGCAGTTGCAGGACCCGTTCGGCGAACGCACCGAGTTCGCCGGCTGGGCCAACTTCCAGGCGCTGTGGCACGACACGGCCTACCTGGCGTCGTTCCAGACCACCGCCGTGTTCAGCGTGCTGGTGGCCTCGCTGGGCATCGCCATCTCGCTGGCGCTGGCCACGCTGGCCCACCGGGTGGCGCGCGGCGCGCTCGTCTACCGCACCCTCCTGATCTGGCCCTACGCCGTGGCGCCGGCCGTGGCAGGTGTGCTGTGGGCGTTCCTCTTCGCCCCCAGCGTCGGCGTGGTCAGCCATGGCCTGCGCCTGCTCGGCGTGGACTGGAACTGGGTGCTGCGCGGCGACCAGGCCATGCTGCTGGTGGTGCTGGCGGCCACCTGGAAGCAGATCAGCTACAACTTCCTGTTCTTCCTGGCCGGCCTGCAGTCCATCCCGCCGTCGCTGCTGGAGGCGGCGGCGATCGACGGCGCCGGGCCGGTGCGGCGCTTCTGGACCATCGTCTTCCCCCTGCTGTCGCCCACCACCTTCTTCCTGCTGGTGGTGAACATCGTCTACGCCTTCTTCGACACCTTCGGCGTGATCGACGCCACCACCGCCGGCGGCCCGGCCCAGGCCACCAACATCCTGGTCTACAAGGTGTACACCGACGGCGTGAAATCGGCCGACCTCGGCGGCTCCTCGGCGCAGTCGGTCATCCTGATGGCCATCGTGATCGCGCTCACGGTGGTGCAGTTCCGCTTCGTCGAGCGCAAGGTGCAGTACGTATGATCCAGAACCGCCGCGGGCTCGACCTGCTCAGCCACGGGCTGCTGCTGCTGGCGGTGGCCGTGGTCGCCTTCCCGCTGTACGTGACCTTCGTCGCCTCCACCCGCACGCTGGAGGAGGTGCTGGCCGTGCCCATGCCGCTCACCCCGGGCAGCCACGGCTGGGCCAACTACACCCAGGTGCTGTTCGGCGGCTCCACGCGCGGCGCCGGCGCGCCGGTGGGGCCGATGATGTTCAACAGCCTGGTGATGGCCATCGTCATCGCCGTGGGCAAGATCGCCATCTCGCTCATCGCGTCGTTCGCCATCGTCTACTTCCGCTTCCCGCTGCGCCGCACCTTCTTCTGGATGATCTTCGTGACGCTGATGCTGCCGGTGGAGGTGCGCATCATCCCCACCTTCCAGGTGGTGTCCGACCTCGGCATGCTGAACTCCTACGTCGGCCTCACCCTGCCGCTGATCGCGTCGGCCACCGCCACGTTCCTGTTCCGCCAGTTCTTCATGACGGTGCCCGACGAGCTCACCGAGGCCGCCCGCATCGACGGCGCCGGCCCCATGCGCTTCTTCGTCGACGTGCTGCTGCCGCTGTCGCGCACGTCCATCGCCGCGCTGTTCGTCATCCAGTTCATCTACGGCTGGAACCAGTACCTCTGGCCGCTGCTGATCACCACCGACGAGTCGATGTACACCGCCGTCATCGGCATCAAACGCATGATCGTCGGCGGCGACGCGCTCACCGAGTGGCCGCTCGTCATGGCCACCGCCATGCTGGCCATGCTGCCGCCGGCCCTGGTGGTGCTGCTGATGCATAAGTGGTTCGTCAAGGGCCTGGTGGACGCCGAGAAATAACGACACGAGAGTCACCTTCCGACCCCTCCCATGGCCAGCATCTCCCTTCGCGACGTCCGCAAGACCTACGGGCGCGGCGACGCTGCCAACGCGGTGATCCACGGCGTGAACGCCGAGATCGCCGACGGCGAATTCATCGTCATCGTGGGCCCCTCGGGCTGCGGCAAGAGCACCCTGCTGCGCATGGTGGCCGGGCTGGAGGAGAGCACCGCGGGCGAGATCGCCATCGGACCCCGGGTGGTGAACCGCCTGGAGCCCGCCGAGCGCGACATCGCCATGGTGTTCCAGAACTACGCGCTCTACCCGCACATGAGCGTGTACGACAACATGGCCTATGGCCTGAAGAT
>JACRBA010000189.1 GCA_016213265.1 Burkholderiales bacterium | reverse complement strand
GGCGTTCAACTCGTCGATGGCCATGCGGGCACCGTTCTCGTTGTCCTTGCCCAGGTGGGCAATGCCGCCGCTGGTCGGACCGACGTGGCCGATCTTGACGACCATGTCCTGCGCGTACAGCGAGCCGGTCATCAGGGCGGCTGCAGCCGCAACGACCACATTCAGCTTGATTTGCATGAGAAGAGACCTCCAGAAGGTAGTGTTGAGAAACGTGGTGGGAATGCTCTCAACGGGCGAGACACGATACTCCAAATTGACCCGCCGGCCGACGGGGCGACGCCCGGGACAACCCGGGGGACGCACCTGTGCCAGCGCCTGCACGGGCAGGCTCGCCGAGCCCGTGCAGTGGGTTCCCAACGTGTGGGACGCCCGGCCGGATGACCGGGCTTCGCCAAGGCATGCAAGTCCGGGGCCAGCTCAGCCCTGCGGACGGTGCACCAAGGTGTGTCCTGCGGCCTCGTAGGCGCGCCAGCGGGCACGCCCGGCGGCCCGCTCTTCCGGCGACGTGCCCACCACCTCGGCGATGCGCGCGTGGCAGGCGGCGAGGTCCAGCCCATCGACGCCAAGGTTCACGGCCGAGTCGCAGCCGAGTCCAGGCTGAGGCAGCGACAGCAGCCACAGCAGCGTGCGGGCCCGCAGTGGCTCGGGTGGCAGGGCGCTTCCCGCGCGCTGCACCCAATGCGGAACGAAATCGAGCGGCTCGGCCGCCCACAGCTGGTGATCCAGCCGCTGCAGCAGCGGCGGTGGCGCATAGAGCGCGATGCGCGCGCCCTCGCGCCACTTCTTGCGCAACAGCCGCCCGGCCAGGCCGAGGGGGTCGGCGACCCCCGTCATGAAGACGACCTCGGCCATGGACGCGGGCCTGCGCCAGATCAGCCGCGGCCGGCGCGCGCCAGGACGAAGTGCGTGAGCAGCCCCACCGGACGACCGGTGGCGCCCTTGTTCGCACCACCACGGTACGCCACACCCGCCACGTCCAGGTGGGCCCAGGGGTAGGCCTTGGTGAAGCGCTGCAGGAACTTCGCTGCGGTGATGGAACCGCCGGCACGGGAACCCACGTTCGCCATGTCGGCGAAGTTGCTCTTCAGCGCCTCGTCGTACTCCTCGTCCAGCGGCATGCGCCAGGCCGGGTCCTCGGCACGGCGCGACGCCGCCAGCAGCTCGTCTGCCAGCGCGTCGTCGGGCGAGAACAGGCCGGCGTGGTGATTGCCCAGCGCGATGACACAGGCGCCGGTGAGCGTGGCGATGTCCACCACCGCCGCGGGCTTGAAGCGCTCGGCGTAGGTGAGCGCATCGCACAGGATGAGCCGCCCTTCCGCATCGGTATTGAGGATCTCGATGGTCTGGCCCGACATGCTGGTGACCACATCACCCGGCTTGGTCGCGATGCCGCTGGGCATGTTCTCGCAGGCCGGCACGATGGCCACCACGTTCACCTTGGGCTTGATCTGGCCGATGGCCCGCATGGTGCCGAACACGCTGGCCGCGCCGCCCATGTCGAACTTCATCTCGTCCATCTCGGGCGCCGGCTTCAGCGAGATGCCGCCGGTGTCGAAGGTGATGCCCTTGCCCACCAGCACGACGGGCGCCGCCTTCTTCGCCGCGCCGTTGTACTGCATGACGATGAAGCGCAAGGGCTCCTCGGAGCCGCGCGCCACCGACAGGAACGAGCCCATGCCGAGCTTCTCCACCGCCTTGCGGTCGAGCACCTGCACCTGGAAGCCGAACTCGCGGCCCATGCGCTTGGCCTCGTCGCCAAGGAAGGTGGGCGTGCACACGTTGGCCGGGCGGTTGGCGTACTCACGCGCCAGGTTCACGCCCGCCCCGATGGCGGCGCCCTGGGCGAGGCCGGCGCGCAGCTCGGCGGTCTGCGCCTTGTCGGCCACCAGCGACACCTTGGTGGGCATGGCCACCGTCTCGGCGCTCGGCTTGGTGTGGGTGTAGCTGTAGCCCGCCCCCTCGACCGCGACGGCCAGCGCCTCGGCGTGCGCGGCGGACAGCGGCGCGCCAGCCAGGGCGACGGCCAGATGGCGCACGGCGCGGCCCTTCAGTGCCCCCAGCCCCTGCACCACCGCGGCGCGGAACGCCTTGGCCGACCCGTCCTTCGCACTGGCCAGCAGCACGCGCGCCTTGACGCCTTCCACACGGTGCAGGTAGAGCTGGCGACCGGCCTTGCGCTCGAAGTCACCGCTCTTCAATGCGGCAGCCACGGCGCCGTCGATCGCCTTGTCGCCTGTGCTGGCCTGGCCCTCGGCGGGCAGCACCACCAGCAGCGCATCGGCGGCCACGCCGCCAAGCCCGCCTGCGGGGGTGGCAAGAGCTTGAAAGTCCATAATCGGTCTCGTTGAAAAGCAATCTTTCGATGTTATTCGATTCGACTGTTCGCAAGGAGTTGGCACGCAGCTTCGGGGCCACGCTGGTCGTGATCCTCACCATCGTGCTGACCATGATGCTCATCCGCACCCTCGGCCTGGCGGCCAACGGCTCGGTCGCGCCGCAGGACGTGGTGCTTCTGCTGGGCTACACCGCCTTGGGCCAGTTGCCGCTGATGATTGCCCTGTCGCTGTTCATCGCCACCGTGGTGAGCCTGGGCCGCATGTACCGCGACAGCGAGATGGCCATCTGGTTCAGCAGTGGCGTGGGCCTGTCGCGGTTCGTGCGGCCGGTGCTGCGCGTGGCCTCGCCCGTGCTGCTGGCCATCGGCCTGCTGTCGCTGCTGCTGTGGCCCTGGGGCAACCAGAAGACCACCGAGCTGCGGCAGCGCTACGAGCAGCGCTCCGACCTGGCGCGCGTGGCCCCGGGCAGCTTCCAGGCATCGGCCGACGGCAGCCGGGTGTTCTTCATCGAGCGTGCGGGTGAGGAGGCCGGCGTGGGCCGCAATGTCTTCCTTCTCAGCCGCAGCGAGGACCGCGAGAGCGTGACCACCGCGCGCTCGGGCCGCATCGACACCGAGGGAGGCGACCGCGTGCTGGCACTCGATTCGGGCCACCGCAGCGAACAGAACAACCGCACCGGTGAACACGCCCGGCTGACCTTCGAGCACCTGCGCATGGCGGTGGACCCGGGGAAGGCACGCGCCACGGACACAACGCCCCCCAAGGCCATGAGCACGCTGGCCCTGCTGCGCGACCCCACGCCGCGCCATGAGGCCGAACTCACCTGGCGCCTCGGTCTGCTGTTCGGCGCCGCCAACCTGGTGCTGCTGGGCGTTGGGCTCGCCGCCAGCAACCCGCGCCGGGCGAGCAACTGGAACCTGCTGTTCGCTCTGCTGGCCTTCGTCGTCTACTACAACCTCATCAACCTGAGCCAGGCGTGGGTCGCGGCGGGCCGGGTCGGCCTGGCCGGCGCGCTGGCCGGCCTGCACGGCCTGGCCTTCGCCGCGGCACTTGCGCTGATCTGGTGGCGCGACCATGCCACCGTGGCGCGCCTGCCCTGGCACCGGGGTGTCTCGGGCGGCGCGAGGGCGGCGGCATGAGGACGGTTCGGCGCCTGCTCTACCGCGACGTGGTCTGGTCCGTCGTGTTCGTGGCCGTGGCCTTTCTGTCGCTGTTCTTCTTCATCGACTTTCTCGAAGAGCTCGAGAACGTGGGCAAACGCGGCTTCACTGTGGGCCACGCCGTCCTGTCGGCCCTGCTGGAGCTGCCTGGGCGCTTCTACGAGCTGTTCCCGATCGCGGTGCTCATCGGCACGATCTACGCGATGGCGCGACTGGCGCAGTCGTCGGAGTTCACCATCCTGCGTACCGGGGGCCTCAGCCCCGGCCGGGCACTGCGGCTGCTGCTCAGCCTGGGCGTGGTGATGGGCGTGCTCACCTTTGCGGTGGGTGAATACGTGGCGCCGTTGGGCGAGCAGCAATCGGCCGCGCTCAAGGCCAAGTTCCGCAGCAGCCCGTCGCTGGGGCGCACCGGTGCCTGGCTGAAGGAGCGGCGCGGCACCGGGCCGGGCGAGCGCAGCATCTCGATCAACGTGCAGGCCACCGGCTCGGACGGCCTGATGAGCGGCATCCGCATCTTCGAGCACGACGCTGCCGGCGTGCTGCTGCGGCGCCTGCAGGCGGCCACGGGCACCGCCGGGCGGCGGGGGGACACGGCCGTGTGGCACCTGGTGGATGTGCAGGTCACCGAATGGCCGCAAGGCGACCAGGGGCTGCTCACCACGCGCCAGCTCGCGTCGTACGACTGGCCCACCACGCTGGAAGACAACGTGGTGGCCGCGGCGCTGTCGCCGATCCGCAGCATGTCCACCATCGACCTGTGGCGCTACAGCCGCCACCTCGAGCTGCAGGAGCAGACCGCCCAGCGCTATGAGCTGCAGTTCTGGCGGCGGGCGTTCTACCCGTTTGCCTGCATCGTGATGGTCGCGCTGGCCCTGCCCTTCGCCTACCTGCATGCCCGCGCCGGCGGCATCAGCCTCAAGGTCTTCGGCGGCATCATGCTGGGCATCAGCTTCGTGCTGCTCAACAACGTGGTGGGCCACCTGGGCCTGCTGCGCGACTGGACACCGTGGGTGGCCTCCGCCCTGCCCAGCCTGCTGTACCTGCTCATGTCACTGGCCGCCTTCGGCTGGCTGGTGCGTTACCGCTAGAGGAGCCGATGCAAGGCCTGATCCTGTTTGCCCATGGCGCTCGCGACCCGCGCTGGGCCGAGCCGTTCGAGCGCGTGGCCGAGCGCGTGCGCGCACTGCGCCCGGGTCAACCCGTGTCGCTGGCGTTCCTGGAGTTCATGTCGCCCGACCTGCCGGCCGCCGGCGCGGCCCTGGCCCAGGCGGGGTGCACGCGGGTGGACGTGCTGCCGCTGTTCCTGGGCGCCGGTGGCCATGTGCGCAAGGACCTGCCCGCCCAGGTGGATGCCCTGCGTGCCGCCTACCCCGCGGTGCGCTGGACGCTGCGCGCCGCCGCCGGCGAATCCCCCCTGCTGGTGGAGGCGCTGGCCCGCATCGCCGTCGAGCCCGCACCGCCGGCGCCGGGGGCCGCATGAACCTGCACCAGTTCCGCTTCGTGCAGGAGGCGGTGCGCCGCAACCTGAACCTCACCGAGACGGCCAAGGCGCTGTTCACGTCCCAGCCCGGCATCTCCAAGGCCATCCTGGAGCTCGAGGAGGAGCTGGGCGTGGACATCTTCGTGCGCCACGGCAAGCGCCTCAAGCGCGTCACCGAGCCGGGCCAGGAGGTGCTCAAGTCGGTGGACATCATCCTGCGCGAGGTGGCCAACCTCAAGCGCATCGGCGAGGAGTTCTCCAAGCAGGACAGCGGCCGGCTGTCGATCGCGGCCACCCACACGCAGGCCCGCTACATCCTGCCCACCCCCATTGCCGAGTTGCGGCGCCGCCATCCCAAGGTGCAGATCACCTTGCACCAGGGCACGCCTGACCAGGTGGCGGCCATGCTGCTGTCCGACCAGGCCGACATCGGCCTGGCCACCGAGTCGCTCGCCGACTACGACGACCTGGTCACCCTGCCCTGCTACGAGTGGTCGCACGTGATCGTGCTGCCCGCCGGCCACCCGCTGGCCTCGGTGGAACGGCCCTCGCTCGAGCAACTGGCCGCCGAGACGCTGATCTCGTACCACCCCGCCTTCGCCGGGCGCAAACGGGTGGACCAGGCATTCGCGCAACGCCAGCTCAAGCCGAACGTCGCGCTGGAGGCCATCGACTCGGACGTCATCAAGACCTATGTGCGCAGCGGGCTGGGCATCGGCATCGTGGCCGAGATGGCCATGCGCGCCGAGGGCGGCCAGGACGCCGACCTGGTGTGGAAGCCCGCCGGTCACCTCTTCGGCAGCAACACCGCACGCGTCGCCTTTCGCCGCGGCGCCTACCTGCGCAGCTTCGTGCTGACTTTCGCCGAGCTGTTGTCCGACCGGCTCAGCCGCGGCCTGATCGAGCGGGCCATGGGCGGCCCGGGGAACCACTATGCGCTCTGACCTGCGCGCACCGCGCACGCCGGCCGTGGCCAGCCGCCTTCCCCAGGTGGGCACCACCATCTTCACCGTCATGTCGGCCCTGGCGCAGCGCCATGGCGCGGTCAACCTGGGCCAGGGCTTTCCCGATTTCGACTGCGACCCCGGCCTGGTGCAGGCCGTGCACGAGGCCATGCGGGCGGGCCACCACCAGTACCCGCCGATGGCGGGCGTGCTGGCCCTGCGCCAGGCCCTGTCGGACAAGATCGCCCGGCTGTACGGCCACCGCTACGACCCGGACACGGAGATCACCGTCACGGCCGGGGCCACGCAGGCGCTGCTCACCACGGTGCTGGCGCTGCTTCACCCGGGCGACGAGGCCATCGTGCTGGATCCCTGCTACGACAGCTACGCGCCCGCCGTGGCACTGGCCGGCGGGCGGCTGGTGCGCGTGCCGCTGGACAGCGCCACCTACCGCATCGATTTCGACGGCCTGCGGGCGGCGCTGACGCCGCGCACGCGGCTGCTGTTCGTGAACACGCCGCACAACCCCACCGGCACGGTGTGGACGGCGCAGGACCGAGCGCAGCTCGCCGACCTGCTCGCCGCCACCGACGTGGTGGTGGTGTCCGACGAGGTGTACGAGCACATGGTGTTCGATGGCGCTGAGCACGCCAGCGTCAGTGGCGACGCGCGGCTTGCCGCGCGCAGCGTGGTCGTCTCCAGCTTTGGCAAGACCTTCCACGTCACAGGCTGGAAGGTGGGACATGTGGCGGCCCCTGCGCCCTTGATGGCGGAGTTCCGCAAGGTGCACCAGTTCAACGTGTTCACGGTGAACACACCGATGCAGCACGGCCTCGCGGCCTGGCTGCAGCTGCCCGAACGCTACGAGAGCCTGCCGGCCTTCTACCAGCGCAAGCGCGACCGATTCCGCGCCGGGCTCGCCGGCACCGGATTCGAGCTGCTGCCGTGCGCGGGCAGCTACTTCCAGTGCGTGGAGTACAGCCGCGTGAGCGATCTGCCCGACCAGGCGTTCTGCGAGTGGCTCACCACCGAGGCCGGCGTGGCCGCCATTCCGCTGTCCGCCTTCCATGCCGCGCCGCCCGCGCGCCGTGTGGTGCGCTTCTGTTTCGCCAAGCAAGACACGACGCTCGACGAGGCCCTGCGCCGCCTGGCGCGGCTCTGAGCCGCGGCGCCTGGCGCCGCTCAGCGCAGCGGGCCGTCGGCCTCGTCGGGGTTGTCGCAGACCAGCGGCAGCAGCACATCCACGGACGGCAGTGCGATGCCGCTGTGCTGCGCCACGTCACGCGCCAGCGAGTACAGCAGCAGCACGTCCCGGTAGGCCGGCAGGTCGAACAGGTCGCTCACGTCCGCACGGCGGAAGAGCATCGCCTCCAGCAGTGCCATGGCCTCCACGGGGTCGTCCCAGCAGGCCTGGAGCCGCGCGATGACCTCGGGGTAGTCCTCCAGGTGGCGCCCGGCCACGGGGCCCTGCGCCCAGTCGGGCGCATAGGCATTGAAGCGGCGATTGAATCGCGTGCGGATGCGCTCGTAGCCGTCGGGGTCGTTCTGCCGGTGGTAGATCTCGAGCAGCTTGGTGTACGGCAGCGGGCTCATGCCACCGGTGCTGCGCAGGTGCGACATCAGCAGGTCGACGGCGGCGTCCTCCTGCCCCAGCGCAATGAAGAAGTCGGCCTGCTGCTCCAGATCGAGCAACTCCTCGACCGACACCTCGCGCACCGTGGCCGCCTCGGCACTCACCTCCACGGCGCCCGGGGCCTCCACCGACAGCCGCGGCAGCTCCGCGACCGTGCGCTCGGCAGGCGGCTCGACAGAGGCCACGGCGGACAGCGGCTGCGGCAGGGTGGGCGGCGAGAACGTCGCCTGGGCGACCGACTCGGCGGCGGCGGGCGGCGTCTCGTCCAGACCTCCCAGGTCGGAGGGCGGCACGAACTCCACGGGCCCCAGGTCATCCGCCGCAGCAGGCGCCACCTCGGCAGCCCGGCTTTCGGCCCACCAGGTCGGCGCCTGCACCGGCGCCGCGCGGTTGGCCTGCCGCATGCGCCAGGCCAACCAGCCCGCCACGGCCACGGCGAGTGCCAGCGCCGCCGCCAGCCACGGCACGGCCCTGCCCTGTGCCTCGGCGGTCTCCAGGCGGGCACGCAGCGCGCTGGCCACCTCCTGCCCCGTGCGACCTTCCTTCTGCAACTCCCGCAGCGTGCGCTCCAGCGTGGCCAGGCGCTGGGCATCCGTCACCTCGTCTGCGACGGAAGGCGACGACGCGGGAGCCGGCATGAAGATCGGCTCTTCCATGTCCAACTTCAGCTGAGGCGGCGCCACCTCCAGCAGCAGGCGGGATCCGCCGTCTCGGCTGGCCGACACCGCATCACGACCCCGTGTCGCCGGCCGGCGGGCGTCACCGCGTCCGTCGGGCGACGCGCCGGTGGGGCGAGATGCCGCACGCGGGCGCGGCGTCGAGCTGGCCGGGCCGGCCGCGGAGCCTTCCATGGGAGCGCGCGCCGCTCGCGTGGCAGGCCCGCGGGGCTCGGCGCGCACGGGCGGCACCGCGGAACCCAGAACCGGATCGGCCGCCGCGGCGTCCACCGGCGCGGCCGTCGACTGCGGCGCGGACCCGGGCGGATCGGCCAGCACGGTGAAGCGACGCGACAGCCGGCGCTCGCAGCCCAGCGTCACGGTCACCTCGAGCACCGGCTCTTCGACGACCGTGCTGCTGCTGACCTTCAGGAGCCACTGACCCGGGCCCACCGCCGCCACGGCAGCCTGGGCAGTTGGCGAGCCGGCTGTCGGCTCCAGGCGCACGCGCAGCACGTCCTGGCCCCAACGGGAATCGCCCGCCTGCACGTCGGCGTGCACGCACCCCGATTCCACCGTGTCCCCGGCCTCGAGCCGCACCGGCACGCTCAGCTGCAGAGGCTGCCCCAGTGTCACCGGGGCCTGCAGCCGACCGATGCCCAGGGCCTGCGCCGAAGGAGCCAATGCCATGAAGGCAGAAGCAATTGTCAGCGCAGTCGCTCGTGGGGGCATGCCGCTCGGCACAGGTTGGGAGGGTCGGGTCACTCTATCACGATTGCTTACGAACGCGGGCTCACGCTATGGGCGAAGCGGTCGCCACCGCCCGGTGCAAGAATGGCTCCCGTCCCCACCATGGCGCACGGCGCACCCGCTGTGTGCACCCATGATGCCGTCCCAGCTCATCACTGCCCAGGAAGACCAGACCCTGGTCCTCACCCTGTCCGGCCCCGAGACCCGCAATTCGCTGTCGCCGCAAGCGGTGACCGCCGCCGTCGAGGCGCTGGGCACGGCCGAGTCGAACCCGGAGGTGCGCTGCGTGGTGCTGCGCGGCGATGGCGCCCATTTCTGCGCCGGCGGTGACCTGCGGCGCATCGGCGGCGCGCGCGAACGCCCGCCCGAGTCGCAGGCCGCGTCCATCGACCTGTTCCACAGCCTGGTGGACGCCTTGCGCAGCTTTCCCAAGCCGGTCATCGCGGCGGTGGAAGGCTTTGCCGCTGGCGGCGGCATGTCGCTGGCGCTGGCCTGCGACCTCATCGTCGCGGCGCGCGATGCGCGCTTCGTGATGTCGTATGGCCGGGTGGGCCTGTCACCCGACGGCGGCTCCACCTGGCACCTGGCGCGCGCGCTGCCGCGCGCCCTGGCGCTGGAGCTGGTGTGGTTGGCCGAGCCGGTGTCTGCGGAACGCCTGCATGCCCTGGGCGTGGTCAACCGCCTGGCCGAGCCGGGCCAGGCGCACGCCGCTGCGCTGGGCGTGGCCGCACAGCTGGCGAGCATGGCGCCCAACGCGGTGGCGAGCGTGAAGGAGCTGGTCCAGGCGGCGCCCGACCGCAGTCTGCAGGCGCACATGGACGCGGAGCGCGAGGCCTTCGTGGCCAACCTGTTCCACGACAACGGGGGTGAAGGCCTGGCGGCGTTCTTCGAGAAGCGGCGGCCTCACTTCCGCTGAGACGCCCGGCCGCCGCAGCGGGGCGCGCCCTAGGCGTCGTAGCCGGGCAGTTGCCGGTCGAGGCGGCGCTTGAGCCCTGGCCAGGCGAGGTTGGCGCCCTGCCCCTTGGTCACCTGCGCGGCCTGGGCCATGGCGGTGCGGATGATCTCCGGCTCGATCGTGGTGAGGGGTGCACCACCCGCCATGGCGCGCAGCTGGATCGTGCAGGCGGCCTCGAAGAAGTACATCGCCTGGAAGGCCTCCGCCACGCTGCGCCCCACGGTGAGCAGGCCGTGGTTGCGCAGCATGAGGTGACGCCGGTCGCCGAGATCGGCCACGAGGCGCGGCTTCTCGTCGTCGCGCAGGGCGACGCCTTCGTAGTCGTGGTACGCGAGGCTGGCCAGCACGAAGATCGAGTGCTGCGAAATGGGCAGCAGGCCGTCGCGCTGCGCGGACACGGCCACGCCGTTCAGCGTGTGCGTGTGCAGCACGCACTGCGCGTCCTCGCGCGCCGCGTGCACGGCGCTGTGGATGGTGAACCCCGCCGGGTTCACCGGGTACGGCGAGTCGTCGAGCTTGCGGCCATCCACATCCACCTTGACCAGGCTGGATGCCGTGATCTCCTCGAACATCATCCCGTACGGGTTGATGAGAAAGGCGTGGCCCTGGCCGGGCACGCGCGCACTGATGTGCGTGAAGATCAGGTCGTCCCACTTGAACAGCGCCACCAGGCGATAGGCCGCCGCCAGGTCTACCCGCACCTGCCATTCCTCGGGCGTGCACCCTTCAGGCGGAGTGGATCGGGATGCGATGGGGATGCCCATGGTGACCTCCTTGCAAAGGGGTGAAGCCGAGGAATCGGCTTATGGACAATACCGAGGCAGATGATGCGCCGGCTGTCGCGTCAGGGACAAATGATGAATACCCCCATTCTTACAATCGACGAGCGACACAACATCGATTCAGGCGCATGGTTTTCCTCGCTCTCCCCCGCACTGCGTGCCGCCATCCTGGCGCGTGCCAACGTGCGGCGGCTGGCGGACGGCGCACCGCTGGCAGCCAAGGGCACGCCCGCGGAGGACTGGACCGGTGTGGCCAAGGGGGCGGTGCGCGTGAGCTCGGTGTCGCTCTCGGGCAAGCAGGTCTCGCTCACCTACGTGGAGCCGGGCACCTGGTTCGGCGACATCGCCTTGTTCGACGGGCTGCCGCGCACGCACGATGCCCACGCCCATGGCCCGACCACGCTGCTGGTCGTGCGCAAGGCCGATTTCAAGGAGCTGCTGTCGCAGCACGTGGAGCTGTACGACGCACTGCTGCGCCTGAACTGCCGTCGGCTGCGCCTGATGTTCAACCTCATCGAGGACCTGAACACCAAGCCGCTGGCCGCCCGCCTGGCCAAGCAGCTGCTGCTGCTGGCCAGGAGCTACGGCATCGCGCAGGGCGAGGAGATCCGCATCGGCCTGCAGCTGGCGCAGGAAGATCTCGCCCAGCTGCTCGGCGCCTCTCGCCAGCGTGTGAACCAGGAGCTCAAGGAGCTGGAGCGCGACGGTGTGCTGCGCGTGGAGCCCACGCGGCTGGTGGTGCTGTCGCGCGAGAAACTCATGGCGGTGACCGACCGCTGACCACGCGGCGGTTCTCCCCGCCGCAGGGATGAACCGACGCATGGAACAGTACACCGGCACCCGCCCCGTCGCCGCCAGCCACGCCTTCGACGTGGCGGCCCTCGAGGCCTACCTGGCCGACCACCTGCCGGGCTTCGCCGGGCCGCTGAGCGTGGAGCAGTTCAAGGGCGGGCAGTCCAACCCCACCTACAAGCTCGTCACGCCCGGCTGCGCCTACGTGATGCGCAGCAAGCCCGGCCCGGCGGCCAAGCTGCTGCCATCGGCGCACGCGATCGAGCGCGAGTTCCGCGTGATGTCGGCACTGCGTGACACCGCCGTGCCGGTGGCGCAGATGCACCTGCTGTGCGAGGACGAGGCCATCATCGGCCGCGCCTTCTACGTGATGGAGTTCGTGCAGGGCCGCGTGCTGTGGGACCAGGCGCTGCCGGGCATGACGCCCGCCGAGCGTGCCGCCCACTACGACGAGATGAACCGCGTGATCGCGGCGCTGCACAGCGTGGACGTGGCCGCCGTCGGCCTGGCCGACTACGGCAAGCCTGGCAACTACTTCGAGCGCCAGATCGGCCGCTGGAGCAAGCAGTACCTGGCCTCGGTGACCGGCCCCAACCCCGCCATGGACGAGCTGCTGCGCTGGTTGCCGGCGCATATTCCCTCTGGCGCGCGCGACGAGAGCCAGGTCAGCATCGTGCACGGCGACTACCGGCTGGACAACCTGATCTTCCACCCCAGCGAGCCCCGCATCACCGCCGTGCTCGACTGGGAGCTGTCCACCATCGGGCACCCGCTGGCCGACTTCAGCTACCACTGCATGAGCTGGCATATCCCGGCCGGCCTGTTCCGCGGCATCGCCGGGCTGGACATCGCGGCGCTGGGCATTCCGGCGGAGCGCGACTATGTGCGCCTGTACTGCCAGCGCGTGGCCGATCGCACCGGCCGCGGCATGGACGTGGACGCCGTGATGGCCGACTGGAACTTCTACCTCGCCTACAACCTGTTCCGTCTCGCCGCCATCGCGCAAGGCATCGCCAAGCGGGTCGTCGATGGCACCGCCTCCAGTGCCTCCGCCCGCGCCACGGGCGACATGGCGCCACAGTTGGCCGCACTGGCCTGGCAGTTCGCCCAGGCGGCCTGAACGCCCGCCTCTCCACCGCCCCTCCCTCGACATTCACCGGGCCCACCGCCCGCAAGGACACGCCATGGACTTCGGCTACTCCCCCCGCACGCAGGAACTGCGCGCCGCCGTCTCGGCCTTCATGGACGAGCACATCTTCCCGGCTGAAGGCCGCTACTGGGCCGAGCTGGAGGCCAACACGCAGGCGGGTCGGCGCTGGACGCCGCTGCAGGTGATCGAGGAGCTCAAGCCCAAGGCCCGGGCCGCGGGCCTGTGGAACCTGTTCCTGCCGGAAGGCGAGTACGGCGCCGGCCTCACCAACCAGGAGTACGCGCCGCTGGCCGAGCTGATGGGGCGGGTGCTGTGGTCCAGCGAGGTGTTCAACTGCTCGGCCCCCGACACCGGCAACATGGAGGTGCTGGTGCGCTACGGCACGGCTGAGCAGAAGAAGCGCTGGCTCGAGCCGCTGCTGGCCGGTGAGATCCGCTCCGGCTTCGCCATGACCGAGCCCGCCGTGGCCTCCAGCGATGCCACCAACATCGAGGCGAGCATCCGGCGCGACGGTGAGGAGTACGTGATCAACGGCCGCAAGTGGTGGACCAGCGGCGGCGGCGACCCGCGCTGCAAGGTGCTCATCTTCATGGGCAAGACCGATCCCGAAGCGCCGCGGCACTCACAGCAGTCGATGATCCTGGTGCCCATGGACACACCGGGCGTGAAGATCATCCGCCCGCTCAGCGTCATGGGCTACGACGACGCGCCGCACGGGCACATGGAGATCCAGTTCGACGACGTGCGCGTGCCCGCGGCCAACCTGCTGCTGGGCGAGGGCCGCGGCTTCGAGATCGCCCAGGGGCGCCTGGGCCCGGGCCGCATCCACCACTGCATGCGCCTCATCGGCCTGGCCGAGCGCGCCATCGACCTGATGTGCCAGCGCGCCCTCCAGCGCGTGGCCTTCGGCAAGCCCATCGCCCAGCACGGCGTGACGCAGGAACGCATCGCCGAGGCGCGCTGCCGCATCGAGCAGGCCCGCCTGCTCACGCTGAAGGCCGCCTGGATGATGGACGTGGCCGGCAACAAGGCGGCCAAGGCGGAGATCGCGATGATCAAGGTGGTGGCGCCCCAGATGGCCTGCCAGGTGATCGACTGGGCCATGCAGGTGCATGGTGGCGCCGGCATGTGCCAGGACTTCCCGCTGGCCTTCTACTACGCCCAGGCGCGCACCCTGCGTTTCGCCGACGGCCCGGACGAAGTGCACCGCAACGCCATCGCCAAGATGGAGCTGGGCAAGCACCTGCCGCCCCGGCACTGAACCGTCGGCTCAGCCGCCGTCGTCCTCCAGCTCGTCCTGGGGCGGCGGCGACAGCCGGGCCTGTTCCAGCGCCACCTCGAACAGCTGCATCGCTGCATGCACCCCGGCGACGTCGGGATCGGGCATCGCCACCCGCAGCGTGAGGTGCCCCCGGTGGGCGACCAGGGCGAACGGCGGCGCATCGCCCGCCGGCAACTTGGCGCGGGCCGCGAGCGCTTCGCCCAGCGGGCCCTGCATCCAGTGCGCGAGCCAGGGCACATGGCTGCTGGCCGCCGCGTAATCCGCCTTCAGCTCGCCCATCAAGGCCCCGCTCAGGCGCGGCGACACCGCCAGCCAACGCACCTCTTCCGGCAGCGTGTCGTCGATGCGCGTGCGCACGCGGCCCACCGCCTGCGCGAACAGCTCGCTCTCCACCGTGTCCATCAGCGCCTTGGGCATCACCACGGCGTGCATGGCCGTGGGCATGGGCAGGTCACCGCGCAGGCGCAACTCGTGCGCGCCCAGGTAGTGCCGGTGCGACGGGCCCCACTCGATGCGGCCGGCCAGTTCGCCCGGACGGGTCTCGATCACGAAGCCGGGCTCGTCGCGAATGCCACGCAGCGCCCACCCCGTGCTCTCGCACCATGCCTGCAACGCCTCCCGCCCCGGATGCGGGCCGCCGCGCAGCCAGCGTTGCAGCAGCTTCAGCATGTCGGCTGGTTTAGAGTGCCGCCAGGGGCCACTGTCGAGGAGCCAAGGTCATGATCGAAGTGTATTCGTGGGCCACGCCCAACGGGCACAAGGTGCACATCATGCTGGAGGAGTGCGGCCTGCCGTACCGGGCGATTCCAGTGGACATCGGCGCCGGTGACCAGTTCGAGCCCGGCTTCCTGGCCATCAGCCCCACCAACAAGATCCCCGCGCTCGTCGACCCCGACGGGCCCGATGGCCAGCCGATCTCGATGTTCGAGTCGGGCGCGATCCTGCTGTACCTCGCCGGCAAGACGGGCCGGTTCCTGCCAGAGAGCACACGCGCCAAGTACGAGGTGCTGCAGTGGCTGATGTTCCAGATGGCGAGCGTCGGGCCCATGCTGGGCCAGGCGCACCACTTCCGCGTCTATGCGCCCGAGAAGATCCCTTACGCGATCGACCGCTACACCAATGAGGCCCGGCGACTCTATGGCGTGATGAACCGGCGGCTGGCGCAATCGCGCTACCTCGGCGGGCCCGACTACTCCATCGCCGACATCGCCGTCTTCCCCTGGCTGCGCTCGTGGAAGAACCAGGGCATCGCCTGGGACGACTACCCCCACCTCAAGGGCTGGTTCGACGAGATCGCCAAGCGGCCGGCCGTGCAGCGCGGTGTGGAGGTGCTCGCCGACCGCCGCAAGCCCATCACCGACGACAGGGCGCGCGAGGTGCTGTTCGGCGCCCGCCAGTTCGCCCGGCGCTGATCCGTAGAATCGCGCCCGCGCTGCCCGTAGCTCAACTGGATAGAGCAGCTGCCTTCTAAGCAGCAGGTCGGGGGTTCGAGTCCCTCCGGGCAGGCCACATCGGCGTGTGGTGTGTCATGCCCGCCCGTGCGCCTTGCCCCTCTGTCGACCACGGGCAGGCTTGCACAAGGTAGGCTCGACCATGTTCTCCATGGAGCCGCCGATGTCGCGCCTGAAGTCCTGCCTTCGTGTCCTCACCTGGGCCATCGCCTTGTCCGCGGCCGGTGCCGCGCACGCGCAAGCCACGCGCACCTGGGTATCCGGCGTGGGCGACGACGCCAACCCATGCAGCCGAACGGCGCCGTGCAAGACCTTCGCGGGCGCCATCTCCAAGACGGCCACCGGCGGCCAGATCAGCACCCTTGATCCGGGGGGGTATGGCTCGGTGACCATCACCAAGGCGATCAGCATCGTCTCCGAGGGATCGGGCGAGGCAGGGATCCTGTCGTCCTTCACCAACGGCGTCGTCGTGAACGCGCCTACCGGCAGCATGGTCTACCTGCGCGGCCTGCAGATCGAAGGCGCCGGCTCCGGTCTGGCAGGGGTGGTCGTGATCAGTGGCGACGTCCACATCGAGAACACCTCCATCCGCAACTTCCGCGGCAATCCCGGCGTGGGCATTGACAACCGCGCCACTGCGCGTTCGCGGGTCTTCGTGTCGAACAGCTCCATCCTCGGCAACCTCATCGGCGTTCGGTCCAATCCTACGGCCGTGAGCCCGGTGTTCCTGTGGGACACGCTGGTGGACCGCTACGAACAGACCGGCCTGCTGGGCACGGGATCGTTCGCCGCCTTCCACCTGAACCAGGCCACCGTGATGGGTGGTCCGGTCGGCATCTCTGCCCCGGCGCCCGCCAAGACCTACACCTACGGCAACAACGTGATCGGTAGCCTGGAGGCCGGCACGGTGCTCAACCCCGTCGCACTGCAATGACATGACTGGCGGCGGTAGGCGGCGGAATGCCGCTTGCCCGTCCTGGCCATGCACGAAAGGCCAGCATGAACGACGCGCAATTGCAGGAAGTCGAGGACGTGTACCGCCTGCTCCGCAAGGGGCTGGGTCACGAGAAGGTGACGGACGACAACGTCCGGGCGCTGATCCGCCGGGCGGAACAGGACGGGCAGACCGTGCTGGCCACCGAGCTGCGCGAGTGGCAGTCGCCATGTGGCGGCCCGTCGGGCGCCGAGGCGGTGAGCCCACCCGACGCGCAAGACGAGCGCGGACGACCGTGATGTGATGGTCGGGGTGAGACGATTCGAACGTCCGACCCACTGCTCCCAAAGCAGTTGCGCTACCAGGCTGCGCTACACCCCGACGAAGGGGCGCATTGTAGCTGCCGGGTGGATGCCCGCGCCGGTCACAGCGCCACGTCGCTGACCACCACGCCGTCCTCGTCGGCATAGAGCCAGTCGCCCGGGCGCACCCAGACGCCGGCCACCTGCACGGGCAGGTCGAGGGCGCCCCCCGGCAAACAGCTCTGGCGGGCAGTGGGCATCGGGCAATGCCCGAGGGCGGCAATGCCGACGTCGGCCGCCCGCAGTTCGGCGAGGTCCCGCACGGCGCCGTGCACGAGCAGCCCGGCCCACCCGTTCGACGCCGCGAGGCCGGCCAGGTTGCCCCCCAGCACGGCCCGGCGCAGGGATACACCGGCCTCCACAACCAGCACCTGCCCGTCGCCGGGCGTCTGCACGCGCTCGCGCAAGAGGCTGTTGTCCTCGAAGCAGCGCAACGTGCGCACCGGGCCGTGGAAGGCAGCGCGCCCACCGTAGAGTCGGAAGATGCCTGGCAGCACGCGGAACCCCGCGTGGTCGCTGTCGCGAAAGCGGTCGCACAGGTCGCAGGTGGATGGGCTGGAGGGGGTGGGCATGGTGTCAGGCTCCTGGGTGCACGGCCCGCGCGGGGGCCAGCGGCTGGTGGTCGCGGGTGACCTTGAGAATGATCGAGGTACTGGTTTCGGACAGCTCGCAGAAGCGGGAGACCACCGTGTCCAGGTGCGCCACGTCCACCACGGCGATCTCCAGCACCCAGCTGTCCTCGCCGGTCACGTTGTACGCGGTGACGACCTCGGGCGTCTCCCCGATGAGGCGCACGATGCGCGCGTAGTCCGCGCGCCCCACCCGGATGACGGCGCGGATGCCGTAGCCGAGTGCCTGGGGGTTCACGGTGGCCCGGTAGCCGGTGATCACGCCGGCGGTCTCCAGCTTGCGCACCCGCTCGGTGACGGCCGGCTGCGACAGGTGCACCCGCCGGCCCAGTTCGGTCATGGACAGGCGCGCATCGGCCTGCAACTCGGCCAGGATGCGCGCGTCGTAGCCGTCGAAAGAAGGGGTGTCGGGCATGCATAAAGCCTAACACCTCATCTACCTTTACTTCAATCGACCATCAAGGCACATCACCTTGAGAATCTTATGGAAGTACGCCAAGCGCCTTCTTAGCATGTCGCCATGACGACCGCCCTCGCCACTCGCCCCGCCTCGACGGCCCTGTCCCCGCTCGTGATCGCCTGCCTCGCCGCCACCTGGCTGGTGTGGGGCTCCACCTACCTGGCGATCAAGTACGCGCTGATCAGCTTCCCGCCCTTCTTCCAGATGGGCACGCGCTTTCTCGTGGCCGGTGTGTTGCTGCTGGCATGGATGCGGTGGCGAGGCGCGCCGTGGCCCGATCGCCTCCAGTGGCGCAATGCCCTGGTGTGCGGCACATTGATGCTGGGCGGCGGCATGGGCGGCACGGCGGTCGCGGAGACGAGCGTCGGCTCCGGCCTGGTCGTCGCGTTCATCGCGGTGCTGCCGCTGATGATCGCGCTGGTCAACCTCGCCTACGGCGTGCGACCGGGCCGCCTGGAGGCCGGTGGCATCGCGGTGGGCCTCGTGGGGGTGCTCCTGCTCACGCAGGGCGCCAGCTTCCAGGCGTCCACGGCGGGGCTGGTGGCGGTCACGCTGGCCTGCCTGACCTGGTCGATCGGCAGCGTGCTGAGCCAGCGCACGCTGCCGCTGGCGCCGGGCGCCATGGGCTTCGCCAGCGAGATGCTGTGTGGCGGCGCCGTGCTCATGGGCATGTCGTGGATGGCCGGCGAGGCGCCCGTCTGGCCACCCGAGCCCGTCGCCGTGGCGGCCTGGCTGTACCTCGTTGTCTTCGGGTCGCTGATCGCCTTCAACGCCTACATGGTGCTGCTGGCGCAGGCGCCGGCCGGTCTGGCCTCCAGCTATGCGTTCGTCAACCCGGTCATCGC
This sequence comes from Burkholderiales bacterium, assembly GCA_016213265.1. Taxonomy (GTDB): domain Bacteria; phylum Pseudomonadota; class Gammaproteobacteria; order Burkholderiales; family Burkholderiaceae_C; genus Ideonella. Next base: position 7,543 of record JACRBA010000189.1, on the reverse strand, counting down.
CATGCTGCTGGGCGTGGCGGTCGCGGGTGAAGCCGTCACGGGCTACGAGTGGGCTGCCGTGGCCGTGGTGCTGGCCGGCGTGGTGCTGCTGCTCGGGGGGCGGCGCCCCGCCTGACAGGCGTGAGCCCTCAGGCTGCGGCCAGGGGGCGGCGGCGCGCCACGCCCACCAGCCCCGCGGCGGCCACGCCGAGCATCAGCGCCACCGCGGAGCCGACGAACACCGCGCCTGGACGCCCCCCGTCCATGAGCGCGCCGAAGATCGGGGCCGCCACCGCGAACCCCACGTCCAGGCCGGAGTACACCGTGCCATAGACGCGGCCCGTGGCCCCCGGCGGCGCGGCGCGCTTGATCAACATGTCGCGCGACGGCCCGGCCAGGCCGGTGCCGAAGCCGGCCACCGCCACCAGGGCGGCCGACAAGGCGCCAGGCAGCCACCCCGTGCCTGCCAGCACGAGCAGCGCGGCGGCGCCGGCCATGGCGAAGGCGATGTTGCGCTCCAGCGTGTCGCCGCGGGCGACCAGGAAGCCGCCCAGCACCATGCCCACCGCGCCGCAGAGCATGTAGCCCGTCACCACGAACGCCGTCAGGCTCACCGGCAGGCCGAACATCTGCTGCAGCGCCGGGCTGGCAAAACTCTGGATGGCGCTCAGCGCGGCCGTGGTGAAGAAGAAGAAGGAGAAGCACAGCCACACCGACGGCAGGCGCAGGAAGGCCATCGGATGCTCGGCCGGTGCGGCGCCGGCCGACTTCTCGTGCGCCCACTGGCCGACGCGGTCGTCGATGGCCCGGCGTTGCAGCATGAGCACGGCCAGCACCACCGCGGCGATCAGCGCGCAGCCCACGTAGGCCAGGCGCCAGTTGCCGGTGGCCTGCGTGAGCCCGATCAGCACCACCGGGGCCAGGGCCCAGCCCAGGTTGCCCGAGATGCCATGCACGGAGAACGCGTGGCCGAGCCGGGGCGCCGAGACACGCTTGTTGAGGATGGTGAAGTCCACCGGGTGGAACGGCGCATTGCCCAGGCCCGCCAGCCCCGCGGCCAGCATGAGGCCACCGAAGCCCTGCGCCGCCGCGGCGGCCAACGACGCGGCCACGAAGCAGGCGATCGCGGCGAAGAGCACGGGACGCGCACCGGTGCGGTCCACCAGACAGCCCGCCAAGGCCTGGCCGACGCCGGAGATGACGAAGAACGTGGTCACCAGCAGACCCAGTTCGGAGTAGCTCAGACCGAACTCGCGGATGAACACCGGGAACAGCGGCGGCAGCAGCATGTGGAAGAAGTGCGAGCAGCCGTGGGCCAGGCCGATGAGGCCGATGGTGGTGTAGTCCGCGCGGGCCGAGGGGCCGCCGGCGGGCAGAGTGACCGTGTTCATCGCCCCACTGTAGGCAGGCCGACGTCGGCATGGTTACGATAGCGAGCCATCTTCTGTCGACTTTCAGCCAGCGTGAACCCCTTGCCCCGACGCCGCGCCAGCGTGCCCCCGCTCGACCCGCGGCGCTACGCGCCCAGTGCCGAGCGGCCGCTGCGCGCCAAGGCGCGCCAGATGGCCCACCAGATGAACATCCAGCCTCACCAGCACGCCTGGGCGCAGCTGGTCTTCTCGATGACGGGGGCGGTGCGCGTGTCCGCGCAGCAGGCCGGGGCGGACAGCAGCTACCTCGTGCCGCCCGCCCGGGCGGTGTGGATTCCGCCCGGCGTGGTGCATGCCGTGACCGCCGTGGAACAGGCCGACCTGCGCACCCTGTACCTCGGCGAGGCGGCCGTGCAGGCGCTGGTGGCACGCACCACCGGCGGCGGCTGGTCGGGCTGCCGGGTGCTGGAGGTCTCCCCGCTGCTGCGCGAGTTGGTGCTGCAGCTGGCGACCCGCGCCGACGAGCCGCTGGACGGCCCCGCCGCGCGAGAACGCGAAGGGGCCATCACCACCCTGGTGGTCGATGAGCTCGCCCAGGCCCGCGCGCTGCCCCTGGGCCTGCCACTGCCCACCGGGCCGCGGCTGCGGCGGGTCTGCGAAGCGATGATCGAGCAGCCACTGCGGCACGCCGACATCGAGGGCTGGGCAGGAGAGGCGTCCACCAGCGCGCGCACCCTGTCACGCTGGTTCCGCGACGAGCTGGGCACCAGTTACGCCCAGTGGCGGCAGCAGCTGCTGCTGGCACGGGCCCTGCAGCTCGCCGCCCGCAAGCAGCCCATGCAGCTCATCGCGGCCGAGCTGGGCTACGCCAGCCCCAGCGCGTTCAGCGCCATGGTCACGCGCGCCGTGGGCATGCCGCCAAGCCGGTTCTTCGCCGAAGCCTGAGCCACCCCCTGCCCACCATGACCCCGGGCCCCTGCCCCGCGGGAGCCCGAACCTAGAATCCCTCCATGACGGACGCTGTCTACGACTACACGCGGCAGGACGCCACCGGCGCCACCTGCACCGCCCACGCCTGGGCCAAGGTGCCTGCGCCACTCACCCCGGCGCAGCGCGACGAACTCAAGGCCCGTGCCGCCCGGCTGCTCAAGGCGCACAACGCCGTGCTGGTGGCCCACTACTACGTGGACGGCGACCTGCAGGACCTGGCGCTGGAGACCGGCGGCTGCGTGGCCGACTCGCTGGAGATGGCCCGCTTCGGCCGCGACCACCCCAGCCAGACCCTGGTGGTGGCAGGCGTGCGCTTCATGGGTGAATCGGCCAAGATCCTGTCGCCGGACAAGCGGGTGCTCATGCCCGACCTCGACGCCACCTGCTCGCTCGACCTGGGTTGCCCGCCGGACGATTTCGCGGCCTTCTGCGACGCCCACCCCGACCGCCAGGTGGTGGTCTACGCGAACACCAGCGCCGCCGTGAAGGCGCGCGCCGACTGGATGGTGACCAGCTCCTGCGCCCTGGCCATCGTGCGCCACCTCAAGGAGCAGGGCCAGAAGATCCTCTGGGCACCCGACCGCCACCTGGGCCGCTACATCCAGCAGGAGACCGGCGCGGACATGCTGCTGTGGCACGGCGCGTGCATCGTGCACGACGAGTTCCGCGCACTCGAACTCGATCTGCTCAAGGCCGAGCACCCAGACGCGATGGTGCTGGTGCACCCCGAGTCGCCCGAGGGCGTGGTGCAACTGGCGGATGTCGTCGGCTCCACCTCGCAGATGCTCAAAGCGGTGATCGAAGGCCACGCGAAGGAATACATCGTGGCCACGGACAACCGCATCATGCACCGCATGCGCCAGCTGGCGCCGGGCAAGACGCTGATCGAAGCCCCCACCGCCGGCAACTCGGCCACCTGCAAGAGCTGCGCGCACTGCCCCTGGATGGCCATGAACGGCCTGCAGGGCGTGGTGGACTGCCTCGAGCACGGCAGCGGCGAGGTGCATGTGGATGCCGCCGTCGGCCGCCACGCCGTGCGCTGCATCGACCGCATGCTGGCCTTCGTGGCCGCCCACCCCTCCGCCCTGGCGCCCAAGGTGCAGGGCATGGTCCGCGGCATCGGCGCGGCCTGAGTACATCGCCATGTTCGACCACGACGAGACCCTGGAAGAAGCCCGCGCGCGCAACGTGCGCGACGCCCTGTTCGAAGACATCGGCCGCTGCGACTGGACCGGCCAGCTCGTGCCCGCAGGCCGCCGCGTGCGCGCCCGCGTGGTGGTGCGCGAGGAGGCGGTGCTGTGCGGGCGCGAATGGTTCGATGCCTGCCTGCGCGCACTCGACCCCCACGCCACCCTGGCCTGGCACTACGACGAGGGCACCCGCATGGTGGCCGACACGCCGGTGTGCGAGATCCAGTCCGATGCGCGCGCGCTGCTGTCGGCCGAGCGGCCCGCGCTGAATTTCCTGCAGCTGCTGTCGGGCACCGCCACCGTCACCCGGCGGCACGTGGACGCGATCGCCGGGGCCTCGCCCAACCCGCGCGGCTGCGCGGTGCTGGACACGCGCAAGACCCTCCCGGGTCTGCGCCAGGCCCAGAAGTACGCGGTGCGGGTGGGCGGCGGCCAGAACCAGCGCCTGGCGCTGTGGCACGGCATCCTGATCAAGGAGAACCACATCGCGGCGGCCGGCGGCATCCCCGCGGTGCTGCAGCAGGCCCGCGCACTCAACGCCGGCGTCGACATCCAGATCGAGGTGGAGTCGCTGGCCGAGCTGCAGCAGGCACTCGACGCCGGCGCCACCAGCGTGCTGCTGGACAACTTCAGCCCCGGCCTGATGCGCGAGGCGGTCGCGCTGACGGCGGGCCGCGCGCTCCTGGAGGCCTCCGGCGGGGTGACGCTGGGTGCCTTGCGTGAGATCGCGGCGACCGGCGTGGACCGCATCTCCATCGGCAAGCTGACCAAGGACGTGGTCGCGGTGGACTACTCCATGCGCGTGCTCGACACCGGGGCCGCCTGAGACGGGTGGGGCGCCGGGGCCCCTGGCGTCTCGGAACCGCGCGGGAAATCGCACGCATTTCCGTCCCTCACCGGGCGCCAGGCACGCCACACTCGGCGGGATCGCCACTTCCCACGCCTGCCCGAGATGGACACCTCGTCGATCCACAACTTCTACGAGAAGGCCGTGTACGCGGCCGTGCTGGACCAGGCCCGGCACTCGCCTCACCTGCAGGACAACGACGACGTGCTGGCCGACATCGCCTGCGTGGCGCTGAACCGGCTGCCGCCGCGCTACATCCGCCACGACGTCGACTTCGCCTTCTTCCAGACCGAGCACGAGCGCACGGAGAGTGAGCGTGCCGTGCAGGAAGCGGTGGAGTTCGCGTTCGGCTTTGTCCAGGCGCGCAACGCCATGCGCGCCCGCCGCTGAGGCGAGCGCGCGCGCGATCTCGCTAGCGGGCGCCGCTGCGCGCGGGCCGGGTGAGCACCGTCGGGAAGCTCACCGGCAGCGTGTGCGGAAAATCGCGGCTGAAATGCAGCCCGCGGCTCTCGTGCCGCACCAGGGCTGAGCGCACGATGAGCTCGGCGCACTCGACCAGGTTGCGCAGCTCCAGCAGGTCACGCGTGACGCGGAAGTTGGCGTAGTACTCGTCGATCTCGCCGCGCAGCAGCTCGATGCGGTGCAGCGCCCGCTCCAGGCGCTTGGTGGTGCGCACGATGCCCACGTAGTTCCACATCAGCAGGCGCAGCTCGTCCCAGTTGTGCGAGATGACGACCTGCTCGTCGGCGCTCTCGACCAGGCTTTCGTCCCAGGCGGGCAGCGCCGGCCGCTCGGTGGCGGGCGTGTCGAGGATCGAGGCGGCGCAGGTGCGGCCGATCACCACGCACTCCAGCAGCGAGTTGCTCGCCAGCCGGTTGGCGCCGTGCAGGCCGGTGTAGGTGGCCTCGCCCACCGCATACAGCCCCGGCAGGTCGGCGCGACCGGCCAGGTCGGTGACCACACCGCCGCAGGTGTAGTGCGCCGCCGGCACCACCGGGATGGGCTGGCGGGCGATGTCGATGCCCAGCTGCAGGCAGCGGGCGTGGATGGTGGGGAAGTGCTCCTTGAGGAATGCCTCGCCCAGGTGCGTGGCGTCGAGCCAGACATGGTCCACGCCGTGTTTCTTCATCTCGAAGTCGATGGCGCGCGCCACGATGTCACGCGGGGCCAGCTCGGCGCGCGGGTCGTGATCGGCCATGAAGCGGGGGCCCCACGGTTCCTCCGCCGTGGCCTCGCGGCCGGCGCTGCCGTTGGCCGGCAGACGCAGCACCGCGCCTTCGCCGCGCAGCGCCTCGGTGATGAGGAAGCTGCGCTCCTGCGGGTGGTACAGGCAGGTGGGGTGGAACTGGATGAACTCCATGTTCGCCACCCGGCAGCCCGCCCGCCACGCCATGGCGATGCCGTCGCCCGTCGCGGTGTCGGGGTTGGTGGTGTAGCGGTAGGTCTTGCCCACGCCACCCGTGGCCAGCACCACCGCACGCGCGGGCAGCGTTTCCACGCGCTGCGCATCGATGTCCAGCGCATACACGCCGTGGCAGCTGGGCGGCGCGTCCGCCCGCTTCAAGTGGCGCTCGGTGATGAGGTCCACCGCCATCCAGCGGGCCTTCAGCGTGACCAGCGGGTGGGCGCTCGCGCGCGCCAGCAGGGCATTGTGGATGGCCCGCCCGGTGGCGTCGGCCGCGTGGGCTATGCGACGAACGGCATGGCCGCCCTCGCGCGTGAGGTGCAGGCCCAGCGGGCCTTGCGGGTCGGGCGAGAACGGCACGCCCTGGGCCACGAGCCACTCGATCGCCTCGGGGCTGTGCTCGGCGATGAAGCGCGCCGTGTGCTCGTCCACCAGCCCGGCGCCAGCGTCCTGCGTGTCGCGCACATGGGACTCGACGCTGTCGTCGGACCCGAGCACGCCAACGATGCCGCCCTGCGCCCAGGCGGTGGCCCCCTCACCCAGGCTGCGCTTGGCCAGCACGATCACCGGCTGGCCCTGCGCCGCCAGGTGCAGCGCCACGGTGAGTCCAGCCAGGCCGGCACCGATCACCACGACCGGCGCCGCGGCCTCGCTCGTCTGCTCTTGCATCGGGTCCCCGGCCGGGTGCATGGCCGTTCCAGTCATGAAACGGTCATTCTAGGTCGGGGCCCCGGGAGCGCGCTGACGTGCCAGCTCAGTGCACCACGCGCTCGAAGGCGAAGTGGCCATCCTCCACGCGCACCGGTATCACATCCTTCGGGCCGAACTTGCCTTCGAGGATGAGCCGGGCCACCGGGTTCTCGATCTGGTGCTGGATGGCGCGCTTGAGCGGCCGTGCGCCGAACACCGGGTCGAAGCCCACCTTGGCGATCTCGGCCAGCGCCTCGGGCGAGACGTCCAGCTTCATCTCCATGCGGGCCAGCCGGGCCTCCAGGTTCTTCAGCTGGATGCGGGCGATGGACTCGATGTTCGCCTGGTCGAGGGCGTGGAAGACCACCGTCTCGTCGATCCGGTTGAGGAACTCCGGCCGGAAGTGCTGCTTGACCTCCACCCACACCGCATCGCGGATGGCCTCGCTCGGCTGCCCCGCCATCTGCATGATGAGGTGCGAGCCCAGGTTGCTGGTCATCACGATGACCGTGTTCTTGAAGTCGATGGTGCGGCCCTGGCCGTCGGTCAGGCGACCGTCGTCCAGCACCTGCAGCAGCACGTTGAACACGTCCGGGTGCGCCTTCTCGACCTCGTCGAGCAGGATCACGCTGTAGGGCTTGCGGCGCACGGCTTCCGTGAGCGCCCCGCCCTCCTCGTAGCCCACGTACCCAGGGGGCGCGCCGATCAGGCGGCTCACCGAGTGCTTCTCCATGAACTCGCTCATGTCGACGCGGATCATGTGGTCCTCGCTGTCGAACAGGAAGCCCGCCAGCGCCTTGCACAGCTCGGTCTTGCCCACCCCGGTGGGGCCCAGGAACAGGAAGGAGCCCAGCGGACGGTTGGGGTCGGACAGGCCGGCACGCGAGCGGCGGATGGCATCGGCCACCGCGACGATGGCCTCGTCCTGGCCCACCACGCGCTCGTGCAGCTTGCGCTCCATCTGCAGCAGCTTGTCGCGCTCGCCTTCCATCATCTTGGAGACGGGTATCCCGGTAGCACGCGACACCACCTCGGCGATTTCCTCCGCCCCCACCTCGGTACGCAGCAGCCT
>JACRBA010000186.1 GCA_016213265.1 Burkholderiales bacterium | reverse complement strand
GGATCCAGACCACCGCGACGCTGGGCCTGTTCCTGTCGCTGATGGTGATCCTGGGCACCCGCACCGCGCTGGGCGAGGCCGCCTTCGCTGACTGGGGCTGGCGCGTGCCGTTCCTGGTGTCGATCTTCCTGCTGGCCATCAGCGTGTGGATCCGGCTGTCCATGAACGAATCGCCCGCCTTCAAGAAGATGAAGGAAGAGGGCAAGACCTCCAAGGCGCCGCTGACCGAATCCTTCGGCCAGTGGAAGAACCTGAAGATCGTGATCCTGGCGCTGATCGGCCTGACCGCCGGCCAGGCCGTGGTCTGGTACACGGGCCAGTTCTACGCGCTGTTCTTCCTGACGCAGGCGCTGAAGGTGGATGCCGCGACGGCCAACATCCTGATCGCTGTCTCGCTGCTGATCGGCACCCCGTTCTTCGTGGTGTTCGGCACGCTGTCGGACAAGATCGGCCGCAAGCCCATCATCATGGCCGGCTGCCTGCTGGCCGCGCTGACCTACTTCCCGCTGTTCGGCGCGCTGACCAAGGCCGCCAACCCCGACCTGGCCGCGGCCCAGGAGAAGACCCGCGTGGTGATCACGGCCGACCCGAAGGAATGCTCCTTCCAGGGCAGCCCGATCGCCCGTGAGATCGACTTCCGCAGCTCGTGCGACATCGCCAAGCGCTTCCTGGCGCAAAGCTCGGTGAGCTACGAGAACGCCGCCGGCACCGGCCCGGCCACCATCACGGTGGGCGACAAGGTCATCACCGCCCCGGTGGGCAACGTGGTGAACTCGAAGTTCGACGAGGACAGCACCAAGGCCATCGCCGCCTTCAAGAAGGACGTGGCCGACACGCTGAAGGCCGCCGGCTACCCGACCAAGGCCGACCCGGCCAAGGTGGACAAGGTCAAGGTCGTGGCCATCCTCACCCTGCTGGTCATCTACGTGACCATGGTGTACGGCCCGATCGCCGCCATGCTGGTGGAGCTGTTCCCGACCCGCATCCGCTACACCTCGATGAGCCTGCCGTACCACATCGGCAACGGCTGGTTCGGCGGCCTGCTGCCCACCACCTCGTTCGCGATCGTGGCGGCCACGGGCAACATGTACAACGGCTTGTGGTACCCGATCATCATCGCCACCATGACCTTCATCGTCGGCATGCTGTTCGTGAAGGAAACCAAGGACGTGGACATCTACGCCCAGGACTGACCCGCATCCCATCGGTGCCCCGCGAGGCACCGGTGATGCGCGCACCGAGCGGCCCCACGGGGCCGCTTTTCTTTGGGTGGGCGTCACGTAGGCACCGTGTCAGACTGCCCCTCTATCGTCCCCGACAATCACCCCGGCACCCGCCGGTATCTACCAACAGGACCAAGCCACCATGTGGAAACTGCTGCTCGCTTTCGTCGTCTTCGCCGCACTGGCGGTGTACATGCTCTCCAAGGGCGGCGACATCGACATGTCGGGTGAGAAGCACGGCATCGACAGCCACGCCCCGGCCGCGTCCGAGACGGCCAGCGCCCCGGCGGCGGTGCCCGCCGCGTCCGAGCCGGTCGTCGCCCCGGCCTCTGCCGCCGCCTCGCAGTGAGGCGATCCACGGCGGCTTGACACGACGCAAGCCGCCACGTCGCGGTCGGCGTAGATTGCCGGCGAGCGACGCTGCGCCGCCCCGGGCATGCACGTCGCCTCCCACCCCGAGGACGCGCCATGTACCAACACCTGCTGGTGCCGGTGGACGGCGGCGAGCTGAGCGAACGCGCGATGGCCGAGAGCATCGCCCTGGCGCGCAAGCTCGACGCCAGCATCACCGGCTTCGTCGCCGAACCTGACCCCGTGTTGCCCGCCGTGGGCCGCCATCCTGCGGTGGTGTTGCGCGAGCATGAGCAGGCCGAGGCGGCGGCGGCCAGCCATGCCCGGCAGATCCTGGACGTCTTTCGCGCGCGGGCGCAGGCGGCTGGCGTGCCGTTCTCCGGCCACTACGCGCGCACCACCCACATCGACGATGCCATCGTGCAGGCAGCGGGCGAGCATGGCTGCGACCTGATCGTCATGGCCACGCACGGCCGCGGTGCCCTGGGTGAGCTGCTGTTCGGCTCGCACACCAAGGCCGTGCTCGGCCGCTGCAAGCTGCCGCTGCTGGTGCTGCACTGACCCGGGCGGCGCGCAGTGCGCGGCCGTCGCCTCAGCGCGCGAGCCGGCGCGCCACCTCGTCGCCGATCGCCAGCGCGGCGGTGAGGCCGGGCGACTCGATGCCGAACAGGTTCACCAGGCCCGGCACGCCGTGCTCGGCGGGCCCGTCAATGCGGAAGTCCGCCGCCGGCTCGCCGGGGCCGCTGATCTTCGGGCGCACGCCGGCGTAGGCGGGCTGCAGCGCATCGGCCCCCCGCTGCGCCAGGCCCGGCCAGTAGCGCATCACCTCGGCGGCGAAATGGGCGCCGTCCGCCGGGTCCACCCGATAGTCGATGTCGTCCACCCAGCGGAAGCTCGGGCCGAAGCGGGCCTGGCCGGCCAGGTCGAGCGTCAGGTGCACGCCCAGGTGGCTGCTGGCGCCCGGCACCGGGTAGACCAGGTGAGAGAAGGGCGCCCGCCCGCTGAGGGCGAAGTAGGCGCCCTGGGCGAAGTGCGGCACAGGCACGTGGCGGCTGTCCAGGCCGTCGATCGACGCGGCCAACGCGCAGGCCTGCAGACCCGCGGCGTTCACCACGGCGCGCGCGTGCAGCGTGCACGCGGCCTCACCGCCCACGTCCAGCTCGATCCCATCGGCCCGCACCCGGCCGCGCTGCACGGGCGACTTGAGCACCAGTGCGCCGCCGTGCGACTCGGTCTCGCCCAGCAGCGCGAGCATCAGCGCGTGGCTGTCGACGATGCCGGTCGATGGCGACAGCAGCGCGCCATGGCAGGCCAGTTCCGGCTCAAGGGCGCGCGCCTCGTCGGCCGCCAGCGCGCGCAGGTCGTGCACGCCGTTCGCCTCGGCCTGGGCGCGCAGGCGCTCAAGCCAGGGCAGCTCGGCGGCATCGGTGGCCACCACCAGCTTGCCGCAGCGCCGATGGGCCACACCGCGCTCCTCGCAGTAGGCGTAGAGCAACTGCTTGCCTTGCACGCACAGCCGTGCGCGCCACGAGCCGGCCGGGTAGTACAGACCCGCGTGGATCACCTCGCTGTTGCGCGCGCTGGTGGCGCTGCCGAAGGCGGCTTCGCTGTCCAGCACGATCACCTCGCGCCCCGCTCGGGCGAGCGAGCGTGCGCACGCCAGGCCCACCACGCCCGCGCCGATGACCACCACGTCCGTCTGTTCCATGCGCCGATTGTGGCCGCCGAAATCGGGGTCAACCCTGGCGCATATCGACCGATAGCCACTGTCCACGCCGCGAACAATGAATTCGCGAGGGACGAAGGAGTTCGCACCGGGTCGGTGCGTCTGCCTGCCCCATGGACCACGGAGAGGGAACGACACATGCAAGACGGGTCGCCGGCTGCACACAGCCGAGACAGCTTTTTCGGCTACCACGGGTTCTGGGCCCCCGGCGTGCGCCTGTTCCGCCGGCTCGGTTTTCGCGCCAAGGCACTCATCGTGAGCGCCTGCTTCGCCGTGCCGTTGGGGGTGCTGGCGGTGGCCTGGTTCAGCCAGTACAGCGATGCCCGTGAGTTCTCCACCAAGGAGCAGCGGGGCCTGGCCTTCGCGCGCCAGGCGATGCCCGCCCTGGAGCAGGCGCTGCGGGAGAGCGCCTCGGCCCGCGGGCCGGATGTGGCCGCCTGGCAGGCCGTGCTCGCGCGCCTGGACGCTGCGCAGCAGGCCAGCGGCGACGAGTTCGGCACGGCGGCCTCGTTGGCGGCGCTGAAGCAGGCGGTGTCCGCGCCGGCGACCGGCGGCGACGCGCCCGAGGCCGTCGCCCGGGCCGCCATCGCGCTCGTCATCCAGGCCACCGACGGATCGAACCTGACGCTGGACCCGGACATCGATACCTACTACCTCATGGACGGCTCGCTCATGCGGGTGCCGCAGTACCTGGCCGACAGCGGGCGGCTCGCCGCCCTCGCCGGGACACCCGACGCGGACGGTCTCGCCATCGCCCGTGCCGAGGCCTATGCCGAGCTGCTGCACGGCCAGCTGGATGCCGCGGTCGGCAAGGTCGAGGCGCTGCACCCCGGGGCGCGCGCCGCACTGGCCATGGACGAAGTGACCGCCCGCTGGCAGGCGGTGCGCCAGGCCGTGCAGGCGCGCGACGCGGCGGCGGTGGCGACGGCCCGACAGTCGCTCGCCGCCGCGCTGCTCGTCACCCAGCAGCGCATGCTCGACGAGCTCGATCGTCTCATCGGGGAACGCGTGGCGCGCGGCGACTCGCGGGCCACTGCCGTGGCCGCCGTGCTCGTGCTGGGCCTGGTGATGGCCGCCTACTTCTTCGCCTCGTTCTTCCGCGTGATGGATGGTGGGCTGCGCGAGACGCGCCGCCACCTGCTCGCGATGACCCAGGGCGACCTCACGACCCAACCGCACCCCTGGGGCCGCGACGAAGCCGCAGAGCTGATGACCGCGCTGGGTGACATGCAGAACGCGTTGCGTGCCATCGTGCGTGATGTGCGCGGCGGCAGCGACGAGATTCTGCACGCCAGCAGCGAGATCGCTGCCGGCGCGATGGACCTGTCCTCGCGCACGGAGCAGACGGCCGCGAACCTGCAACAGACCGCGGCGTCGATGGAGGAGATCTCCGGCACGGTGCGCGCCACCGCCGAACACGCCAACCAGGCGGCCGCCATCGCGCGCGAGAACGCCGACGCGGCCACCCAGGGCGGGCGGGCGATGCACGAGGTCGTGCGCACGATGGAAACCATCGGCCAGTCGTCCTCGCGCATTGGTGAGATCATCACCGTCATCGACGGCATCGCGTTCCAGACCAACATCCTGGCGCTCAATGCGGCGGTGGAGGCCGCGCGGGCCGGCGATGCCGGCCGCGGCTTCGCCGTGGTGGCGGGCGAGGTGCGCAGCCTGGCGCAGCGCTCGGCGGAAGCGGCACGCGAGATCACCTCCCTCATCCAGACCAGCATGGCGCAGGTGCAGGATGGCAGCCAGGTGGTGCAGCGCGCCCAGGGCGCCATCGACCAGGTGGTGGGCAGCGCCGAGCGCGTGGGCGAGCTCATCGGCCAGATCGCCGTGGGCACGGCCGAACAGTCCACCGGCGTGCAGCAGGTGGGGCAGGCAGCCCAGGAGCTCGACCGCACCACGCAGAGCAACGCGGCGCTGGTGGAGCAGACCGCGGCCGCGGCGTCGTCGCTGCGCGACCGCGCCTCGGCGCTGGCCGGGCGGGTGGCTGCGTTCAAGCTGCCCGCCGCCGAGGCGTCGTCGGCCGCAGCGGGCGCCGCGCCCGCGACCCCGGCCACCTTCGATTTCGACAGTGCCGTGGAGGCCCACCGGGCCTGGAAGGTGAAGCTGCGTTCGGCCATCGCCCAGCACACCCAGCTCGATGCCGACACGCTGTGCCGCGACGACCGCTGCCCGCTGGGCCAGTGGCTGCATGGCGGCGGCCAGGGCCGCTGGGGCCATCACCCCACCTTCGTGGCCCTGGTGCAGGAGCATGCCGGCTTCCACCGTGCCGCGGGCGAGGTGGCCCATGCCGTGAACCGCCAGGCGTACGCGGAGGCCGAGCGCCTGCTGGGCGGCGGCACGGCCTTCGCCCACGCCTCCAACGCCACCGTCACGGCCATCCTGCGGGCCAAGCGCGACCTGCGCGGCTGAGCCTTCGCCCCCGGCCTGCGCGGCCGGGCCCCAGGGCATGCCGCATACTCGGCCGCATGCCCGACCCGATCGCCATCCTTCCCGCGGGCCGGCGCCCGCGGGCCCAGCCCAAGGGCCGCCAGGCCGACCCCGCCCTGCGTGCGCAGGTGCGCGCGCTCATCGGCCCGGGGCCGCATGCGCCCGATCGCCTCATCGAGCACCTGCATGTGCTGCAGGACGCCCGCGGCGCCCTGCACGACGGCGTGCTGGTCGCCCTGGCCGCCGAGATGGGGCTGGCCATGGCCGAGGTGGTGGAGGTCGCCAGCTTCTACCACCACTTCCTGCTGCTGCGCGACGACGCGCCGGCACCTGCACTGACGGTGCGGGTGTGCGAGAGCCCCTCGTGCGCCCAGGCGGGCAGCGGCGCGCTGCTTGGCCGGCTGGCCAGCGGCGTGCTCGGCGCTTCGGTGCGCGTGGTCGGTGCGCCCTGCGTGGGGCGTTGCGAGCAGGCGCCGGTGGTGGTGGTCGGCCAGCGGCCCGTGCCCCGGGCCACCGAGGCGGGCGTGGTCGGCTGCATCGCCGCAGGCGACACCGCGCATCCGCTGCCGCCCGAGCCGACGACGCCATTCGATCCGGTGGCCTGGGCACCGGGTGAGCTGCCCGCGGGCGACGCCATCGCCCCGGCGGCGACGGGCTATGCGGCCTACCGCGCCGCCGGTGGCTACCAGCTCGCCGCCGCGGTGGTGCAGGGCGAGCGGGCCGCCGAGGACGTGCTGGCCGAGCTGGACGCGGCGGGCCTGCGCGGCCTGGCCGGCGCCGGTTTTCCGGCCGGGCGCAAGTGGCGCATCGTGCGCGAGCAGCCGGCCCCGCGCGTGCTGGCCGTCAACATCGACGAGGGCGAGCCGGGCACCTTCAAGGACCGCACCTATCTCGAGCGCGACCCGCACCGCTTCCTCGAAGGCGTGCTCATCGCCGCGCAGGTGGTGGGCACCGACACCGTCTACCTCTACCTGCGCGATGAGTACGCCGGTTGCCGCGCCCTGCTGCAGCGCGAGCTGGCGCTGCTGCACGCCGAGCCGCCATGTCCGCTGCCGCACATCGAGCTGCGGCGCGGCGCGGGCGCCTACATCTGCGGCGAGGAATCCGCCATGGACGAGAGCATCGAGGGCAGGCGCGGCGAGCCGCGGCTGCGGCCGCCCTACATCGCCGAGCGCGGCGCGTTCGGCCGGCCCACGCTGGAGAACAACTTCGAGACGCTGTACTGGGTGCGCGACATCGTCGAGCGCGGCGGCGCCTGGTTCGCCGGCTTCGGCCGGCATGGCCGCCGCGGCCTGCGTTCGTTCTCGGTGAGCGGCCGTGTGCGCCGCCCGGGCGTCAAGCTGGCGCCGGCGGGCATCACCCTGCGCGAGCTGGTGGACGAGTTCTGCGGTGGCATGGCCGAGGGACACACCCTGTACGGTTACCTGCCCGGCGGGGCCTCGGGCGGCATCCTGCCCGCGTCGCTGGCCGATCTGCCGCTGGACTTCGACACCCTGCAGTCGCACGGCGCCTTCATCGGCTCGGCGGCCATCGTCGTGCTCTCGCAGCACGACCGGGCGCGCGACGTCGCCCTGAACGCCATGCGGTTCTTCGCCGACGAAAGCTGTGGCCAATGCACACCCTGCCGCGTGGGCACGGCCAAGGCCGCGGCGCTGATGGCCGAGCCCCACTGGGACCTCGCCACGCTGGACGACCTGGCGCAGGTGATGGCCGACGCGTCCATCTGCGGCCTGGGCCAGGCGGCGCCCAACCCGCTGCGCTGCGTGCAGCGCCATTTCCCCCACGAACTGGGCACCGACCCGGTCGGCACGGAGGCGGCCCGATGAACGCGCCGCACACTCTCGTGGCACCCGTGTCGTTCACGCTCGACGGCCAGCCCTGCCAGGCGCAGCCCGGCGAGACCCTGCTGCAGGCGGCCGACCGCGCAGGCGTCGCCATCCCGCGGCTGTGCCATGCGGACGGGCTGCGGCCCGATGGCAACTGCCGCTCGTGCGTGGTGGAGGTGCAGGGCGAGCGCACGCTGGCCGCCTCGTGCTGCCGGGCGGTCCAGCCGGGCATGGTGGTGCACACCGGCAGCGAGCGCGCCCGCCGCAGCCAGCGCATGGTGGTGGAGCTGCTGCTGGCCGACCTGCCGGCCGAGGGCGCCGCCTGGGTCGAGGGCGATGCCAGCCGGCCGCACGGCGAGCTCTCGCAGTGGGCCGAGCGCCTGGGCGTGCGGCCGCGCCCGGCCCTGCAGGCGCTGCAGCGCGCGCAGCCCGCGCCCGACGACAGCCACCCGGCCATGCGGGTGCGGCTGGACGCCTGCATCCAGTGCACGCGCTGCGTGCGCGCCTGCCGCGAGGTGCAGGTCAACGACGTCATCGGCCTGCGCGGCCGCGGGGCGGCCACCCAGGTGGTGTTCGATCTCGGTGACCCGATGGGCGCCAGCAGCTGCGTGGCCTGCGGGGAGTGTGTGCAGGCCTGCCCGACGGGGGCGCTGAGCGCGCGCACGCTCGTGGGCGACCGGCGGGTGGACCGCGAGGTGGATTCGGTGTGTCCCTACTGCGGCGTGGGATGCCAGATCACCTACCAGGTGCGCGGCGAACGCATCGTCGGCGTGCAGGGCCGCGACGGCCCGGCCAATGCCGGCCGGCTGTGCGTGAAGGGCCGCTTTGGCTTCGACTACGTGGCGCACCCGCAGCGGCTCACCGTGCCGCTGGTGCGCCGCGAGGGCGCGGCCAAGGACGCGGGCGCCATCCACCCGCCCGGCCAGCCGCTGCGTGACTGGCGCGAGGTCTTCCGCGAGGCCAGCTGGGACGAGGCGCTCGCGCTGGCGGCCGGTGGCCTGAAGCGGCTGCGCGAGGCGCACGGCACGGCCGCGCTGGCGGGCTTCGG
The DNA here is from genome assembly GCA_016213265.1 of Burkholderiales bacterium. Classification (GTDB taxonomy): domain Bacteria; phylum Pseudomonadota; class Gammaproteobacteria; order Burkholderiales; family Burkholderiaceae_C; genus Ideonella. The sequence goes on along the minus strand of JACRBA010000186.1, from coordinate 18,890 downwards.
CTCCGCCAAGGGCAGCAACGAGGAGGCCTACCTCTTCCAGAAGCTGGTGCGCACGGCCTTCGGCAACCACAACGTGGACCACTGCACGCGCCTGTGCCACGCCAGCAGCGTGGCAGCGCTGCTGGAGGGCGTGGGCTCGGGCGCGGTGAGCAACCCGGTGGCCGACGTGCAGCACGCCGCCTTCGTGCTGGTGATCGGTGCCAACCCCACGCAGAACCACCCCGTGGCGGCCACCTGGATCAAGAACGCGGCCGAGCGCGGCACGCGGGTGGTGCTGGCCGACCCCCGCCGCACGGACCTGGCGCGGCATTGCTGGCGGGTGCTGAACTTCCGTCCCGACGCCGATGTGGCGCTGCTCAACGCGATGCTGCACACCATCGTGGAGGAGGGCCTCACCGACCCGGCGTTCATCGCCGAGCGGGTGGATGAGTTCGAGGCGCTGCGGGCGCAGGTGCAGGCCTTCTCGCCCGAGGCGATGGAGCCGGTCACCGGCATCCCGGCGGCCACGCTGCGCGAGGTGGCGCGTGCCTACGCCACCAGCCCGGCGTCCATGATCCTCTGGGGCATGGGCGTGAGCCAGCACGTGCACGGCACCGACAACGCGCGCTGCCTCATCGCCCTGGCGGCCATCACCGGCCAGATCGGCCGCCCTGGCACCGGCCTGCATCCGCTGCGGGGCCAGAACAACGTGCAGGGCGCCAGCGACGCGGGCCTGATCCCCATGATGTTCCCGAGCTACCAGCGGGTGTCGGAGCCGGCCGTGCGCGAGTGGTTCGGCCGCTTCTGGGGCACGCCGCTGGCCGAGCAGCCGGGGCGCACGGTGGTGGAGATCCTGCACGATGCGCTGCGGCCGGCCGACGACCCCGCGCGCATCCGCGGCATGTACATCATGGGCGAGAACCCGGCCATGAGCGACCCGGACCTGGCGCATGCGCGCGCCGGCCTGGCTGCGCTGGACCACCTGGTGGTGCAGGACCTGTTCCTCACCGAGACGGCCTGGCTGGCGGACGTGGTGCTGCCCGCCAGCGCCTGGCCCGAGAAGACCGGCACGGTGACCAACACCGACCGCACGGTGCAGCTCGGCCGGCGCGCCATCGACCCGCCGGGCCAGGCGCGGCCCGACCTGTGGATCATCCAGCAGATGGCACGTGGCCTGGGGTTGGGCCTGGGCCTGGGCTGGGACTACGTGGGCCCCGAGGCCGGCGTGCAGGCGGTGTACGAGGAGATGCGCCAGGCCATGCGCGGCCCGCAGGCGCACGGCGTGCTCGATGGCGTGCCGTGGGAACGCCTGCTGCACGACGGTGCGGTGACCTACCCGTGCGTGAGCGAGGACGACCCCGGCCAGCCGGTGATCTTCACCGAGCGATTCCCCACGCCCACCGGGCGCCTGCGCCTGGTGCCGGCGGCGCTGCGCCCGCCAGGCGAATCGCCCGACCCCGACTGGCCCTTCGTGCTGATCACCGGCCGCCAGCTGGAGCACTGGCACACCGGCAGCATGACGCGCCGCAGCGAGGTGCTCGACGTGCTGGAGCCGGCGCCCACGGCCAGCCTGCATGGGCAGGACCTGGCGCGGCTGGGCGTGGCCCCGGGCGGCTGGATCGAGGTGGCGTCGCGCCGCGGGCAGGTGCGCCTGCGCGCGCGGCGTGATGACGGCACGCCGCCCGGCGCGGTGTTCATCCCCTTCGCGTACGCGGAGGCGGCGGCCAACCTGCTCACCCACCCGGCGCTGGACCCGACGGCCAAGATCCCCGGCTTCAAGCACTGCGCCGTGCGCGTGCGGGCCGCCGCGCCGGACGAGCCCGGCGAGGGAGCTCAGCCCGCCACGAACTGACCATGGAAGCCGTACGGCAGCGCGTACGGCAGCCAGGCCACGGCCACCGGGCCGTCGGACAGGGCGCGGGCCTCGAACACGCTGGCGAAGCTGCGCCGGCGGGTGATGTCGTAGCCGGTGCCCAGCAGCCAGCCGTCGCCTTCGGCCGTGCTGCCGGGGCGCGGCACGAACACATGCTCCTCCACCACCGCCTGCGGGCCGAAGGTGAAGGCCTGCTGCGTGCCGCGCTCACGGTCCAGCGCCAGCAGGCTGTCGAAGCCGAAGCGGCGTTCGTGGCCCGCTGACAGTGCCGCCGGGCACCAGGTGTGGCGGTGGCGCCGGGCCACCACGCGCGGGTCCACCACCGGGAACTCCACCGAGGCCTCGCCCAGCGTCCAGCGGTGGCTGCCGCGGCGCAGGTCCAGCTGCAGCAGCGCCGGGCGGGACGGCTCGCTGCCGCGGAACTCGCCGCGGGCCACGTCCTGCAGCCGCGCGTCCAGGCGCGGGTAGTCGGCGGCGCGCACCAGGTCCAGCGTGATGAGGTTGCCGTCGTCCCAGCCGTTGGCGAAGTGGAACACCATGCAGGCGGGGATCTCCAGCACGCGCTGGCGCTGGAAGTCCGCCTTGTCCACCACCAGCACGCGGGTGGCCTGCGGCCCGCCGACGGGCTGCCAGCGCATGGCCTCGGTGAAGGCGGCGCCGCCGCGCACGGCCGCCATGTCCAGCGTGAGCGGCGCCAGCAGGAACACGAGGAAGCGCGCCGTGACCACGAAGTCGTGCACCATGGCGCACGGCGGCATGGCCGTCACCGCGTGGCGCCGCAGCGCGCCCGCGGCGTCCAGCTGGTAGAGCACCAGCTTGTCGTGCGCGGTGCCGAAGTTCCACACCGTGCCGTCCGGCTCCACCTTGGGGTGGGCGGAGAACGGCATGCCGGTCAGCTCGGGCGTCCAGGCCACCGGCCCGCGCGTGGCGAGGGTGTCCGGGTCCAGGGCGTGGGCGGAACCGCCTTCCCACAGCGCCAGCAGCCGGCCGGGCAGCGGCAGCACGCTGGTGTTGGCCACGTTCATGTCGTCGGGGCCGCGCAGCGGGCGTTTCGCGGCGATGGCCGTGCCGAAGGCCGGCACCAGAAACTCGCCGGCCGCCTGCTCGGCGCGGAACTTGGCCGTCTGCACGAAGCGCGCGCGGTGCGAGGCGCCACCCTCGCCGTCGAAACGCCAGGCCTGCACCAGGCCGTCGCCGTCGAACCAGTGGTGGTAGCGCTGGCCGGCGCGTTCCATCAGGCCCGGGCCGTTGCGGTAGAGCGTGCCGCGCAGGCCGGCCGGCCAGCGGCCCTGGACGGCCAGCGTGTCGCAGGCCAGGTCCTGGCCCTGCAGGCCGCGCAGTGGCGCCAGGGCGGGGTGGTCACCGAAGGGGGCGGCGGGCTGCCAGGCGCCGGGGGCAGGCGACGACGTCCCGGCCGCCCACAGCGGCGTGGACGCCAGCGCGGCACCGGCGGCGAGGAAGCGGCGGCGAGAGAGCAGGTCGGGGTGGGCCACCGGGCCTCTCCTCAGGGCAGCTGGATGCGGATGTGCGACTGGGTGCGCGGGTCCACGGCCGCCTGCTCGAAGCGCGGCGGGCCGAAGCTGCCGGCCGCGTCGTTGGAGAAGCCGTAGGGCTCGATCGGCATGCCGATGGCGTTGCTGTCCAGCCGGCCGTTGCCGTTGCGGTCGATGAACACGGACACGGCCACCGGCGCATCTGGCAGCCCGGTGAAGTCCACACGCAGCGGCTCGCCGGCCGGCGGCAGCGGCCGGCGGGCGCCTTCACGCGGCGCGCGCAGCCAGCCTGCGGGGTTGTCGAACAGCGCCACCATCAGCTGGCCCTCGCCGCCAGGCGAGGTGATCTCGACGGTGAGGCGCTGGCCCTCGGCGGCACTCGCCGGCGGGGTGGCGGCGGCCAGCAGGGTGGCGGCCAGGGCGGCCACGGACAGGCCGATGCGGGGAAGGGCAGAGGTCATGAAAGTCTCCGGTGGGTGAGAGGTGGCCGCATCCTCGTGGCCGCTCCCGCCGTCGGCCAGCGGGGTGCGACCGACGGTGGCCGACGGGCGCCAACGGTGGCCAGGCGGCGCCACCCGTTCGCCGCATGGGAAAATTCCACCTAGGGTTGACCCTGATCAACGGCCGTCGGCGTTCGCGCCGCTAGCCTGCCGATCCGCCCTGCGCACCGGCCCCTCCCGGGGCCATTGCGTTCGTTCACCCCGCCCTGCCAGCCGCCCACGGGCCGCGCCGCCACCCTCCGGGCCGCTGGCACCTTCCTCGTCCGACGCGCCATGATTCCGCTTCAACCCGCTCCCGCCGGCCTGCCGTCACGCAGCTTCGGCGGCCCCCGGCGACGCACCGACGGCCGTGCCGCCGGCTGGCATTGGTTGCTCGTGGCCCCGCACCGCCTCGGCTTCTTCGCCGGTGGCGTGGCGCTGGCGCTCACCGCGGCCTGGTGGGCGGCGATGCTGGTGGCACGCCATGGCGGCATCGCGCTGCCCTGGGCGGTGTCGCCCGCCGTCGCGCATGGCCTGGCGATGGGCTACGGCTTCATGCCGCTGTTCGTGATGGGCTTTCTATTCACCGCGGGCCCGCGCTGGCTGGGCGTCGAGCCGCTGCCCGTGCGCGCGCTGCTGCCCGGGGTGGGGCTGCTTGCGGCGGGCTGGGGCGTGGCGCTCGCGGGCTTTCACCTGTCCGCGCCGGTGGCGGGCCTCGGGCTGGGCGTGGTGTGCCTCGGCCTGATGCTGATGACGGCGCAGTTCGGCCTGCTGCTGGCGGCGAGCCCGATGACCGACCGCGACCATCCGCACCTCATCCTGGTGGCGCTGGGGCTGGCCGCCCTGTCGCTGTGGGCGGCGGCCCTGGCGGTGACGCTGGGTGCCGAGGCGCCCGCGCGCGCCGCCACCCGTGCCGGCCTGTGGGGCGGCTTTGCGCTGCTGTTCGTCACCGTGGCGCACCGCATGATTCCCTTCTTCACCGCGGCGGCGCTGCCCGGCAATGCCGCCTGGCGCCCGCGTGCCGTGCTGCTGGCGCTGGCCGCCATGGTGCTGCTGCAGGTGCCGTTCTCCGTGGCCGAGGTGCTGGGCCGCCAGGCCGCGCCGCTCGCGCTGGTGCGCGGCGCGCTGGAGTGGCTCGCGGGCCTGCTGCTGTTCTGGCTGTCGGTGCGCTGGGGCCTGCGCCAGAGCCTGCGCATCCGCCTGCTCGCCATGCTGCACATGGGCTTCTTCTGGCTGGCGGTGGCCTTCACGCTGTCGGGCTGCTCGCATGTGCTGCAGGGCATGACCGACGGCGCCGTCACCTTGGGCCTGGCGCCGCTGCACGCGTTCACCATGGGCTACCTGGGCAGCACGCTGCTGGCCATGGCCACGCGCGTGGCCTGTGGCCATGGGGGGCGCGCCCTGGTGGCCGACCGCACCGTGTGGCTGCTGTTCTGGGTGCTGCAGCTGGGCGTGGTGGCCCGCGTGACCGCGGCGCTGTGGCCGGCCGCCGGCACGCCGCTCACGCTGCTGGCCGCGCAGGCCTGGCTGGCCGCCATGGGCGCGTGGGCCTGGCGCTACGGCCGCTGGATGCTGGCGCCGCGGGCGGACGGCCGACCGGGTTGAGCCCCGGTCGCGCCACCGCGCGCCCGCGTAAGCTCGCGGCATGAGCGTGCCGTCCCCCACCCCCTCGCCGACGATGCCGGCGCCCCGTGATGCCGGCACCCCGGCCGAGCCCCCGCCGCGCATCGCCCTCGTCACCGGCGCGGGCAGCGGCGTGGGCCGTGCCTGCGCGTTGGCGCTCGTGGCTGCCGGCTGGACGGTGGTCTTCGCCGGCAGGCGCCTGGCGACGCTGGAAACCGCGTGTGCGGCTGCCACGGCGCCGGCGCGCGCGCTGGCGGTGGTGGCCGATGTGACCGATGCCGACAGCGTCGCCGCGCTGTTCGCCACCGTGCGCGGGCGCTTCGGGCGGCTCGACCTGCTGTTCAACAACGCCGGCGTGTTCACCGCCGGCGTGCCCATTGACGAGCTGCCGCTGGACGCCTGGCGTGCGGCCGTGGACACCAACCTCACCGGCGCCTTCCTGTGCACGCGCGAGGCGTTCCGGCTGATGAAGACGCAGCGGCCGCGCGGCGGGCGCATCATCAACAACGGCTCGATCTCCGCCCACGCGCCGCGGCCGAACTCGGCCCCCTACACCGCCACCAAGCACGCGATGACCGGCCTCACCCGCGCGTGCGCGCTGGACGGCCGGGCCTTCGACATCGCGGTGGGCCAGATCGACATCGGCAACGCCGCCACCGACATGACCATGGCCATGGCCGAGGGCATGCCGCAGGCCGACGGCAGCCGTCGACCCGAGCCCCGCATGGACGTGCAGCACGTGGCCGACACGGTGGTGCACATGGCCTCGCTGCCGCTGGGCGCCAATGTGTTGTTCACCACCGTGATGGCCACCGCCATGCCCTTCGTGGGACGGGGCTGAGCGGCGCCTGCCCGCGGCGGCTGTCTGCCCGGTTCAGTGCGTCTTGCGGCGGATCACGGCGGCCTTCTTGGCATCGTCCGCATAGACGTATTGCAGCGCGCCGCCGCGCCAGGTGGCCAGCCAGATCATGTTCAGCGTGAAGGCGTCGTGGTCCTGGGCGCTGAACGGCTGGTCGTGGGTGGTGACCACGCCGGCGTAGGGCTGGGCCAGGTTCTCCAGGGCCGCCTTGAGCGCCGGGCCGCGCGTGTCGCCACGCGTCTGGAAGACCGCGCGCATCATCAGGTGCACCGCGTCGTAGGTCTGCGCGGCGGCCATGAGCGACGACACCGGCGCGTTGCCCGCCTGGCGCTTGAGCCGCGCGATGAACGAGCTGCGCCGCTCGTTGGACAGGTCGGGCACGATGGACTGCACCATCATGCCGCCCTCGACGGCCCCGCCGGACTTGTCCCACACGGTGCGGAACGACATGGGCCAGGGGCCATAGAGCGGGCCCGCGAAACGCGCCTGCTGGCGGGCGACGGCCAACGTGGCCAGCTCGGGGCCCACGCTGTAGCCGATGATGGCGTCGGCGCCCGCGGCCTGCGCCGCCTTCACTTCCTCCACCAGGGAGCCCACGCCCAGGTCGAAGCGCGCCACGTAGGCCGGCTGCAGGTTCTGCTCGGCGAGGAAACGCTTCACGTCCGTCAGGCCACCTTCCCCATAGGCCGTGCGGTCGGCGAACACGGCGATGCGGCGCAGGCCGCGCCGACGGGTCGCGTCGCGCACCAGGAAGTCGGCCTGCAGCGTGTCGCGCGGCGACAGGCGGAAGATGAAGCTCTCGGGTGCCGGGAACTGCGCGGTGATCGCCGAGCCGGTGGCCACCGCCACCATGAGCAGGTGCTGGTGCTGCTGGAACACGTCGATCGACTTCAGCGCCACGCCGGTGTTGCAGTAGCCCACGGTGAAGGCCACCTTCTCCTTGAGCACCAGGTCCTCGGCGGCGCGCCGGCCTTCGTCCGGCGTGGCCTTGTCGTCGCGCGACACCAGCTCCAGCGGGCGCCCCATGTAGCCGCCCACCTCGTTGATCTCGTGCACGGCGAGTTCGGCACCGATCTGCGCGCTGCGGCCGAAGTCTGCCGAGCCCCCGGACAGCGGGCAGACGAAGCCCACGCGCAGGGGCTGGGGAGTCTGCGCGTGCGACACACCGTGCAGGCCAGGGCCGAGGGTCAGGGCGAGGCTGAGCAGCAGGCGGGTTCTCATGGGGGTCTTTCGGCGGTGGGCGTGGCGCGGCAGGCTAGGCAGGCCAGCTGAAAGCCAGCTTGCATCCGCCGCCCACTGCGGGAAGCCCCGGGGGTCGCCCCGGCGCCCGGCGTGACGTGGCACACGAATCGACCCGGCGCAAAAAAGGGCCCACGCGGGGCCCAAGAGGAGTGGAGCGGAAACTCGGTGTGCGGTCAGACGCGCGGCAGGCGCTTGGCGGTGACGTACACCACCTGGGTGGGCCGGCTGTCGGCGGCGGCGGCCACGGCGTCGTCGTAGCGCTGGTCGGCGAGCTCACCGACGCCGGCCATCACCATCACCGTCAGGGCGACCGAGAGGCCGGCGGCGATGCGGCGCGAGGCGTTCAGGGCGGTGACGAAACGGGGGGTGCGGTCGGTGGTCATGTGCGGCTCCTTCGGTGGCGTGTGCGGTGTGTCGATGGGTGCACTGTAGGCAGCCCCTCTGTCCAGCACCACACGCATGCGACCAGCCGTCGCCGCTGCGTGATGAACGGCAGGCGCAGCGGATGAACGGCGGGGGCGCCGACGAAACCGCCCGGGGCGCCGCCGAAATGCCCGGCGTGGGCGCCGCCCCTCGGGCGGCGGCGCCGTGGCCGCCCGCCGCCGCCGTCAGCGCCCGCGCCGTGGCGGGCGCGGTGCGCCGCCGTCGGGGCGCGGAGCAGCACCTTCCCGGTGAGGGCCGCCGCCTTCGCGTCGCGGGCCGCCGTCCCGGCGCGGGCCGGGCCCGCTGCCGTCGCGCCGCGGGCCATGGGCACCGGGTCTGCCGGGCCGCTGGCCACCCGGGCCGGCGTCGCGTGCCTGGCGCGCTTCGATGGCTTCCTGGCGCGCCTGGGCCAGCACGGCGTCCAGCGCGTCGGGGGCGATGCCCTTGAGCGCGCAGAAGTTCTCGCGCGTCAGCGTGGTGGTTTCGAAGGCGCGCAGCAGCAGCGCGCGGTCGCGCCGCGCCGCCTCGTCGGCCTGGCGGCGCGTCTCGCGCAACGCGCGGCGGCGCGCCAGCTCGTCGGCCGCGGCCTGACGGTGCTCGGCGCTGATCTCGCCAGCGGGCTGGCCGTCCAGGTCCAGACGCTGGGGCGCCTGGGTCAGGGCAATGAGGTAGCTGGTGCTGCCGGTGTGGCGCCGCAGGAACGCCGACAGGGTGGCGCGGGTGAACACCCCCGGGGCGCGTGCCTGGATGTCGGCCTGGATGCGCAGCTTCACCGGCTTGGCCGGGCCGGCGAACAGCGCCGGGAAGCGCGCCGTGAGCTCGGCGGCGCAGGCCTCTGGCGACAGGCGCTGAGCCGGGGTGTCGGCCGCCTCGCCGGCCGGCGCCTCGGCGACGTTGTCCGCGGAGCCATCCGCCGGCTGGTCGACGGGCAGGGCCTCACCCTCGGAGTGGGCGCTCACAGGCTCGGCCGGGATGGCCTCGTGGGCCGGGGTCGGGGCGGGCGCATCGGCGGGCGGCGCCGGCGGGGTCGGGTCGGTGGCGGTCATGGGCGGCGGGGTGCGCAGGGGCGGCTCGGCTCGAAAGGCCGGCATTGTGCCTGCTCAAATCCACCGCATTCGCATGGGTGGCCGCCGCCGGGGCCGGAGGCTTTGCGGCATGATCCTGTGCTTATACCCAGTGACACCATGACGACCACCCGCCGCACCGCCGCCACCCGCTCCGCCACCCCCGCCCCGGCCGCCCTGCCGCCGCAGCCCATCAGCGCCGAGGTGCTGCTCGAGAAATATGCCAAGGGCGACGAGCGCACGCTCGATGAGGTGCGTCTGCGCGTCGCCCGGGCGCTGGCCGCCGTGGAGGCGCCGGAGCAGCGTGCCCTGTGGGAACAGCGCTTCGTGGAGGCGCAGCGCCGCGGCTTCGTGCCCGCCGGCCGCATCAACTCGGCCGCCGGCACCGACCTGACGGCCACGTTGATCAACTGTTTCGTGCAGCCGGTGGGCGACTCCATCGCCCAGGTGGAAGAGGGCTTCCCCGGCATCTACACGGCCCTGACGGAGGCGGCCGAGACCATGCGCCGCGGCGGCGGCGTGGGCTACGACTTCTCGCGCATCCGGCCGCAAGGCGCCTGGGTGGGCTCCACGCAGTCCAGCGCCTCGGGCCCCGTGAGCTACATGCGCGTGTTCGATCGCTCGTGCGAAACGGTGGAATCCGCCGGTGCCCGGCGCGGCGCACAGATGGCGGTGCTGCGCTGCGACCACCCCGACGTGGAGACCTTCATCCGCGCCAAGGACGAGGGCGACCTGCGCAACTTCAACATCTCGGTGGGCGTGACCGACGAGTTCATGCAGGCCGTGCTGGCCGGCACCGACGTGGAGCTGGTGCACCGTGCCGAGCCCGGCGCCGCCCAGAAGGCGGCGGGCGCCCACCGCCGCGCCGACGGCCTGTGGGTGTACCGCCGCGTGGCCGCCGCCAAGCTGTGGGACCTGATCATGCGGTCCACCTACGACCATGCCGAGCCGGGCGTGCTGTTCCTCGACCGCATCAACGTCGACAACAACCTCAACTACTGCGAGACCATCGCGGCGACCAACCCCTGCGCCGAGCAGCCGCTGCCGCCGTACGGCTGCTGCTGCCTGGGCTCGATCGACCTCACCCACTTCGTCACGCACGCCTTCGAGCCGGGCGCGGGCTTCGATGCCGGGGGTTTCAGCGAGGTGGTGAAGACGGCGGTGCGCATGCTGGACAACGTGCTGGACGTGACTGTCTGGCCGCTGCCGCAGCAGGCCGAGGAGGCGCGCAACAAGCGCCGCGTCGGCCTGGGCTTCACCGGCCTGGGTGACGCGCTGATCATGCTCGGCCTGCGCTACGACACGCCCGAGGCGCGCGAGATGGCGCGCCGCATCAGCGAGACCATGCGTGACGCTGCCTACCTGGCCAGTGCCGAGCTGGCCACCGAGCGCGGCGCCTTCCCGCTGTTCAACGCCGACCTGTACCTCACCGGCACCAGCTTCGCGTCGCGCCTGCCCGGCGAGGTGAAGGAGAAGATCCGCGCCCAGGGCCTGCGCAATTCGCACCTGCTGTCCATCGCCCCCACCGGCACCATCAGCCTGGCCTTCGCCGACAACGCCAGCAACGGCATCGAGCCGCCGTTCTCCTGGACCTACACCCGCAAGAAGCGCATGCCCGACGGCAGCTTCAAGGAGTACGCGGTGGAGGACCACGCCTGGCGCCTGTACCGCCACCTCAAGGGCCCCGATGCGCCGCTGACCGAGGCCTTCGTCACCGCGCTCGAGATGAGCGCGGAGGCGCATGCGCTGATGGTGGCCGCGGTGGCGCCGTGCATCGACACGTCCATCAGCAAGACGGTGAACGTACCGGCGGACTACCCGTACGAGGACTTCCAGGGCCTGTACCTCACCGCCTGGCGATCCGGCCTGAAGGGCCTGGCCACCTACCGGCCCAATGCGGTGCTGGGCTCGGTGCTGAGCGTGGACACGCCGGCCGCGCCGGTGGCGCCGGCCCCGCTGGCCACCGATGCGGTGAACCAGCGCCTCACGCTCGACAAGCTGCCGGCCCCGGTGCTCACCTCGCTGCGCTGGCCCGGCCGGCCCGAGCTGAAGGCGGGCAACCCGGCCTGGAGCTACCTCATCCAGCACCCGCACGGCGATTTCTCGCTGTTCGTGGGCGAGCTGCCGGCCGAGGCCGGCCCCAGCACCGGGCTGTTCGGCGCCACCTTGCCCTTCGAGGTGTGGGTCAACGGCGCCGAGCAGCCGCGCGGCCTGGGCGCGCTGGCCAAGACGCTGTCCATGGACATGCGCACCAACGACGCCCAGTGGCTCAAGCTCAAGCTCGACGCGCTGGCCACGGTGGCCGAGGAGCGCTCGTTCGAGATGCCCTTCCCGCCCACGGGCGAGAGGCGGCTGTTCCCGGGCGTCGTGGCCGCCACCGCGAGCGTCATCCGCTGGCGCTGCGAGCAACTGGGTGCGCTGCAGGACGGCGGCCCCACCCCGGTGATGGACGCGCTGTTCAGCCGCGACGAGCCGCGCACCAGCACCTCGGGCACGCTGGCGTGGGCGGTGGACGTGGACAACCCGGCCACGGGCGAATCCTTCACACTCACCCTGAAGGAGGTGTCGCTGGCCACCAGCGACCCGCGCGTGTCACCCACGGGCTTCGTCACCCGGCCCTGCGCGGTGGGCTTCTCGGGCAACTACCCGAAGGCCTTCGACGGCCTGGCGCGGCTGCTGTCGCTGGACATGCGGGTGATCGACCCGGCGTGGATCGGCATGAAGCTGCGCAAGCTGCTCAACGTGGGCGAGCCGCTGGGCCACTTCATGGCGCCGGTGCCCGGCGAGCGGCGCCAGCAGGTGTGGCCGAGCACGGTGGCCTACGTGGCGCGCCTGATCATCCACCGCTACGCCATGCTGGGCGTGCTGGACGAGCACGGCTTCCCGCTGCACGAGATGGGCATTCTCGAGGCTCCGGCGCCCAAGCCCACGGGCGACGTGGCGGTGCCCGTGCTGGCCGGCAAGCCCTGCCCCGAGTGCGGCAACGCCACGCTCATCCACAAGGACGGCTGCGACTTCTGCACCGCCTGTGGTTACGTGGGCCAGTGCGGCTGAGCTGAGCGCAGCCCCGCCAGGCGCCCGGCGGCGCCTGGCGGGCGCACGTCACTTGCCGTTTTCGATGCTCGGGTCGAGCTCGAAGCCTTCCTCGTCCGCCTTGCGCACCACCCGCACCGTGTAGTTGTAGGTGAGGTTGTCCGTGTTGGCGTCGAACAGGGTCACCAGTTGGGTCGCCTCGGTCTGGGCCGGGTGCGGGAACTGCGCATTGGGCGCCGTCTTCACCACCACCGCGTTCGAGGTCGGGAAGCGGTAGGTGGTGGTTTCCAGCACGAAGCTGATGGTCTGGTCGGCGCCGCTGACGGGCACGGGGTCGGGCGTGCAGGTGATGCGGCCGGTGGCGCTGACGGTGACGGTGACGGTAGGCATGGTGTTTCCCTGTGTCAGGTGGATGGCCGCTCGCCCGCCCCGCTCGGGCTGGCGGCCGTTTTCTGCAAATCGGCCAGGTCGGGGTGCCGATATCCCTCGCGCTGCAATCGGGTGATCAGTTCCTGGGCGGCCGCCTGCCGGCCGAGCGCCCACAAGGCGCGCGCGCGCCACAGCGTGGCCGCCGGGTCGCCCTGCGCACTGGCCTGCAACAGGCGCTGGGCGGCCTGTTCGCGGCGAAAGGCGGCCTGCGCCGCCTCCTTCGCCGGCAGGCGGTCGGCCAACAGCACTTCGGCGGCAGCCACCGCCAGCGTCTGTTCGGCGTCGAACGCCCGGCCGGCGTGCGCCAGGGCATCCGCATCCGCCACGTAGGCCTGCAGGGCCTCCTGCAGCCCGGCGTCTGGCACCTGCAGCGCCGCCTGCAGGCGCAGCAGGGCGCCGCGCTGAGCCAGCCGCCAGGCGGGCCGGTCCACCGCGCGCGTGAGCAACTGCTCCACGTCTGACGCGGCCCGGCCGAGCCGGCCGCGTGCGGTGTCCAGCTGGCCTGCGGCCCATTCCGCCTCGATCAGCGCCAGGCGCGACAGATTGGCCTGTGCCTGCCAGGCCAGGTTGGTGGTGTCCAGGGCCACCAGGGCATCCATGCGCGCACTGGCTTGCCGTGCCGCCTCCAGCGCCTGGGCCCCCTGGCCCAGCGCCACGAGCAGGCGCGCCTGCTCGTACAGCGCATGGGCGATCAGCCGCTCGCTGTGGCGGTCGCCGGCCGCCCCGGCCTGGGTGAGCACCGCCTGCTTCTCGCGTTGGCGCGCCAGGGCGCCGGCCAGGTCGCCACGGGCCTCCAACGCCTTCGCAGCCCAACCGATGGAGTTGGCCCATTCGAAGCGCAAATCCCGGCGCGCCGTCGAGGCGGAGGAGAAGATGTCGCTGGCCCGCTGGAAGGCCTCGAGCGCCTCGGCAGGGCGCGAGCGTTCGAGGGTCAGCACCCCGAGGTTCTGGTTGGCATGCGCCTGCTCAACGCGCCAATCGAGTCGCGACGGATCGAGCGCCACCAGCCGGTCGGCCAGACGCCGGTAGCCGTCGAACGCCTGCTCGGCTTCCTCGGCCAGACCACGTCGCCGCGCGAGGTAGCCCACCCAGAACAGGCTTTGGGCATGGTCGAACAGGCGCTGGCCATTGCCCGGGGTGCGCTGCACCAGGGCGGCGGTGGTGTCGGCAGCGTCGCTGAACATGCGGCCCGCCTGGGCGAGGTCGCCCCGGTCGTCGGCGATCTCGCCCATCAGGTGCAGGGCGCGGGCGCGCCGGCCCAGCGAATCGGCGTCCAGGCCGGTCAAGTCCTGTGCGGCGTAATAGGCGAGCGCGCGCTCTCCCACGGCGTCCAGTGCATCGAGCCGCCCCACCGGCTGCAGACGCTGCCGCAGGTCACCCAGCATGAATTCGATCAGCCCCTCGGCCTGCTCGCGCTGGCGCCGCGCCTCGTCCGCCTCGTGCAGGGCCACGCCCAGGCCCACGCCCAGCGCCACCACCACCGACGCGGCCGCCGCCACGCCCACCCGGTGCCGGCGCACGAACTTGGCCGCCACGTAGGCCGCGGCGTCGCGCCGCGCCTTGATGGGCTCGTGGGCCAGGTGGCGGCGCAGGTCGTCGGCCAGCGCCTCGGCGTGCGGGTAGCGCTCTGCGGGAGATTTCTTCAGCGCCTTGGCGACGATGGTGTCCAGGTCGCCCCGCAGCGCGCGCGCCAGCCGGGCGGCCTGCGGCCCGCCACCGCGCCGCACGGCGTCCGACAGGCGGCGCGGCACCTGCTCCAGCGTGGCGCGCATCTGGTCCACGGCGGTGGCGGTGGCGTCGCCCGTCGGGTGGCGCCCGCCCAGCAGCACGTACAGCAGCACCCCGAGCGCGTAGACATCGGTGGCGGTGGTCACCTCGCCGTCCTTGAGCTGCTCGGGGGCGGCATAGGCCACGGTGAACGCGCGGCCGGCCCGCCGCGTGAGCTCGGTGGCGGGCGCGCCTGTCGTCGTGCCGCCCTGGGCCCGGCGCATCAGCTTGGCGATGCCGAAGTCGAGGAGCTTGACCTGCCCGTCGCGCGTGACCAGGATGTTGCTGGGCTTGATGTCGCGGTGCAGGATGAGCCGCTGGTGCGCATGCGCCACGGCCGAGAGCACGTCGAGGAACAGCGCGAGCCGCTGCGGCATGTCGAGCTGGTGCTCGTCGCAGTAGCGGTCGAGGGGCACGCCGTCCACGTACTCGAGCACCAGGTAGGGCTGCCCGGCGCCGATCTGCCCCGGCGGCGCATGCACCCCCGCGTCCAGCAGGCGGGCGATGTGCGGATGCGCGAGCCGCGCCAGGATGCGGCCCTCCCGCGCGAACCGCTCGGCGTCTGCGCGGGGCGCCAGGCTCGCGTGGAGGAACTTGATGGCCACCTGGCCGTCGAACCGCCCGTCGGCCCGGTGGGCCAGCCAGACGCTGCCCATGCCGCCCTGGCCCAGCTCGTGTTCGATCAGGTAGGGCCCGACCGCCTGCCCCTGCAGCGTGGTGTCGCCGGCGGGCATGGCCGGGGCCTGCAGGAAGGCCTCCTCGTCCAGGGCCTGCAGGCTGGCGAGCAGCGCCTGGAGTTCGTCGGCCAACTGTGCATCCTGGGCGCGCAGCTCGGCCAGGCGGGCGGCCCGGTCGGCGGGCTCCCGATCGAGCAGGTCGTCCAGATGAGGGCTGAGGACAGGCCAGCGGGCCTTGTCCACTGCGGGCGGGGCGGCAGGCAGGGCCGCGCTCACTTCAGCGCCAGGGCGAGGTAGATCCGCGCCTTCTGCCAGTCACGCTGCACGGTGCGTTCGGTCACCCCCAGGCAACCCGCGATCTCGGCCTCCGACAGCCCGCCGAAGTAGCGCATCTGCACCACCTGGGCCAGCCGCGGCTCCGTGGCCGCAAGATCGTCCAGCGCCTCATGCACGCGCAGCACCTCGTCCTCGTGGCGGGCCACCGACTCGGCCACCTGCGTGTTCAGCGTGACGTGCCAGGCGCCGCCCCCGTGGCGCTCGGCCTGGCGGCTGCGCAGCAGGTCGACCACGATGCTGCGCATGACCTGGGCCGCATAGGCGAGAAAGTGCCCACGGTCGGCGAAGTCGACCCCGGCGCCGCGCGACAGCCGCAGCCACGACTCGTGGACGAGCGAGGTGGTGTCGAGCAAGGTGAGGTCGCCCGCGCGGCGCAGGCGACTGCGGGCCAGGCGTTGGAGCTCGGCGTACATCATCGAGACGACCTGGTCGGCCGCCTGGCGGTCGCCCGCGGCGGCATCGCGAAGCAGCAAGGTGATGTCGTGGGTCATGCACGGGGATCGGTGCGGCGCCAAGTCTGCAATGGAGGCGCACACACCGGCGCGACTCTAGCGGTCAGGCGAGGGGCGGGCAATTGCTGCCCATGCCGGGAACGGCCCGAATGCGCCATGTGCCCGATGCATCGGGCGCGCTGCGCACACATCGGAAGATTTTTTCGCCGGGCATGTCGGGTTTGGCGAGACCAGCCCGTTATAGGGCAGGAGAACGCCAACGGCGCCCACATGGTTCGTGGAGGGATCGAGGAGGGTGTCGGACATCTCGACAAGGCCGGCTCAGGGAGCGAGGCGGGGTCGGCCGGGCAACCGGCCGACCCCCACCTCGACACGCCCGGCGGAAGCGCGCAGCCGATCCAGCTTGGCTGCATAGAGCCGGTGCTCCTCACGCGTGCCGCTGTGCGCCATGGCCTGCGCCAGGTGCCGGTCCGCCGCTGCCAACCGCCCCTCGGCCGCCAGGGCCACGGCCATCCAGTAGTGCGCTTCGTGGTAGTTCGGGTCGCGCGCCAGCTCGTGCTGCAACAGTGTGATGGCGCCCGCTCGGTCGCCACGCGCCAGGGCCGCCCGGCCCAGGTCCACGTAGTGGAATGGCGGCACCTTTTCCACCCGCAGCAAGGCCTGGCGGTAGTGCTCGGCTTCCGCTGCCCGCCCGGCGGCCTCGAGCAGCACGGCCAGGTTGGCCAGTGCCTGGGGGTTGGCAGGTTGCCGCGCCAGCGCATGCTCGAACGCCAGCTGCGCGTCCTGCACCAGCCCACGCCGCTGGTACACCAGACCCAGTGTGATGGCGGTGCTCGGGAAGCCCGCATCCTGCAGCAGCGCGGCGCGCGCGAATGCGTACGCCTGGTCCAGGTCGTCGAGGGCCAGGGCCTCCGCGGCGCGGTTGTTGAAGAACATGGCGAGGATGCGGCGATCGTCCACCGCCACGCCGCCCCGCATGGGCGCTTGCGCCGACGCGACGAAGTCCACGACCAGCTGGCTGTCGGTGCCGCGGCCCCGGGCGCGGTCCAGCAGGCGGCTGCCCAGCACGAGATTCACATGGCCGTTGGCCACGACCAGGCCGGCGGTGCGGCTGAAGCTGTCGTCACCGGCATCGAACGCCTGGAAGACGGCAGGCAGGCCGAGCTCGCGCGCTAGGGCGGCGGTCATGATGGCCAGCGACAGGCAGTTGCCGGCCCGGGCTTCGAACGACTCGCTCGCCGTGCGGGTGCGCGCCGCGTCGTATTCGAGGCGCAGCAGGCCATCAGACGCCAGGGACCGGATCAGGCGTCGCTGCGCATCCGGCGCCCGGCCGTGCGCGGCCGCCAGCCGCCCTGCGTAGGCGGCCATGCCCGGGCTGAGCGAGAAGACGCCGTCCGCATCGGGCGTCTCGCGCGGCGCAACGAACGCCTCGTCCCGCAGCGGGGGCAAGCTGGTCGGCACATCGCCGCGCGTCGCGCAGCCGCCGCACAGGAGCCCCGCACAGAGCACCGCGGCCACCCACCGGAGCGCATGGCAGCCGCCGGGGAACACAGGGGCAGGGGACGAACCCATGGCGCACCTCCGCTGGGCGAGATCGCCATGGTAGGCCTCGCGCGCTCTGCCGGCCAGCGGCGGGCGCGGGTCAGGCGCGCCGCGGGCCTCAGCGCAGGAACAGCCGGTAGACCGGGTTGTCCGTTTCGTCCACGCAGGGGTAGGCCAGGGTGTCGAGGAAGCCCTTGAAGGCCTTCTTGTCGGCCTTGGGCACCTGGATGCCCACCAGGATGCGCCCGTAGTCGGCACCCTGGTTGCGGTAGTGGAACAGGCTGATGTTCCAGTCGGGGTGCATCGCGGCCAGAAAGCGCATCAGCGCGCCCGGGCGCTCGGGGAACTGGAAGCGGTACAGGCGTTCGTCCCGCGCCAGTTCGCTGCGGCCGCCCACCATGTGACGCACGTGCTCCTTGGCGAGCTCGTCATCGGTGAGGTTCACCGTGGGGAACCCATGCCGGATGAAGTGGCGTTCGATCTTGTCCGCCTCGTCGCGGCGGCTGATGGCCAGGCCCACGAACACATGCGCCACGCGCTCATCGGAGATGCGGTAGTTGAACTCGGTGACGGCCCGCGGCTGGCCGGCCGGCCCGAGCAGCTCGCAGAAGCGCCGGAAGCTGCCGCGTTCCTCGGGGATGGTGACGGCGAACAAGGCCTCGCGCTGCTCGCCGAACTCCGCCCGCTCGGCCACGAAACGCAGCCGGTCGAAGTTCATGTTGGCGCCACAGGTGACCGCGACGAAGGTCTTGCCCTTGGGTTTGTGGGTGGCCACGTACTGCTTCAGGCCCGCCACGCCGAGCGCGCCCGAGGGCTCCACGATGGAACGCGTGTCCTGGAAGACATCCTTGATGGCGGCACACACGGCATCGGTGTCCACGACCACGTAGTCGTCCACCAGTTCGCGCGCCAGGCGGAAGGTCTCTTCGCCCACCAGCTTGACGGCGGTGCCGTCGGCGAACAGACCCACGTCCTGAAGCGTCACGCGGCGTCCCGCCCTGACCGAGCGGACCATCGCGTCGGAGTCGACGGTCTGCACGCCGATCACCCGGATCTCGGGCCGCACTGCCTTGATGTAGGCCGCCACGCCGGAGATCAGCCCGCCTCCGCCGATGGCCACGAACACGGCGTCGATCGGCCCTTCGCACTGGCGCAGAATCTCCATGGCGATGGTGCCCTGGCCGGCGATCACGTCGGGGTCATCAAAGGGGTGGACGAAGGTCAGCCCCTGCGCCTTCTCGATCTCGAGCGCATGCAGGTAGGCGTCGGAGTAGCTGTCGCCATGGAGCACGACTTCACCGCCCAGGGCCGCGACCGCGTCCACCTTCACCTTGGGCGTGGTGGTCGGCATCACGATGACGGCCCGGCACTTCAGCCGGTGGGCCCCCAGCGCCACGCCCTGCGCGTGGTTGCCGGCCGATGCGCAGATGACGCCGCGCGCCAGCGCCTCGGCCGGCAGGTGCGCCATCTTGTTGTAGGCGCCGCGCAGCTTGAAGCTGAACACGGGCTGGCAGTCCTCGCGCTTGAGCAGGACGGTGTTGCCCAGTCGCCGGCTCAGTGAGCGGGCGGGGTCCAGGGGCGTTTCGCGGGCCACGTCGTACACCTTGGCGGTGAGGATG
>JACRBA010000188.1 GCA_016213265.1 Burkholderiales bacterium | reverse complement strand
CGGGCGCTGCGCGCCGCCGCCGCCGACGGGTACGCGCCTGGCGCACGGCACGCCCTGGCGGCGCTGCCCGCTGGCGTGCCGGCGGCGGGCCAGCGCGCGGCCTGGGAGGCGATGCTGCGCCGCTACGACCTGCAATCGCTGGAGGCCGCCGTGCAGGCTTGGCTGGACACACTGCCCGTGGCCGACTGAACGCGCGCATTACCGCACGCCAGCGCAGGCCCCACCCCCTGCGTGCGCCGGACGACGGTGGCATACACTGGCCTCGTTACGCCCTCGCCAAAGGCTTTCTGCCGTGGATGGCCGACCGCTCTCCGTCCTGATCGTCGACGACACGCCCGAGAACATCGATGTCCTGAGCGCCATGCTGGACGGACTCGGCTGTGAGCTCATGGTGGCCAACCAGGGGGAACGCGCCCTGGAGCTGGCGGCCCGCCGCCGCCCCGACCTGATCCTGCTGGACGTGATGATGCCCGGCATGGACGGCTTCGAGGTCTGCCGCCGGCTGAAGGCCGACATGGCGCTCGCGGAGATCCCGGTGGTCTTCGTCACCGCCCGCACCGACGACATCGCCACCGGCTTCGCCATGGGCGGCAGCGACTACATCACCAAGCCGCTGCATGCCGAGGAGGTGCGCGCCCGGGTGCGCCACCAGGTCGAGCGCCTGGTGCTGTTGCGTGAGCTGCGCGAGCTCAACCGCAGCCTGGAGGACCGGGTGCGCGAGCGCACCGCGGAGCTCACCCTGGCCAACCGCCAGCTGCGCATCGAGATCAACGAGCGCCGGTACATGCAGGACCGGCTCAACTACCTGGCCACGCACGACTTCGTCACCCGCCAGTTCAACCGCGGCGCGCTCGACGCCCATGTCAGCGAGCTGCTCGCCGCAGTGCAACGCGACGGCCGCGAGGCGGCGTTCCTGCTGCTGGACATCGACCAGTTCCGGCTCGTCAACGAGAGCTGCGGCTGCATCGCCGGCGACGAGCTGCTGCGGCAGTTCGCCGAGCTGGTGGCGGGCTGCCTGGACCCGCACGACTTCCTCGCGCGGCTGGGCGGTGACCAGTTCGGGGTCGTGGCCGGGGGGCTGTCCACGGCCCAGGCCACGGCGCTCGCCGGACGCATCCAGGCCCAGGTGTCGGCCTACGAGTTCCCCTGGGAGGAGCGGCGCTTTCCGCTGTCCGTCACGCTGGCGGTGGTGCCCCTGACGCGCGACATCGTCAGCTTCGAGCAGCTCATGCTGCTGGCCGATGAGTGCGCCTACCACGCCAAGCGCTCGGGCCGGGGCACCTTGCGCGTGCACGGGGCGACCCCGCACGCGCCGTCGGCCGCTGGCACGCCGGCCGACGCCGGGCGCGAGTCCACCAACTGGGCGTTGACGCTGTTCGATGCACTGCAGCAGCACCACTTCCGCATCCACGCGCAGCGCATCGTGCCCCTGCAGGCGCCGGCCGACCGCCGACCCGCGCCGCTGCGCCTGGAGACGCTCGTGCGGCTCTGGGACCCGCAGCGCCAGCGCCTGCTGTTGCCCGGGCAGTTCATCGGCCCCGCCGTGCGCTTCCATCTCGTGACCGACATCGACCGCTGGATGGTGCGCCAGGTGATCGAGCTGCTGGGCCAGGTGCCCGACCGCCACGCCGCGATCGGCCAGGTGGCGGTGAACCTGTCCGCCGTGTCCGTGCGCGACACCACCCTGCCCGCCCAGGTGGCCGACTGGCTCACCGCGCACCGGGTGCCGGGCAAGCTGCTGTGCTTCGAGATCACCGAGACCGAGGCCATCGTCAACCTCGACGCCGCCAGCCAGTTCATGCAGCAGCTGCGCGACCTGGGCTGCCGCTTCGCGCTGGACGATTTCGGCAGCGGCTTCGCGTCCTTCAGCACGCTGCGCCGGCTGCCCTTCGACGCCATCAAGATCGACGGCGTCTTCGTGCGCGACATGGACACCGACGAGGTGCATGCCGGCATGGTGCGCTCCATGACCGAGATGGCGCGCCTGCTGGACAGGCCGGTGGTGGCCGAGTGGGTGGAAAGCGAACAGGTGGCCGGCCAGCTGCGTGAGCTGGGCGTCACCTGGGGCCAGGGCCACGCCTTCCACCAGCCCGAGGAACTCACCGCCGAGCGCCTGCGCGCCTGGACGGCGACCTGACCTGACGGCGCACGCGGCGCCGCCGCGTCACATCAGCCGATCCACTGCCTGGCGTTGCGGAACATGCGCATCCACGGGCTGTGGGTGGCGATGTCGCCGTCCGTCCAGCTCATTTGCGCATGGCGGAACACCCGCTCCGGGTGGGGCATCAGCACGGTGAAGCGGCCGTCGGCCGTGGTCACCGAGGTGAGGCCGCCGGGGCTGCCGTTGGGGTTGAGCGGGTAAGCCTCGGTGGGCGCGCCGTGGCCGTCCACGAAACGCAGGGCGCGGTGCACCGCATCGGCCTGCCCGCGCTGCGAGAAATCGGCGAAACCCTCGCCGTGTGCCACGGCCACCGGCAGGCGGCTGCCCGCCATGCCGCGGAAGAACAGCGACGGGCTGTCCAGCACCTCCACCATCGCCAGGCGCGCCTCGTACTGCTCGCTCTTGTTGCGCGTGAAGCGCGGCCAGGCCTCGGCGCCGGGGATGATGGGCGCCAGCGCGGCCATCATCTGGCAGCCGTTGCACACGCCGAGCGCGAAGCTGTCGGGCCGCGCGAAGAAGGCCGCGAACTGTTCGGCCAGCGCCGGGTTGAACATGATCGAGCGCGCCCAGCCCTCGCCGGCCCCCAGCGTGTCGCCGTAGGAAAAGCCGCCGCAGGCCACGAAGCCCTGGAAGGGGTCCAGGCGCGCCCGGCCGGCGTGCAGGTCGCTCATGTGCACGTCGAAGGTGTCGAAGCCCGCCTGGTGCATGGCGTAGCTCATCTCGACGTGGCTGTTCACGCCCTGCTCGCGCAAGATGGCCAGCGCCGGGCGCTTGCCCGTGGCGATGAAGGGCGCCGCCACGTCCTCGGCCGGGTCGAAGCTGAGCGCGACGTGCAGGCCGGGGTCCTCGCCGCCGGCCAGGGCGTGCTCGCTGTCGGCACACGCCGGGTTGTCGCGCAGGCGGGCGATGCGCCAGCTCACCTCGTCCCAGGCCTGCTGCAGCTCGCGCAGCGGGGCGCCGAACTGCACCTTGGCGTCG
This sequence comes from Burkholderiales bacterium, assembly GCA_016213265.1. GTDB lineage: Bacteria > Pseudomonadota > Gammaproteobacteria > Burkholderiales > Burkholderiaceae_C > Ideonella. Next base: position 1,380 of record JACRBA010000188.1, on the reverse strand, counting down.
CGCCAGACCTCGACGGCCTTCTTGTCGTTGGTCTTGCCCACCACATGGCTGCAGGCGGACAGGCCGTGGGCGCGCAGCGTGGCCAGCACGGCGTCGCGGTCGCTGGTCTTCACCTGCACCAGCGCGCCCAGCTCCTCGTTGAACAGCGCCTTGAGCGTCAGCTCGTCGCGCCGGCCGCTCACCTGGGCCGCCCAGTTCTTGGAGTCGCCGAAGTCCGCGCGGCTGTCGGCGATGCCGTCGCCCTCGGTGACCAGCATGTCGACATTGAGGCTCACGCCGCGCTGGCCGGCGAAGGCCATCTCGCAGGCCGCCGCCCACAGGCCGCCGTCGGAGCGGTCGTGGTACGCGAGCAGCTTGCCCTCGGCACGCAGCGCGTTCACGGCGGCCACCAGCGCCTTCAGGCGTGCCGGGTCGTCCAGGTCAGGCACCGTGTCGCCGAACTGCTGCAGCGTCTGCGCCAGGATGGAGCCGCCCATGCGGGCGCGGCCGGCGCCGAGATCCACCAGGATCAGCGTGGTGTCGCCGCCTTGCAGCTGCGGCGTGAGCGTGCCGCGCACGTCGTCCAGCGTGACGAAGGCCGAGACGATGAGCGACACCGGCGCCACCACCTGCTTCTGCACCCCGGCTTCGCTCCAGCGCGTGCGCATGGACAGCGAATCCTTGCCCACCGGCACGCCGATGCCCAGCGCCGGGCACAGCTCCATGCCCACCGCCTTCACAGTGTCGTACAGCGCCGCGTCCTCGCCCGGCTCGCCGCACGCGGCCATCCAGTTGCAGCTGAGCTTCACGTGCTCGAGCGTGATGGGCGCGGCCAGCAGGTTGGTGATGGCCTCGGCCACGGCCATGCGGCCGGAGGCCGGCGCGTCCAGCGCGGCCAGCGGCGTGCGCTCGCCCATGGCCATGGCCTCGCCGCGCAGGCCGGCGTAGTCGGCCAGGGTCACCGCGCAGTCGGCCACCGGCACCTGCCACGGGCCCACCATCTGGTCGCGGTGGTTCAAGCCCCCCACGGTGCGGTCGCCGATGGTCACCAGGAAGCGCTTGCTCGCCACCGTGGGGTGGCGCAGCACGTCGAAGGCCACCGTCTTGAGTGCCACGCCGGTCAGGTCCAGCGGGGCCGAGCGGCGGGCCACACGCTGCACGTCGCGCTGCATCTTGGGCGGCTTGCCCAGCAGCACGTCCATGGGCATGTCGATCACCCGTTCGCCGCCGGGGCCGTCCTCCAGCACCAGCTCGCGGTCGCTCGTGGCCACGCCCACCACGGCGAAGGGGCAGCGCTCGCGCTCGCACATCTGCTCGAACAGCGGCAGCAGGTCGGGGTTGAGTGCCAGGACATACCGCTCCTGGCTCTCGTTGCACCAGATCTCCTTGGGCGCCAGGCCG
>JACRBA010000187.1 GCA_016213265.1 Burkholderiales bacterium | reverse complement strand
CGCGGCGCGCTCCCGGGCAGGTCGCAGCCGCTCGCGCGCCGGCGGGGCCCCGGCGGGCGCGCCGCGGCCGCGCTGCTCCTGCAGCAGGCGGTTCTCGTCGGCCTGCAGCGCCGCCAGCGCGTCCCGGCAGGCGGGTGAACGCGGCGCCGGCACAGGCCCGGGCGCTGGCGCAGACGCTGGCGCCGCCGTCTGTGCCAGCGCCAGGCCGGTGGCCAGCGCGCCCAGCAGCAGGGCAAGCCCCCGGGGCATGTCTCGAATGAACGGCATGGCTCAACCCTCCACTTCCACCAGACGCCAGGCACCCGCAGCCGCGGGCTCCAGGCGGTAATGCGCGCCGTCGCGCGGGGCCACGGCCGCACCGCCGGCCGGCCCGCGCAGGGGCTCGGCACGGCACTGCTCGTGGGTGCGGGTCATGCCGGGCGGCAGGTCGAAGCGCTGCTCGCCCAGCGTGTAGCGGGTGGCCTGGCGGCCGCCATTGCGCACCTCGAAGCGCACCCGCGCATCGCGGGGCCGGCCGAACAGCTGCACCGCGTAGTACCTGCGCGTGCTCGCGCTCTGGGCGATGGCCACGCCGGTCTGCGTCATGTCGCCATCCAGCAGGTTGCTGCGGTGGCCGGGCGACGCGATCCAGCCGTCCATCAGGCGGCGCGCCAGCTCGTCGGTGGCGAACCCGGCGGAGCTCATGACGTAGGCGATGTTCTCCGCCACCGCGCACCAGCGGTAGCCCGCGGCCTCGCTGCGCTGGGCGGGCGTGCGTCCGTCGGCGTCGTGGCCATAGCGGTCGCTCTCGGCCATGTAGCGCGCCAACCCCTGGGCGGCCGCCTGCAAGGCCGGCTCTGGCACCAGCGCCGCCAGGCCCGCCTCGGCGCGCGCCTTGTTCGCCCGCGCCAGCACGGCCGCCTCGCTGGCCGCCTCACTGCCCGCCAGCACCGGCCGCGCCGGCGGCACCGGGCTGGCCGCGAGGCAGGCGGCGAGGGCCACGGCCAGCGACAGGGCAGCGAGCGTGCGGGACCAGGGCATGCCTCGCCCGCAGCAAGCCGCGCGCCCAGCACCGCGCGCCGCGCCGCAGCCGGCACGGCCACTGCCACCGGCCGGCTGCCGGCCCAGGAAATGCGGGAGGTTCATCCCTTGTTTACTGGCTGACGCCAAACTGACATGCGCGCACCATGACGCCCTGTGCCCCCTCCTGCCGGAGCCTGCCATGACGATCTCGCAACTCGCCCTGATGAAAGCCTGGATGGTCGACCACCGCTGGGACGCGCCCATCGAGTACCACACCTTCGATGCGGTGCTCACGCTGTGGCTGATGGGCTGGTTAGGTGCACCCGCCTCGTTCATGCTGGACGCGGGCTGGGCCGTGCTGGCCTGCGTGGCGCTGTTCTTTACACCCGTGGCCTACTGCGCACTGCGGCGCCGGCTGCATCAGCGGCAGCGGCTGCGTTGCGACTGGCTGCCGGTGATCGACGGCCAGCTGACCCGGCGATGAAGCGGCGCGAAGGCGGCACAGGCGCCGCAGACGCCGTGCTCAGCGTGCCTGGCCACTGCCGGGCGCATCCGGCGCGTCGCCATCGCCGACGGCGTCGGGCGCATCACCCGTCGGAGGCGGCCGCCCCAGGCCCGTCTCGCGCGCCCGCGCCGCGCTGGCGCGCACCACGTCGCGCACACGCGGCGTGTCCACCGGCTGGTGCAGGCGGCAGCGCAGGCTGCGCGGCCCGCCTGGCCGGCCCGACGGGTCGGGGGGCAGCAGCGCGTCGGAGAGCTGGTGGCCGTTGAACACCTGCAGGTTCACGTGGCCGCGGTGCGGCGCGATGGCCAGCAGCGGCGAGCCGCCCCACAGGAACACGAGCTGGCCCCAGCGGATGGCCTCGCCCAGCTCGGGCTCCACCTCGCGCACGGCCGCGCGCAGCGCCTGGGCCACCTCGCGCTGCGCCGGCGGCTGAAAGTCCAGCCAGGCGCCCACCAGGGCCTTGGATCGGGTGCCGGCGCGCATGGGGCGGGTCAGAGCTGGCGGGCCTGGAAGGTGTCGCAGCCCTGCACGTCGCCGCCCTCCAGCCCGCGGCGGAACCAGGCCACGCGCTGCGCGCTGGTGCCATGCGTGAAGCTCTCGGGCACCACCTCGCCCTGCGAGCGCCGCTGCAGCGCGTCGTCGCCGATGCGCGAGGCGGCGTTCAGGGCCTCTTCCACGTCGCCCTGCTCCAGGATCTGGCGCGCGGCCTGCGCATGGTGGGCCCACACGCCGGCCAGGCAGTCGGCCTGCAGCTCCATGCGCACCGACAGCGCGTTGGCCTGGGCCTGGCTGGTGCGGCCTCGCCGCTGGTCCACCCGGTCGGTCACGCCCAGCAGGTGCTGCACGTGGTGGGCCACCTCGTGGGCGATCACGTAGGCCTGGGCGAAGTCCCCCGGCGCACCCAGCTGCTGCTGCAGCGTGTCGTAGAAGCCCAGGTCGATGTACACCTTGCGGTCGGCCGGGCAGTAGAACGGGCCCATGGCGGCCTGGCCCTGCCCGCAGGCCGTGCGCACCCCGCCGCGGAACAACACCAGCCGGGGCGGCGCGTAGACGCCGCCGCTGCGCTCGAACAGCACGCGCCACACGTCCTCGGTGTCGGCGAGCACGGTGGACACGAAGGCGGCCTGGCGGTCCTCGGGCGGGGGGGCCGGCGCGGGGCCCTGCTGCGCGGTGGAGGTGGCGCCGCGCGGGTCGCTGGCCAGGCCCAGCAGGGCCAGCGGGTTGATGCCGAAGATCCAGCCGGCCACCAGGGCCACCGCCACGGTGCCCAGGCTCAGGCCGCGGCCACCCAGGCCGCCGAGCCCCGGCAGGCCCATGCCGCCGCCCTCACCGCGACGGTCCTCGACGTTGTCGCTCTGCCGGTTGCCTTCCCACCGCATGACGCACCTCGCTCCAGCGGGCCACCTGGCCCGTCCGGCTCGAGGGCAACCGGCGTACCGGCCAGGGGTCAGGTCTTGGGCAGGGTGACGCCGCGCTGGCCCTGGTACTTGCCGCCGCGGTCCTTGTAGCTGGTCTCGCAGACCTCGTCGCTCTCGAAGAACAGCACCTGCGCGCAGCCCTCGCCCGCGTAGATCTTGGCCGGCAGGGGCGTGGTGTTGCTGAACTCGAGCGTGACGTAGCCCTCCCACTCGGGCTCGAAGGGCGTCACGTTGACGATGATCCCGCAGCGCGCGTAGGTGCTCTTGCCCAGGCAGATGGTGAGCACGCTGCGCGGGATGCGGAAGTACTCCACCGTGCGCGCCAGCGCGAAGCTGTTGGGCGGGATGATGCAGACGTCGCTCTCCACGTCCACGAAGCTCTTCTCGTCGAAGTTCTTCGGGTCCACCACCGTGGAGTGGATGTTGGTGAAGACCTTGAACTCGCGCGCGCAGCGGATGTCGTAGCCGTAGCTCGAGGTGCCGTAGCTGACGATCTTGTGGCCGTCGGGTGCCGAGCGCACCTGGCCGGGCTCGAACGGCTCGATCATGCCGTGCTGCTCGGCCATGCGGCGGATCCACTTGTCGCTCTTGATGCTCATCGCTCGGGCTCGTCTGGGGTAAGCGGCGGATTCTAGGAGCCCGGGCCCGCCATCTCGCCCACGCGGGCGAGCCGGTCCAGGTCAATCAGCTCGATGCTGCCGTAGCGCAAACTCAGCACGCCCTCGGCCTCCAGCGCGCGCAGCGCCTTGTTGGCCGTCTGCCGGCTCACGCCCAGCAGCAGCGCCAGCTGCTCCTGCGGCAGGCGCAGGGTGCGCCGCGGCGCCGCGGTCCGATCGTCCCAGCCATGCGCCTCCAGCCACAGCCGGCGCGCCAGGCGGGCCGCCAGCGGCAGCCGGGCGATGTCCTCCACCACGCCGAACAGCATGCGCAGCTTGGCACAGGCCAACTGGGCGATGGCCTGCCAGTGCGCCGGGTACGTGTCCAGCCACTGACGCAGCGGCGCCTGCGGCACGCGCAGCACCACGGTGGGCCCTTCGGCCACCGCGTCGTGGGTGCGCGGCCGGCCGTCGATGAGCGAGATCTCGCCGAACCAGCGGCCCGGCTCCACGAAGGCGAGCAGCGTCTGGCTGCCGTCCTGCCCCACCGCGCCCACGCGCACGGCGCCTTCGAGCACGCACAGCAGGCCGTCGGCCGCGTCGCCTCGCCGGAACAGGCACTCGCCCGGCGCCAGGCGCTGCACCCGCCCGAGCGCGCACAGCGCGTCGCGCAGCGCCGGCGGGCACTGGCCGAACCACGCGTCCGTGGCCAGCACGGCATGCCAGCCGGAGGCGGCCGGGTCGGCGGGCAGCGATGCGGGAATGTCCGGAGAAGCCATGGGGCGCGGCGGGGCGGGAATGTCGAGGTTTTGACAGTCATCAAGCCGCGCCGGCGCCTAGCATGGGCCTTCGCTGCACCACCACCGGAGCGCCGCCATGCGACAAGCCGACGAACTGCTGATCCAGTATGCCCACTACCACCGCGACCGGCGCAACATCGCCACCCACTTCGTCGGCATCCCGCTGATCGTCTTCGCGGTGGGCGTGCTGTTGGCGCGGGCGCGCTTCCAGCTCGGTGGCATGGAGCTGTCGGCCGCCTGGCTGGTGGCCGGTGCGGCCACCGTCTGGTACCTCACGCGCGGCCAGCTGGTGCTGGGCGCCGTGGTCAGCGCGCTGACGCTGGCGCTGGTGGCGCTGGGCCATGGCCTGGCCGACGGCAGCACGGCCAGCTGGCTGGCCTGGGGCGTGGGCATCTTCGTCGTCGGCTGGGTGCTGCAGTTCATCGGCCACTACTACGAGGGCCGCAAGCCGGCCTTCGTGGACGACCTCATCGGCCTGCTGGTGGGCCCCATGTTCGTCACCGCCGAGGCGATGTTCGCGCTGGGCTGGGGGCGCGCCCTGCGCGAGCGCATCGAGGCCGCCGCCGGCCCCACCCACCTGCGCAGCGCGGGGCAGCCCGCCGGCTCGCATTGAGCGCCGGCAGCGTGCCGGGGCCGGTGCTCGTCATGGGCGCCGGCAGCGTGGGCGGCTACGTGGGCGGCTGCCTGCAGGCCGCCGGCGTGCCGGTGCACTTCGTGGGCCGTGCGCGCACGCTGGACGGCTGGCGCACGCACGGCCTGCGCGTGACCGACCAGGACGGCCGCGACCAGAGGCTGCCACCGGCGGCGCTGGACATGGGCGAGCAGCCACCCGCCGGCCTCGCGCCGGCCCTGGTGCTGCTGGCCGTGAAGTGCGGGGCCACCGCCGACGCGGCCGCCCAGCTGGCCGCGTCGGTACCGGCCGGCACCGCCGTGCTCTCACTGCAGAACGGCATCGGCAACGTGGAGACCGCCCGTGCCGCCGCGCCCGCCCTGCACTGGCTGCCGGGCATGGTGCCGTACAACATCGCCGAGCTGTCGCCGGGCCACCTGCACCGCGGCACGGGCGGTCGCCTGGCCGCGCAGGACGACCCGGCCCTGCGCCCCTGGCTGCCGGTGTTCGAGGCGGCCGGCCTGCCGCTGCGGCTGCACGCCGACCTGCGTCCGGTGCAGTGGGGCAAGCTGCTGCTGAACCTGAACAACCCGGTCAACGCCCTCTCGGGCCTGCCCTTGCGCGCCGAGCTGATGCAGCGCGGCTACCGGCAGGTGTTCGCTGCCCTGCAGCGCGAGGCGCTGGCCGCCCTGCGCGCGGCCGGCATCGAGCCGGCCCAGGTGGCGGCCGTGCCGCCGCGCCGCCTGCCCACCGTGCTCGGCCTGCCCGACTGGCTGTTCCACCGCGTGGCCCGGCGCATGCTGCGCATCGACCCCGAAGCCCGCTCGAGCATGGCCGACGACCTGGCGCGCGGTCGGCCGACGGAGGTGGACGCGCTGTGCGGCGAGGTGCTGCGGCTGGCGCGTGCCCACGGGCTGGCGGCCCCATTGAACGAGCGCATCGCGCAGCTGGTGCGCGCCTGGCCGGATGAGCCGCGCGCCTGGCCGGCCCACGAACTGCAGCGGGCGCTCGGCCTGCGCTGAACGCCCGCGCAGCCGGTTCGCGTCAAGCGGCCCCGGGCGCGGCGAAGTTGACGCCCATCAGCCGCGCCAAGACCACGCCGCCCCCCGGCCGGGCGCGCAGGCGCTAGCATCCGGCCATCGTCCCGCCCGCCGTGCCCGCGCATTCCGCGCAGGCGCGCCCCGTGAGGAGGCCACCATGGCTTCAGCTTTCCGTCCCGCCCGCGAGCTGCTCGTCCAGTACGCCCGCTACCACCGCGACCGGCGCAACATCGCCACCCACTTCGTGGGCATCCCGCTGATCGTGTTCGCGCTGGGCGTGCTGCTCGCGCGGCCGGCGCTGGACGTGGCCACGCCCGCCGGCATGCTGGCGCTCACCCCGGCGGCGCTGCTGTGGGCCGTGACCACGCTGTGGTACCTCACGCGCGGCGAGTTCTGGCTGGGGGTGGCGGTCAGCGTGGTCAACGGCACGCTGGTGGCGCTGGCCGCGCCGCTGGGCACCGGCGGCCTCACCGCCTGGTTCGTGGTGGGCAGCGGTCTGTTCCTGCTGGGCTGGCTGGTGCAGTTCCTGGGCCACTACTACGAGGGCCGCAAGCCGGCCTTCACCGACGACCTCATCGGCCTGCTGGTGGGCCCGCAGTTCGTCACCGCGGAGGCCCTGTTCTCGCTGGGGCTGCTGCGGGGCCTGCGCGACGAGATCTCGAAACGCGCCGGGCCCACGCACGTGCGCGACCTGGCGCTGCCGGCCTGAGCGGGCCGCCGCGGGCCCGCCGAGGCCTCAGGTGGACTTCGACACGTTGATGGTGGGGAACTTCGAGGAGAAGTCCTTGGCCTTCTGGGCCACCTTCACCGCCACCTGCCGCGCCACCGCCTTGTACAGGCCGGCGACCTCGCTGTCGGGCTCGGCCACCACCGTGGGGTGGCCGCTGTCGGCCTGCTCGCGGATCTTCATCGTCAGCGGCAGCGCACCCAGGTAGGGCACGCCACGCTGCTCGGCCATGCGCCGGCCGCCCTCGGCGCCGAAGATGTGCTCGGTGTGGCCGCAGTTCGGGCAGCAGTACACCGCCATGTTCTCCACGATGCCCAGCACCGGCACGCCCACCTTGTCGAACATGCTGAAGCCGCGCTGGGCGTCGATGAGCGCGATGTCCTGCGGCGTGGTGACGATCACCGCGCCGGTCAGCGGCACGCGCTGGCTGAGCGTGAGCTGGATGTCGCCCGTGCCGGGCGGCATGTCGATCAGCAGGTAGTCCAGGTCGTGCCAGTTGGTCTGGCGCAGCAGCTGGTCCAGCGCCTGGGTGGCCATGGGGCCGCGCCAGATCATGGCCTGGTCGGGCTCCACAATGAAGCCGATGGACATGACCTGCACGCCATGGTTCTCCAGCGGCTCCATGCTCTGGCCGTCGATGCTCTCGGGCCGGCCGCTGATGCCCATCATCATGGGCTGGCTGGGGCCGTAGATGTCGGCGTCGAGGATGCCCACCCGGGCGCCTTCGGCGGCCAGCGCCAGCGCCAGGTTGGCGGTGGTGGTGCTCTTGCCCACACCGCCCTTGCCCGAGGCGATGGCGATCACGTTGCGCACCTGGGGCAGCAGCGGCACGCCGCGCTGCACCGCGTGCGCGATGACCTTGAAGCCGACGTTGGCGCTGACGTTCTCCACGCCCGGCACGCTGCGCGCGGCGGCGATCAGCGCGCTGCGCACGCCTGGGATCACCGACTTGGCGGGGTAGCCCAGCTCGACATCGAAGGCGACCTGGCCGCCGTCGATGCGCAGGCCGCGCAGCTGCTTGGTGCTGACGTAGTCCTGCTGGGTGTGGGGGTCGACGACGGTGCGCAGGGCGTCGAGCAGCGCGGCTTCGGAAACAGGCATGGCGGCGGCAAGAAAGGAGGCGGCCGGCAGTCTAGCCCAGCCCCCGGGGCGCGGTCGCCCGGTGGCCGCGAACCAGGCGGCCCGCGAAGGGCATTGCGAGGCGCTCGGCTCACCTGCTGAGCCAGGCGCCGCGGGATACTGCGGCCAGCCATGCTGCACCTGCACCTGTCCAACCGCTTCGAGATCCTGGCCGACGAGCTGCTCGCCCGCCTGCAGGCCGAGCGCCGCAGCGGCCTGCTCAGCCCGTTGCAGCCGCAGCACGTGCTGGTGCCCAGCGCGGCCATGCGGCGCGCGCTGACGCTGGCCGCGGCGCGCGCGCACGGCGTGTGCGCGCACATCGAGTTCGGCTTCCTGGCGCAGTGGCTCTGGCGTCAGGTCGCGCACGGCGTGCCGCGCGTGGCGGAGGAGTCCCCCTTCGCGGCGCCGCTCACCACCTGGCGCATCTACACGGCCTTCGGCGACGAGGCGTGGTGGCGCCGCCACCCGCGGCTGGCGCGCTACCTGGCCGGTGCCGACGCGGTGATGCGCCACGACCTGGCCGGCACCACCGCCGCGCTGTTCGACCAGTACAGCACCTACCGCCCCGAGTGGCTGGCCGCCTGGGACGACGGGCGCAGCGTGCTGCCGCCCACGGCCGGGGCCGCCGCGCTGGCCGACGAGGCCTGGCAGGCCGACCTGTGGCGCCGGCTGGCGGCCGAGCTGGCCCCCGCCAGCCTGCACCCGGGCGAGGCGTTCCAGCAGGCCCTGGCCGTGCCCCACGACCGCCCGCCCCGGCCGCTGCCGCCAACGGCCCACCTGTTCGGCATGCCGTCCATGCCGCCGCTGTACCTGCCCTGGCTCGAGCGGCTGGGCACCTGGATGGACCTGCACCTGTACGTGCTCGATCCGTGCGAGGCCTACTGGTACGAGATCGTCGACCCGCGCCGGCTCGCCCACCTGGCCGGCCGCCAGGCGCGCCGGGGCCAGGCCGGCGCAGCGGAGGACTACCACGAGACCGGCCACCGCCTGCTGGCCGCCTGGGGCCGCCAGACCCAGGCCCATCTCGACCTGCTGCTCGACCGCCTGCACCAGGTGCAGGACCACGCCCGCTTCGAGCCCCACCCGGGGCACCACCTGCTCGCCGCCTTCCAGAACAGCGTGCTGGCGCTGGAGGAGCTGCCCCCGGCCAGCGTGGCCCCCGACGACCGCTCCATCGAGATCCACCGCTGCCATTCGCTCACGCGCGAGCTGGAGGTGCTGCACGACCGGCTGCTCTCGCTGTTCGCGGCCGACCCGAGCCTGCGGCCGGGCGACGTGCTGGTGGTCACGCCCGACCTGCCCGGCGCCGCGCCGGTGATCGAGGCGGTGTTCTCCACCGTGGCGCCCGCGCGCCGCCTGCCCTTCCAGCTCACCGGCCTGCCGCGCAGCCGGGCCAGCCAGCCGGCGCGTACCCTGCTGCAGCTGCTGGCGCTGGTGGCGTCGCGCTTCGCGGTGAGCGAGGTCTTCGGCCTGCTGCAGCAGCCGCTGGTGGCGCGCCGCGTGGGCCTGGCACCCGACGAGCTCGACACCGTGCAGCGCTGGCTGCTCGAAGCCGGCGTGCACTGGGGCCTGGACGCGGCGCAGCGTGCCGCGGCCGAGGTGCCCACCGACCCGCAGGCGCCCGGGCGACACAGCCTGGCCGATGGGCTGGATCGGCTCTTCCTCGGCTACGCCCTGCCCACGGGCGGCGCGGCGCCGGTCCGCCTGCCCGGGCTCGGGCCCCAGCCGCGGCTGCCCGCGGGCAGCGCCCAGGGCAGCGAAGCGGCCCTGCTCGGCCGCCTGCACCGTTTCACGCAACAGCTGTCGCGCCTGTGCCAGGCCACGGCCGCGCCGCTGGCACCGGCCGCCTGGGGCGCGCTCACCCTGCGCGCGCTCGACGACTTTCTCGATACCCGGCCGCCTGCCGGCGCGGCGGGCGGCGCCGAGGCCGACGAGGCCTTGCTCGCCCAGGCCGATCTGCAGGAGCTGCGCCACGAGGTGCAGGCGCTGGTGGCCACGCTGGAAGCCGCGGGCGCGTCGGCCCTGCCGCTGCCGCTGGCCGTGTGGCGGCGCGCGCTCGAAGCCGCGCTCGACGACCCCGCGCGGGGCGGCGTGCCGGGCGGCGGCATCACCTTCAGCGCCATGGCCAGCCTGCGCGGTCTGCCCTTCCGCGTGGTGGCCATGGTGGGCATGAACGACGGGGCCTACCCCACCGCGAACCGCCCGCCCGAGTTCGACCTGCTGGCCCGCGAGCCGCGCCGTGGCGACCGCCAGCGCCGGCTGGACGAGCGCAACGTGTTCCTCGATCTGCTGCTGGCCGCACGCGACCGCGTGCTCATCAGCTACACCGGCCGCCACGTGCGCGACAACGCCGCCCTGCCACCCTCGGTGCTGGTGGCCGAGCTGATCGACGCCCTGGCCCCGGCACGCGCGGCCAGCGACAGCCCGGTGGACATCCAGCGTGCGCGCGCCGACTGGGTGGTGGACCACCCGCTGCAGGCCTTCTCGCCCGACGCCTTCGACCCCACGGCCGACGAGCGGCGGCGCAGCCACGACACCGAGCTGCGCGACGCGCTGGTGGCCGGCCTGCAGGCCCGCGCCGCCGCCTCGGCCGAGCTGGCGCGGCGCAGCGCCGCCGCGCTGCACGCGGCGGAGTCGTCCGACGCCGAGGGGGGCGAAGGCATCGATGTCGACGAGGCCGCCCCGTCCACGAGCCTCGCCGCACCCGCCTTCTTCCCCGCCCCGTTGGGCGCGCCAGCGCCCTCGCCCGCACCGGGCCAGCCGCGCGAGCTGCGCCTGGAGCAGCTGGTCGAGTTCCTGCGCCACCCCTGCCGCTACCTGCTGCGGCGTCGCCTGGGCCTGCAGCTGTTCGACGACGAGGTGGTGCTGGACGACGCCGAGCCCTTCGTGGCCAACCGCCGTGCGCGTCGCGCGCTGGCCGAGCGGCTGCTGCCCGCCTTGCTGTCCGGCGACGAGGGCACGGCGCTGGCCGAGCTGGCGCGCGCCGGCCAGGAGCTGCCCGCCGGCCCCGTGGGTGAGCTGGAGTGCGCCCGCGAGCTGGCCCGCCTGCGCCCCTATGCGGCCGCGCTGCGGGCGGAGCAGGCCAACCCCTGCCTGCCCACGCTGCCCGTCGCGCTGACCGTGCTGGTGCACGGCCAGCTCTGGCGCCTCACCGGCGGCCTGGCCGACCTGCGGCCCGCAGGCCTGGTGCGCGGCCGCTGCGACGAGCTGTCCGCGCGGGACGTGATCGACGCCTGGGTGCCACACCTGTTCCTCAATGCCGCCCTGGCGAGCGGCCACGCGGGCGCCGGGTGCGAGGGCATCACGCGCTGGCATGCGCTGGACGGTGTGCTGCACCTGCAGCCCGTGGCCGACGCCGCCACCCACCTGGCCACGCTGGTGGCCCTGTTCGAGCGCGGCCAGCACGAGCCACTGCACTTCTTCCCCCGCAGTGCGTGGGTGGCGGTGACCCAGGGCGCGGCCAAGGCCGGCCAGGCCTGGCTGGGCAGCGGCTTCCAGCGCGGTGAATCGCAGGATGCGGCCTACCAGATCGCCCTGCGCGGCCAGCCGGTGCTGGGCGCGCTCGACGACGAGTTCGCCGCGCTGGCCGACACGGTGTTCGCACCCGTGGTCGAGGCCCGCGCCGGGGCCCCGGCCGCGGCGGCCGTGGCGGGCACCGAGGAGGAGGAGGCGGCATGACGACCCCGCCCTCTTCCTCCCCGTCTGTGGCCACCGCCGTGCAGGCGCTGGATGTCTTCCACTGCCCGCTGCACGGCAGCCAGCTCATCGAGGCCTCGGCCGGCACGGGCAAGACCTGGAACATCTGCGGCCTGTACCTGCGCCTGCTGCTGGAGCGGCAGTTCACGGTGCAGCAGATCCTGGTGGTCACGTTCACCAACGCCGCCACGGCCGAGCTGCGCGAGCGCATCCGTGGCCGCCTGGCCGAGACGCTGGCCGCCCTGCGCGGCGAGCCGCTGCCGCCGGGCGACCCCTTCGTGCCGCAGCTGCTGCAGGCGCTGGCCGATCGCGGCCTGGCCACCGACACCCTGCGCGCCCTGGCCGACGAGGCGCTGCAGGGCTTCGACGAGGCGGCCATCTTCACCATCCACGGCTTCTGCCAGCGCGCGCTGGCCGATGCGCCCTTCGCCTCGGGCCTGCCGCTGCACACCGAGCTGCTGGCCGACGACGGCGAGCTCGTGGCCCAGGTGGTGCAGGACTTCTGGCGCGCCGAGGTGGTGGCGGCCCCCGCGCCGCGGCCGCTGGCCGCCCACCTGCTGGACGAAGGCGACAGCCCCGAGCGCTGGGCCCGCTGGCTGCGCGAGCGCCTGGCGCGGCCCTTGAACCCGGCCTTGTGGCCGGCCGATCTGGACGAGCCGCTCGGCGACTTCGGTGAAGCCGACCTGCGCGCCGCGCACGCCGTCGCCACCCGCCTGTGGCGCGACGGTCGACCGGCCCTCGTCGAGGCGCTGACGCAGGTGCGGGATTGCCTCCACGGCACCATCTTCCGTAAGGGCACGCTGGACCAGGCCATCGCCGACTGGGACACGCTCTGCGCGGCCGATGACCCGATGGCGCCGCTGCCCGGCAAGGCACGCCTGCTGGGCCGCGCCAGCCTGAAGCTCACCGCCAAGAAGGCCCAGGGCCGCCGCCTGGCCGATCACGCCTTCTGGGACGCGGCGCAGGCGCTGGCCGACGCGCACGCCGCCGCGGCCGCCACCCGCCACCGCGCCCGCCTGCAGCTGCTGCGCCGCCTGTTCGCGCAGGGGCCCGACGCGCTGCGTGCGCTCAAGCGCGAGCGGCGCGTGGTGGCCTTCGACGACATGCTGGCCAACCTGCACGACCGGCTCACCGCCCCCGGCTCCGCGCTGCCCGCCGCCGTGCGCGAGCGCTTTCCCGCGGCCCTCATCGACGAGTTCCAGGACACCGACCCGCTGCAGTTCCGCATCTTCGAGCAGGTGTACCTGGCGCCCGAGGCGCGGGATGCCCCGCTGTTCTTCGTGGGCGACCCCAAGCAGGCGATCTACAGCTTCCGCAACGCCGACCTGCCCACCTACCTGCGCGCCGCCGCGCGCGTGGCCGCGCGCCACACGCTGGGCGAGAACCAGCGCTCCACCGGCGAGCTCATCACGGCGCTGAACGGCCTGTTCGGCGCCAACCCGCAGGCCTTCGTGGTCGACGGCCTGCACTACCAGCCCGTGGCCTGCGGCGCCAAGCCACGCCAGCCGCTGACCGACACCAGCGGTGCCCCCCGCGCCGCGTTGCAGCTGTGGACGCTGCCCACGACACCCGATGGCGCCGCGCTGCACAAGGCCGTACTCACCACCCAGGTCGCGCGCGCCACGGCCGCCGAGATCGCCCGCCTGCTGCAGGCGGCGCAGCACGGCCAGCTCATGCTGGCCACGCGGCCCGTGGGTGGCGGCGACATCGCGGTGCTGGTGCGCTCGCACGCCCAGGGCGCGCTCATGCGCCAGGCGCTGGCCGCCCTCGGCGTGGGCAGCGTGGAGCTGTCGCAGGCCAGCGTGTGGGCCGGCAGCGACGCCGACGACCTGCAGCACCTGCTCGCCGCCGTGCTGGAGCCCGGCCGCGACCCCGTGCTGCGACGCGCGCTGGCCACGCAGCTCATCGGGCTGGACGCCCCCGCCATCGAGGCCCTGGGCCAGAGCGAGACCGCCTGGCTGGGCTGGGTGGAACGCCTCACCACCTACCAGGCGCTGTGGCGGCGCGCCGGCGTGGGCGTGATGCTGCGCCGGCTGCTGCACGACGAGGGCATCGGCCAGCGCCTGCTGGGCCGCGCCGACGGCGAACGCCGCATGACCAACCTGCTGCACCTGGCCGAGCTGCTGCAGCAGGCGCAGGCCGAGGGGCACGACTCGCCCGCCGCGCTGATGCGCTGGCTGGCGCACACGCGCCGCGAGGCCCTCGCCGGCCGGCAGGACGAGGTGGCCCAGCTCCGGCTGGAATCCGACCGGCAGCTCGTGCAGATCGTCACCATCCACAAGTCCAAGGGCCTGGAGTACCCGATCGTCTTCTGCCCCTTCCTCTGGGCGGCCAGCCGGCGCATGCCCAAGCCGCTGGATGCGGTGGCGCGCGAGTACGCGGGCCCGGGCGACCAGCGGGTGGTGGATTTCGCCGCCGACCGCGAGGACAAGGCCATCAAGCAGGCCCTGGCCATGGAGCAGGCCGCCGAGGACCTGCGGCTGATCTACGTGGCGCTGACGCGCGCGGTGCACCGCTGCGTGCTGCCGGTGGGCCACTACGCCACCGGGCCGCGCGACAAGCCCTCGGTCAGCGAGAGCGGCAAGGCGCCGCTCGCCTGGCTGGCGGCGGGCGCGGGCGTGCCCGCGCTCGAGTGGTTCACGGCGAAACCGCCGGACGAGCGCCCAGCCACCATCGCCGCGGCCTGGCAGGCACTGGCGGCACGCCACGCCCCGCATGTCGGCCTGGCCCCGCTGCCCCAGGCGCCCGGCCAGCCGGTGACGCTGCCGCAGCCCGACCCGGCGGCCCTGGTGGCCCTGCCCCCGCCCGCGCACCTGCCGCCTGCGTGGTGGATCGGCAGCTACAGCAGCCTGGCCGGTGGCAGCCGCCACGAGGCTGCCGCGGCCGACCGCGACGAAACGCCCGGCAACGATGCGCCGGCCGTGCCCGTGCGCTCGCCCGTGGCGCTCGCACCCGACGACATCCTGCGCTTCCCGCGCGGCGCCGCGGCCGGCTCCTGCCTGCATGCGGTGTTCGAGCGCCTGGATTTCACCGACTTGTCCACCGTGCCCGCCGCCATCGAGGCCGGCCTGCGGGCCTGGCCACCGGCGCTCGAGGCGGCCGGTGTCTCGCCCGACGAGGCGCGCGCCATGCTGGGGCGGCTGGTGCACGACGTGCTGCAGGTGCCCATCCCCACCCCGGCCGGGCCCCTGCGGCTGGCCAGCGTGCCGCCCGGCCGGCGCCTGGTGGAGCTGGAGTTCAACCTGCCCAGTGAGCGGCTGCGCGCCCGCGACCTGGCCGCGCTGCTGGCGCAGCACGCCTACCCCGTGCCGGCGCTGGCCTTCGCCGAGCTGCGCGGCTACCTGCGCGGCTTCATCGACCTGGTGGTGGAGCATGGCGGCCGCTACCTGGTGCTCGACTGGAAGAGCAACCACCTGGGCGACCGCCCGGCCGACTACGACACCCCGTCGCTGCAGGCCGCCATGCGGGCGCACGGCTACGCGCTGCAGTACCTGCTCTACACCGTGGCCCTGCACCGCTACCTGGGCCACGCCCTGCCGGGCTACGACTACGACACGCACTTCGGCGGCGTGGCCTACCTCTTCGTGCGCGGCATGCGGCCCGGTTGGACCACCGCCAGCGGCGAGCCGGCCGGCGTCTTCACCGACCGGCCGCCCCGTGCGCTGGTGGAGGCCCTGTCCGCCCTGCTGGGCGAGCCGGCCGGCGCCCTGCCCTGACCACCGCCCCACCGTCCATGCGCGACCTCTTCGACTTCGACCCCGAGGACCCGGGCCCCCTGCCGCCAGCGCAGGCACCAGCGCCCGCCCGCTCCTCCACCGTTCGGGCTGAGCCCGTCGAAGCCCTCGCCCTCGCCACTGCCGTTCAGGCTGAGCCTGTCGAAGCCCCCGTCACCGCCGAGGCCTCCGACGCCCAGCTGCTGGCCGAGGGCTTCGCCCAGCACCTGGCCGCCTGGGCCGACCCGGCGTTGTCGGCGGCCGACCGCGCGCGGCTGGCGGACGCGGCCCGCGCGCTGAGCCTGGCCGCCAGTGCCGGCCATGTGTGCACCGACGTGGCAGCCTGGCGCCGCGCGCTGCCCGAGCCGCCCACCGCCGACGAGCTGGCCGCGCTGCTGCGCCGCAGCGGCGTGGTGGGCACGCCCGGCACGCCGGGCAGCTGCCCGCTCATCCTGGACGCGCCGCAGCCGCCCGATGAAGACGCCCCCGAAGGCCGGCTCTACCTGCACCGCCATTTCGACCTGGAGCGCCGCCTGGCCGCGCGCGTGGCCGTCGCGGCCAGCGCCGCGCCCCTGCTTGTGGACGAGGCCGCGGCGCGCAGCCTGCGCACGCTGTTCGGCGCGCCGGCAGGCGACGCCCCCGACTGGCGGCAGGTGGGCGCTGCGCTGGCGCTCACGCGCCGTCTCACCGTCATCAGCGGCGGTCCGGGCACCGGCAAGACGACCACGGTGGTGAACCTGCTGGCCGCGCTGCTGGCGCAATCGCCCGACGCGCGCATCGCGCTCGCCGCCCCCACCGGCAAGGCCGCCGCACGCATGACCGAGGCCATCCGTGCCCGCGCCCAGGCGCTGGACCCGGCCATCGCGGCGCGCCTGCCGGCAGAGGGCAGCACCATCCATCGCCTGCTGGGCTGGAGCCCCGAGGGCTTCCGCCATGGCGCGGACGACCCGCTGCCCATCGACGCGCTGGTGGTGGACGAGGCCTCCATGCTCGACCTGGCCCTGGCCACCCAGCTGCTGGAGGCCGTGCCACCCGGCGCGCGCATCGTGCTGCTGGGCGACAAGGACCAGCTGGCCGCGGTGGAGGCGGGCTCGGTGTTCGCCGACCTGAGCGCCGACCCGACGCTCAGCGACGCCTGCCGCGCACAGCTCGCCACGCTGTGCGCGGTGCCGGCGGCGCAACTGCAGCCGCCCGCCGCGGCCCGCCGCACCGGCCTGGCGGACACCGCCTTGTGGTTCACGCGCAATTACCGCTTCGCCGCCGATTCGGGCATCGGCCGCCTCGCGGTGCAGGTGCGCGACGAGCGGGCCGACGAGGCCCTGGCCACGCTGCGGGCCGCGCGTGACGACGCGGCCGAGGGGGCCGACGTGCGCTGGATCGCCGACGAGGGCGAGGCGCCCGCGCCCGCCACCCAGGCCGCGCTGCGCGACGGTTATGCCGCCTACCTGGCCGCCCTGCACCACGACCCGACCGATGTCGCCGCCGTCACCGAGGCCTTCGGCCGCTTCCGCGTGCTGTGCGCGCTGCGACAGGGGCCGCGCGGCACCGACGCCGTGAACGCTGCCCTCACGCAGGCCCTGCGCGCTGCCCTGGCCAGCGACGCCCGGCTGGGCCCGGCCGCTGCCGGGCGATCGCCGTGGTGGCCCGGCCGGCCGGTGATGGTGCAGCGCAACGACTACGGCCTGCGCCTGTTCAACGGCGACATCGGCCTGGCGCTGCCGGATGTGACCGGTGCCACGGACGAACTGCGGGTGTACTTCCCCAGCGCCGCGGAGCCGGGGGGCTTTCGCGCCGTGGCCCCGGCGCGCCTGCCGGCCCACGACACCGCCTTCGCGATGACGGTGCACAAGTCGCAAGGCTCCGAATTCGAGCACGCGCTGGTGCTGCTGCCGGCCCGGCGCAGCCCGGTGTGCACCCGCGAGCTGCTCTACACCGGCATCACCCGCGCGCGGGCCCGCGTCACGCTGGTGGCCGGGGCCGACGCCGTGCGCGCCGCCACGGCCGCCCCCACGCGCCGCCAGGGCGGGCTGGTGCAGCGCCTGGCCGAAGCGCTGGCCGCCGGCCGCGCGCCGGCAGGCTGAGGGGCCGGCGCCCCTCGCTCAGACCAGCGCGGCGATCGCCTCGCCCATCTCGGTGGTGCTGGCGTGGCCGCCCAGGTCGCGCGTGCGCGGGCCCTCGCG
>JACRBA010000183.1 GCA_016213265.1 Burkholderiales bacterium | reverse complement strand
TTCGCCGCGCTGGCGCGCGCGCTGCAGGCAGCCGGCCTGGCCTGGCCCACCCTGGTGATCGACCGGGCGCGCCTGCGCCGCAACGCCGAACGGCTGGCCGCCCACGTGCGCGGCCGGCTCGGCCTGCGGCTGGTGAACAAGTCGCTGCCGGCGCTGGGCCTGCTGGATGCGGCCGCCGCGCTCACCGGCACGACGCGCCAGATGGTGTTCAGCGTGCCCTACCTCGATCTCATCGCGCGCGAGCGCCCGGGCAGCGACGTGCTGCTCGGCAAGCCCCTGCCCGCGGCGGCGGCCGCGCGCTGGCTGGCCGAGCGCCCCGACAGTGGCTTCGACCCCGCGCGCCAGCTGCAGTGGCTGGTCGATACGCCCGAGCGCCTGGCGCAGTACCGCGAGCTGGCGCAGGCGCAGCGCCAGCGCCTGCGCGTGGCCATCGAGATCGACGTGGGCCTGCACCGCGGGGGCTTGCCCGACGCGGCGGCCCTGCGGCCGCTGCTGGCGATGCTGGCCGAGTCGCCGTGGCTGGCGTGGTCGGGCTTCATGGGCTATGACGCCCATTCGCAGAAGATCCCGGACATCGGCGATGCGCGGGCCGCCGAACACGGCCGCGTGCTGCAGCGCTACGCGGCGTTCGTGGCCGAGGTGGCCGCCTCGCCCCTGGCCTCAGCGCAGGCGGCCGCCACCTTCAACACCGGCGGCTCGCCCACCTTCCGCCTGCACGACGGGGCCTCGTCACCCAACGAGGTGGCGGTGGGCTCGGCGCTGCTCAAGCCGGCGGATTTCGACACCGAGCTGCTCGCGGCCTTCGAGCCGGCCCTGTTCATCGCCACGCCCGTGCTGAAGGTGGGCGAGTTCCTTGCCCCGAGCGGGGTGCAGGCGCTGGGCCGCCTGCTTGCGGCCTGGGACCGCAACGCGACGACGGCGCACTACATCCACGGCGGGCACTGGCTGGCGCAGCCGGTGTCGCCCCCCGGCCTGAGCCCCAGTGCGCTGATCGGCCCGTCCAGCAACCAGCAGCTGCTGCTCGGCTCGGGCGCGCAGGGGCTGCGGCCCGACGACTGGGTGTTCTTCCGCCCCTCGCAGAGCGAGGCCGTGCTCACGCAGTTCGGCGACATCGCCGTGGTGGAGGACGGCCGGGTGGTGGACCGCTGGGCACCCTTCCCGCCGGCCGGCTGAGGGCGACACCGGTGGCTCGACGCGGCGGGCCTGCCGCTCAGGCCTTGCGCCGGGCCCGCGCGGGGCGCGCCGCCGGTGCCGGATCGGCCGGCATGAGGTGCTCGAGGTGGCTGGCCATCATGCCGGCCACCATGCCGGCCACACGCGCCGGGTCCAGCGCCTCGTCGAACAGCAGCTCCACCGCGGCGTACATCAGCTCCACCACCACGCGCACGGTCAGGCGCAGCTCGCCGCGCGGCACGCCCGGCAGGGCCTGGGCCATCAGCTTGACCTGCGCCTCGGTGACGGTGGCGTGCGAATCCAGCCGCACCTGCTGCAACACCGGCACGGCGCGCAGGGCACGCATGATCCACACGCCCGCGGGCGTCTCGCGCGTGACCTCGTAGGTCTGCAGCAGCAGCCCGGCCAGCGCCTCCTGCAGCGCCGGCACGCCGGCGGTCAGCACCTCGGGCGAGATCCACTGCGCCACGCACTCGTTCTGCCGCTGCATGAGCCGCTGGCCCAGCTCGGACAGCAGCGCGTACTTGTTCGGGAAGTAGCGGTACAGCGCCGGGGGCGTGAGCCCCGCCTGCTCGCACACCAGGTTGGTGGACAGCCGTTCGATGCCCACCTCTTCCAGCGCCACCGCGGCGGCCTGGAGGATGCGCTCGTAGGTCTCCGCGGCACGCGGTTGCGCCGGCTGCAGCTTGGCGCTGAGCGACGGCGGGTGACGGGGGCTGCGCGGGGACTTCGTGGCCATGCGGGATTCTCCCCGCATTCGGCGCGAGAGGCCCTCAGTATAGTCATCACTAGCATCAACACCGGCGGTGCCCATGCATTCCGTTCCACCGTCGCGAGCCATGCCGTAGAACGGGCTGTCTCCCTCCAGGAAACCCCGAGGGCCCCGGCGCCCCACGGCCGATAGACTAGTCATCGCTACTATTTGAACCGCAAGGAGCCCCGCATGCCTCCCTCTTCGCTGCGCCGTCTCGCCCTGGCCGGGCTCGCCCTCGTCGCCCTGGCCGCGCGCGCCGCAGGCCCCGACGACGCGAAAGGGCTGTGGATGACCGCCGAGAAGGACGCGGTGCTGGAGTTCCGGCCCTGCCCCGACAAGGCGTCGGCCCTGTGCGGCCGCATCGTCTGGGACAAGGACGCCGGCACGCCGGCCGACACCTGCGGCGTGCAGATCGCCCAGCTGGAGCGCTACGAGAACGAGGCCTGGCGCGACGGCTGGGTGTACGACCCGCGCGACCACAAGAAATACAAGGGCGCGCTGCGCGTGAAGTCCGGCGTGCTGCACATCCGCGCCTTCATCGGCACCGAGATCCTCGGCCAGACCGAGGAGCTGCAGCGGGTGGCCGCCCTGCCGGCGAGCCCGGCCTGCCGGTCCTGAGTACCGCCCTTCCACCCGTTGTCACTGCCTAGGAGCCGCCATGTCGTCTTCCCTGTCCCTGCGCCTGGCCGCCCTGTGCCTGGCCGCCCCCGCCGTGCTGACCGCCCCCGCTGCGCGCGCCGATGACACGGCCAGCTTCGCCGTGGAGACCGAGGTCAAGCTGGTGAGCGACCAGCGCAACCGCGGCATCTCCGATTCCGCCCTGCGGCCCGGCGCCCAGCTCAGCGTGCAGATGGCGCACGAGTCGGGCTTCATCGCGCTGGCGCAGCTGTCCACGGTGAGCAAGAAGTCGTACCTCGACGGCAACGGCACCCTGCTGCTGCTGGCCGGCGGCTGGCGGGGCGGCGACCCCGACGGGTGGCACTACGGGGCGGGGTTGGCCACCGAGTTGTTTCCCGGTGCGCAGTTCGAGGCGCCCCACGGGTTCGATCCCGTCACCGGCACGCCGCTCGATGTGCGCACCACCAAGTACGACACCAGCTACGCCGTGCTGGAGCTGGGCTGGGGGCCCGTGGACGCGCGGGTGCTGAACGTGGTGTCCAAGAACTACCGGGGCGCCGACACGGGCGGCGTCTGCGGCACGCTGCTGGCGCTGCGCGCCGACCCGACGGCGGGCCTGGCGTGTTATGGCCGCGGCGACCACACCTCGCGCGGCAGCTGGCTGTTCGACCTGGGCTACAAGGCCCGGCTCACCGGCACCACCACGCTGAGCCTGCATGCCGGCCACCAGCGCATCCGCCACTTCAGCGAGGCCGACTTCACCGACTACTCGGTGGGCATCACCACGCGCCAGTGGGGCTTCGACTGGGGTGCCGAGGCCGTGACCACGCACACGCGCGCCCGCGAGCTGTTCCAGGTGGTCGACGGCAACCGCGTGCGTGCGCTCGACAACGACCAGCTCGTGGTCTCGGTCTCGCGCAAGTTCTAAGGGCCCCCGGGGAGCCCTCGGCGCCCGGCAGCCGGTCGCGCCGCGGCGGCCACGCGCGTACCATCGGCGGCCCGCCCGCGCGCACCCCTTGCGCGGGCCATCCCCCACGAGGAGACCCATGCCGCACCGCCCGCTGCTGCGCGCGACCGCCCACCGCGTCGCGATCGCCACCGTCCTGGCTGGCCTGGGCGCCGCCGCCCTGGCGGCGTCCCTGCCCGCCCCGCCGCCCACGCCCGTGCGTGATGTGCCCCAGGTGCTGCACGGCACCACCGTGCCCGACCCGTACCGGCACCTGGAGGACGTGAAGAGCCCCGCCACGCAGGCCTGGCTCAAGGCCCAGGGCGAGTACGCCGAGCAGGCGCTCGCCGCGCTGCCGGAGCGCGCCCGCTTCACCCAGCGCCTGGCCGAGGTGAACCGCAGCACGGGCGACCAGGTGCGCCAGCTGGTGCGCCTGCCGGGCGACCGGCTCTTCTACCTCAAGCGGGCCGCCGGCGAGGCGCAGTTCAAGCTGGTCACCCGCGATGGCCTGGCCGGTGCCGAACGTGCGCTGGTCGACCCCGAGGCGCTCAGCCGCGCCCACGGCGTGCCGCACGCCATCAATTACTTCACGCCCTCGTGGGACGGCAAGCGCCTGGCCTACGGCGTGTCGGCCGGCGGCTCCGAGGATGCGTCGCTGCACCTCATGGACGTGGCCACGGGCCGCCCCCTGTGCGAGCCGGTGCCGCGCGTGCAGCAGGACGGCGTGAGCTGGACTCCGGACAGCCGTTTCGTGGCCTACAACCAGCTGCGCGCCCTGCCCGAGGGCAGCCCGGCCACCGAGCACTACCTCGACACCACCGTCTACCTGCTCGAAGCCGGTGCACCGGCGGCCAGCGCCCGGCCGCTGTTCGGCCCGCTGGTCAACCGCGACCTGAAGCTCGAGCGGCTGGACGTGGCCAGCATCCAATTCCACCCCGACGGCCGCTACATGGTGGCGCGCACCACCGACACCACGGTGCCCGAGGGCAAGCTCTTCGTCGCCCGCGTCGCCGATCTGGCCGAGCCGGCCGTCACCTGGCGCGCGGTGTCGCGCTTCGAGGACGCCATCACCGACGTCGTGCTGCACGGCGACACGCTGTACCTGCGCACGCACAAGCAGGCGCCGCGCGGCCGCTGGCTGGCGCTGGCGCTGCGTGAGGGCGGCGGCCTGGAGAAGGCCAAGGTGGTGCTGGACGCGCCCGAGCGGGCCGTGCTCAAGGGCCTGCTGCCCGCTGCCGACGGCAGCCTGCTGGCCGAGGTGAGCGAGGGCTTCAACACCCGCGTGATGCGGCATGCGGCGCCGGGCCAGCCGGGTGTGGACGTGGCCGCCGGCCGCCCCGGCAGCACCTTCCTGGTGGACGACCGGGCGCATGCGCTGGGCGGCGTGTGGATGGGCACCAGCACCTGGACCGAGCCGCCGCGCATCGTGCGCAGCGCGGGGCCGGGCCGCCCGGTGGAAGACACCGGCCTGCTCAAGCTGCAGGTGCCGCCCGGCACGCCCGCGCTCGCCGTGCGCGAGGTGCTCGTGCCCAGCCACGACGGCGTGCAGGTGCCGCTGGCCATCATCCACCGCGCCGACCGGGTGCCCGGCACGCCGGCGCCCACGCTGCTGGTGGGCTACGGCGCCTACGGCTTCTCGATGGAGGCGCGCTTCAGCCCGCTGTCGGTGCCCTGGCTCGAGCAGGGCGGCGTGATGGCGCTGGTGAACGTGCGCGGCAGCGGGGCCTTCGGCGACGACTGGCACCGCGCCGGCTTCAAGACGACCAAGCCCAATACCTGGAAGGACGGCATCGCCGCCGCCCGCTGGCTGGTGGCCGAGCGCTACGCCACGCCGCAGACGCTGGGCATCTGGGGCACGAGCGCCGGCGGCATCTTCGTGGGCCGCGCCGTCACCGAGGCGCCGGATCTCTTCGCCGCGGCCATCTTCGACGTGGGCATCATGGACGCCATCCGCGCCGAGGAATCGGCCAACGGCATCACCAACATCCGCGAGTTCGGCACCGTGAAGGACCCCGTGGAGTTCCGCGCCCTGCTGCAGATGAGCACCTACCACCAGATCCGCGACGGCGTGCGCTACCCGGCGGTGATGCTGGTGCACGGCGTGAACGACCCGCGCGTGGACGTGTGGCAGAGCGCCAAGGCCGCCGCCCGCCTGCAGGCCGCCAGCGCGAGCGGCAAGCCCGTGCTGCTGCGCCTGGACGGCCAGGCAGGCCACGGCGTGGGCAGCACCGCGGGCCAGCAGGTGAGCAAGATGGCGGACATCTACGCGTTCCTGCGTGCGCAGATGGCGCTGCCGGGCAGCGCGGGCGCCTCGACGGTACCCGCCGCCGCCAGGTAGCCCCGCCGGCCGCCCAGCAAAAAGGCCACCTCGCGGTGGCCTTTTTCGTGGCGGCGGTGGGTGTCAGTCCGCCAGGTGCGTCTCGATGCGCGCCTTGGTGTCCTTCAGCGCCTGCGGCAGGTGGTAGGCGAGCTGGGTGAACAGCTCGTCGTGCAGCTTAAGCTCCTCGCGCCAGGCGGCGGGGGAGGCGTCGATGATGCCGGCGAACTGCTCGCGGCTGAAATCGAGGCCGGCCCACTCCAGGTCGTCGTAGCGCGGGCTGATGCCGAAGAAGTGCTCCTCGCCCTGGGCCTGGCCCTCGACGCGCTCGATCATCCACTTGAGCACGCGCATGTTGTCGCCGTAGCCCGGCCACACGAACTTGCCGTCGGCGCCCTTGCGGAACCAGTTGACGCAGAAGATCTTGGGCAGGGTGTGGCCGGTGGCCTCCAGGCGCTGCTCCATGTCCAGCCAGTGCTGGAAGTAGTCGCTCATGTTGTAGCCGCAGAACGGCAGCATGGCGAACGGGTCACGGCGCACCACGCCCTGCGCGCCGAAGGCGGCGGCGGTGGTCTCCGAGCCCATGGTGGCGGCCATGTAGACGCCTTCCATCCAGTTGCGCGCCTCGGTGACGAGCGGCACAGTGGTGGAGCGGCGGCCGCCGAAGATGAAGGCGTCGATGGCCACGCCCGAGGCGTCGTCCCAGGCCGGGTCGAGCGCGGGGTTGTTGGTGGCGGCCACGGTGAAGCGCGCGTTGGGGTGCGCGGCCTTGGCGCCGGTCTCCTTGGCGATCTGCGGCGTCCAGTCCTTGCCCTGCCAGTCGATGGCGTGGGCCGGCGGCTCGCCGTCCATGCCTTCCCACCACACGTCGCCGTCGTCGGTGAGGGCCACGTTGGTGAAGATCACGTCGCGGCCCAGCGACTGCATGCAGTTCGGGTTGGTCTTGAAGTTGGTGCCCGGGGCCACGCCGAAGTAGCCGGCTTCCGGGTTGATGGCGTACAGGCGGCCATCGGCGTGCGGCTTGATCCAGGCGATGTCGTCGCCGATGGTGGTGACCTTCCAGCCGTTGAGCGACTGGGGCGGGATCAGCATGGCGAAGTTGGTCTTGCCGCAGGCGCTGGGGAAGGCGGCGGCGACGTGGTACTTCTTGCCCGCGGGCGAGGTGACGCCCAGGATCAGCATGTGCTCGGCCAGCCAGCCCTGGTCACGCCCCATGGTGGAGGCGATGCGCAGCGCGAAGCACTTCTTGCCCAGCAGCGCGTTGCCGCCGTAGCCCGAGCCGTAGCTCCAGATCTCGCGCGTCTCGGGGTAGTGGACGATGTACTTGGTGGTCGGGTTGCACGGCCAGGCGACGTCGGCCTGGCCGTCGGCCAGGGGCGCGCCCACGGTGTGCACGCAGGGCACGAACTCGCCATCGGTGCCCAGCAGCTCGACGACCGCGCGGCCCATGCGCGTCATGATGCGCATGTTCACGGCCACGTAGGGGCTGTCGGACAGCTCCACGCCGATGTGGGCGATGGGCGAGCCGATGGGGCCCATGGAGAAGGGAATGACGTACAGCGTGCGGCCGCGCATCGCGCCCTTGAACAGCGCCTTGTCGCCCGTCTGCAGCAGGCCGCGCATCTCGGCCGGGGCCATCCAGTTGTTGGTGGGGCCGGCGTCTTCCTTCTTCTCGCTGCAGATGAAGGTGCGGTCTTCCACGCGCGCCACGTCCGACGGGTCGGAGCAGGCCAGGAAGCTGTTGGCACGCTTGGCCGGGTTCAGGCGCTTGAAGGTGCCGGCGTCGACCAGCTGCTGGCACAGGCGGTCGTACTCCTCCTGCGAGCCGTCGCACCAGTAGACATCCTTGGCTTCGGTGAGCGTGGCGATCTCGGCCACCCAGGCCAGCAGCCGGGCGTTCTTGACGTAAGCGGGCGCGTTCAGGCGCAGCCCCTCCATGGCGGGACGGTTCACGGGTGATGCTCCAGTTTTCAAGACAACAAAGACAAAGGCGGGATTGGGCGAGCCTCGCCGCTGCCCCAAGGGGGTGCGCGGCGGGGCTCGCCCAATGCCGTGGGCCCGGATGTTGTGACGAGGGGCGGTGGCGTGGCCGGGTTACAGCAGATTTCGCGCCTGCCGCCATGGGCTGGCGGCCGCCATACAGGGACATCACCCGTCACCTCAGTGTAATGGGGCGGTAACCGGCCTTCCTGACAGGGCCATGCAAATCCGACATGGGCTGATGCGCGCACCGCAGCCCCCACATCCATGAAAAAAGCCCCGCCGGAGCGGGGCTTTGCGTGGATGCGAGTGCTCGCTTACGGGCGGGCGATCGTCACCGGCGGCGAGGTCCAGGTCTCCCAGTCGGCGGCCACGGCCGGGTCGCCCAGGGCCTTGAGCACGGACAGCTTCACCGTGTAGGTGCCGTTGGGCACCGGGGTCGGCGTGCCGTTCTTGCCCTTGAAGGTGGTGCCGTCCCACACCCAGTTGAAGAACCCGGTGGCGGTGGAGTTGCGCGGCAGGTGGTTGTCCAGGCTGATGAGGTGCATCGACGCGCCGGTGGCGGTGTCGAAGGCCTCCAGGCGCATCTGGCGCGACTGGTGGTCCAGGTGCACCAGGAAGTACGGCAGGTCACCGTTGGCCAGCGTGTAGGTCGCCCCACCCGGCTGGTTGGTGAACGAGCCGCCGCTCAGCTTGGCCAGCCACGGGAAGCCGTTGGCCGTGGGCGTGAGCACCTGGATGCTCTGGTAATCGCCCTTCAGGCCGGCGAAGGGCACGCGCAGCGCTTCGCCGCCGCCCTGCGGGGTGGCCACGACATAACCGCCATACATGCCCTTGTCGGCCAGACCGGCCGGCGCCGTGACGGTGACGTCCACCGTGGCCGTGCCCTTGGCCGGCACGGTGAGGCTGCCGGCGCTGAACGCCACCGTGGCCGGCGCGTCGAACGCGGACACGGTGAAGGTGTTCGGGCCGGTGGCCAGGGCGGCGTGGTGGCTCAGGTCATACGTGACCGGCGCGTTGCCCTTGTTCTTGAAGGTCAGGGTGCGCGTGACCGGGCCGTTCTGGCTTTCGCCGAGCGACAGCTCGCCGGGCATGACACGCACCGTGGCGTTGAGCGCGCCCACCAGATCGAGCATGCCGGCGCCCTGGCGGTGCACCTGGTCGGTGTAGCCGGGGTTGCCCCACCAGGCCTTCGGGTCGGCGCTGTTCTGCAGGCGGTCGCGCATGTCCTTGGCGCCCTGCTTCGGGTCACCCTGCAGGATCAGGGCTGCGCCACCCGCCGTGTGCGGCGAGGCCATCGAGGTGCCCGACAGCGTGGCGTAGCCACCCAGCTCCAGCGGGTAGGTCGAATAGATCATGCCGCCGGGGGCGCCGATGTTGGGCTTCAGGCTCAGGTCGGCCGCCAGGCCGTAGGAGCTGAAGCTGGAGATCTGGCCGCCGGTGATGTTGGGGAAGCTGCCCACGTCGTTGCGCCAGGTCATGTCCACCGCGCCCGCGGCCAGGCGGTCGTCGATGAGGTTGCCCTCGACGTCCGACACGCTCACCACCGGGATGGTGATGGCGGGCGTGCCCACCACGGTGGGCGAGATGCGGCCCGGCACGTTGTTGTAGAGCACGACGCCGGCAGCACCCGCCGTCTGCGCGTTGAACGCCTTCTGGTAGAAGCTGCAGGTGCCGCGGCGGATCAGCGCGACCTGGCCGGTGAGGCTGCCGGCCGGCAGCGTGGCGCAGGCGTCGTCCGTGCTGGTCTTGCTGCCGGTGCGGGCCATGGGCTGGCTGCCCGAGGTGGGCGCCGCCGGGGCGCCGGTGGCCTGCTGGTAGCCAACGGGCGTGCCGTCCGGCGAAATGCCGAACTGGTTGAGCTTGCTGTGCGTGTTGTCGAAGGACGCGACGCCGATGACCTTCTTGCCCACGCCCGGCGCGCCGGCCGCATACAGGCCGCTGGTGCCGCTGTTGCCGATGGAGGCCACCATCACCACGCCCTGCTTGACCAGGCGGTCGGCCGCCTTGGCGGTGGGGTAGTCGGGCCACTGGAAGGACGAGCCGATCGACTGGTTGACGACCTGCATGCCGTCGGCCAGGGCGCGCTCCATGGCGGCGATCATCACGTCGGACAGGGTGGAGCCGGCGCAGCCGAACACCCGGTAGGCGCCCAGCGTGACCTTGGGCGCCACGCCGGTGACGCCACCGTCGGCGCCCACGATGCCCGCGACGTGCGTGCCGTGGCCGCCGCAGTCATCGGGGTTCGCATCCGGCACGGGCACGGGGTTGTAGGCCGGGCTGGCGGGGTCGGCATTGAACGCGTCGCCCACGAAGTCGTAGCCGTAGGCCACGCGGGCCGACGGGAACGGCGTGGAGCCCGGCGTGCCGTTGCCACCGAAGGCCGGGTGGTCGATGTCGACGCCGGTGTCGATGATGCCGACCTTGATGCCTTCACCCTTCAGGCCCAGGCTGTGCAGCACGTCCGCACGGGTCATGGCGAGCGCCGTGTCCATCTGCGGGTGCACGTCGCCCTCGGCCTTGATGGGCTTGGGCGCCTGGATCACCTCCACGGGGTACATGGCCTTCACACCCGGCAGGCGGGCGATCTTGGCGCGGTCGGCCGGTGAGACGTCGATCGACAGGCCGTTGAACAGCACGTCGAACGAACGGCGCTCCTTGAACTGGATGCCTGCCTTGCGGGCAGCCTCCCGGAACGCGGACTTCTCCGCGCGCACCTTGTCGAGCCGCACGCCCTCGGACGTGGGCAGGCTGGTGAGTTCGACGAACCACAGGCGGCTGTGTTCGGCGGCCTGGGCGGGCACCGTGTTGGCGCCGTAGGCGCCGGCCATGCCCAGGGTCAGGGCGGCGGCGGCCGCGCTGGCCAGCAGGGTCTTGCGGATGGGTTTCACGCGTTGCTCCTCGGAGAACAGAACTGGGGTGGCGAGATGGCGGCGGGTGGCCGCGCGCGCCGCATTTGCAACATTCGAGCCACGCATGCTCGACACATCTGCTCACGCCGTCATTCGGGCTAGCCCGCGCGATGAAGGTTCTTGAACATTGCGGCCAGGGACAATCGCCGCCATGAAACTATTGAGCGTGAACACCGCCCGCGCCGAGGCCGTGCGTATCGCCGGCCGCGAAGTGATGACGGCCATCGGCAAGCGGCCGCGCAGCGGCCCGGTGGACGTGGGCCCGCTCGGGCTCGATGGCGACGAGCAGGCCGACCTGAGCGTGCACGGCGGCCTGGCCAAGGCCGTGTACGCCTACCCGATCGAGCACTACGCGTTCTGGCGCACGGTGCGCGCCCAGGCGCGCGCGGGCGGCTGGGACGATGCACTCCAGCCGCCCGGCAGCATGGGCGAGAACCTCACGCTCGAAGGCGTGGACGAGCGCGGCCTGTGGGTGGGCGACCGCCTGTGCTTCGACGGGGGCTGCGTGCTCGCCGTGAGCGAGCCGCGTTTCCCCTGCTTCAAGTTCAACGCCGCCATGGGCTTCGCCAAGGCGGCGAAGCTCATGGTGGAGTCCGGCTACTGCGGCAGCTACCTGGCGGTGGTGCAGCCCGGCACGCTGCAGGCCGGCGAGGGCTTCACGCTCGAGCCCGGCCCACGCGAGGTGGGGTTGCTGGAGCTGTTTCGCGCGCGCACGGCCGGCAAGTCGTTCTGAGGCGCCAGCGGCGCCTCAGGGGAGCGCGGGGTAGTCGGTGTACCCCGCCTCGCCGCCGCCGTAGAAGGTCTTCATGTCGGGCGTGTTCAGCGGCGCGCCTTCACGCAGGCGCCGGCCGAGGTCGGGGTTGGCGATGAAGGCCTTGCCGAAGGCCACCAGGTCGGCGCGCCCCTCGGCCACCGCGGCCCGGGCCATGGCGCCGTCGTAGCCGTTGTTCACCATCCAGGCGCTGGCCGTCTTCGCGCGCAGCGCGGCGTAGTCGAAGGGCTTCACGCCCTGGTCGCTCAGGTCGCGCGGGCCGCCGGTGGCGCCCTCGATCACGTGCACGTAGGCCAGGCCGTAGGGCGCCAGGCGCTCCACCGCGCGGCCGTACAGCGCCTGGGCGTCGCTGTCCTGGCCCGCGTCGTTGGCCGGCGTGACGGGCGACAGGCGCACGCCCGTGCGGCCGCCCCCAATCTCGGCGGCGATGGCCTCGATGGCCTCGACCAGCAGGCGGGTGCGGTTCTCGATGCCGCCGCCATAGTCGTCCGTGCGGTCGTTGATGCTGTCGCGCAGGAACTGCTCGATCAGGTAGCCGTTGGCCGCGTGCAGCTCCACGCCGTCGAAGCCGGCCTGCATGGCCAGGCCCGCGGCGCGCCGATAGTCGGCCACGATGCGCGCGATCTCGGCCGTCTTCAGCGCACGGGGCTCCGACACGGGCACGAAGCCACCCGTGACGAAGGTCTTGGCCTTGGCCGCGCGGGCGGTGGACGACTCGGGCGCCGCGCCGCCGGGCAGCAGCGACGTGTGCGAGATGCGGCCCACGTGCCACAGCTGGATCACCACCTTGCCGCCCTCGGCATGGACGGCGTCGGTCACGCGCTTCCAGCCGGCCACCTGCTCGGGCGTGTGGATGCCGGGCGTGTCGAGGTAGCCCTGGCCCATGGGGCTGATCTGGCTGGCCTCGGTGACGATGAGGCCGGCGCCGGTGGCCGGGTTGGCGCGCTGGCGGTAGTACTCGGCCATCAGCGCGGTGGGCACCTGGCCGGCGCCGGCGCGGTTGCGGGTCAGGGGCGCCATCACCAGGCGGTTGGCCACGGTGATGTCGCCCAGGCGGAAGGGGTCGAAGAGAGAAGTCATGCTTTTCAGCCTAGCCAAGACGCTGCGGCTACAGTGCGCGCTGGATCAAAGCCCGACGACGCGCACCGTCCTTCACGCGACAGCGTGCAGGCCCGCGCCGTTTCGGGCATGGAAGAGAAAGCGAAGACCCGCCATGCTGGCTTACCGACACGCCTTTCACGCGGGCAACCATGCCGATGTGCTGAAGCACCTGGTGCTCGACCAGGTGCTGCGCTACATGACGGCCAAGGACAAGCCGTTCCGCTACATCGACACCCACGCCGGGGCCGGCGGCTACGCGCTCAAGGGCGCGCAGGCGCAGAAGACGGCCGAATACCGCGAGGGCATCAACCGCCTGTGGAGCCGGGCCGACCTGCCGCCCGCCGTGGCCGACTACGTGCACGGCGTGCACCGCTTCAACCTGCCCGACGCCGAGCCCGGCCAGCCGGCGCCCGAGCTGGAAAAGGGCATGACGCCGCCGCTGAAGCTCTACCCCGGCTCGCCGTCCATCGCCCGCATGCACCTGCGCCCGGGCGATTCCATGCGCCTGTTCGAGCTGCATCCGGCGGACGCCCGCACCCTGGCCGCGCACTTCGGCGGCAAGCAAGTGCAGGTGCTGCACGAGGACGGCTTCGCCGGCCTGAAGGCCTTGCTGCCGCCCACGCCCCGGCGCGCGCTGGTGCTCATCGACCCCTCGTACGAGCTGGTGGGTGACTACGGCAAGGTGGTGGCCTGCGTGCGCGACGCGGTGCAGCGCTTCCCCGAGGGCGTGTACATGGTCTGGTACCCCCAGGTGGCCCGCGTGGAGGCGGTGCAACTGCCCAAGCGCCTGATGGCCGTGGCGCCCAAGGGCTGGCTGCATGTGCGCATGACGGTGAAGCAGGCCGATGCGCAAGGCTTCGGCCTGGCCGGCAGCGGCCTGTTCATCGTGAACCCGCCCTACACCCTGCACGAGACGCTGCAGGGCGTGATGCCCTGGCTGGTGCAGACGCTGGCGCAGTTCGACGGCGCCAACTACCTGATCGAGGAACAACCCGCCTGAAGGAGACGATGGTTCCCATGCGCATTCGCCCCCTGGCGGCCGCGGCCGCCCTGGCCGCCGGCCTGGCCTTCTGCGGCGCGGCCCTGGCCGCCGCGCAAGCCGGTACCGCACCGCCCGCCGCGCCCGCGGCCGCCTCGGCAGCGCCTGCGGCCTGGCCCGGCGCCATCGGACTGCACGTGGACGCGAGCGACCTGGACCGCCGGGTGCTGCGCGTGCGGCAGACGCTGCCGCTGCCCCCTTCGGCCGCGCCGCGCCAGCTGCCCTTGCGCTACGCGCGCTACCTGCCCGGTGGCCACGGGCCCTATGGCGACATCACGCGCCTTGCCGGCCTGGACATCCGCGCCGGCCAGCAGCGCCTGGGCTGGCGACGCGATTCGGCCGACCCCTTCACCTTCCTCG
>JACRBA010000185.1 GCA_016213265.1 Burkholderiales bacterium | reverse complement strand
CTCGTCAAGGAAGACCTCCTTGCGAGTCCTCTTGGCCAGCGGGTCAAAGTCGAGTCGGGTCTGATCCATGTCGCTCATCGTCGTCCAACATCACGTCGCTCGCCAGTCGGACTGACCAGAGGTTTTGCAGACCTTCCCTAACGGGCGTTAGGTTTGATTAGAATGTCCAGCACGCAAATGCATGCGGGCCCGATCGAAGGTCTGGGGTCACAGTGAACGAATCGAGCGTCGACCGCCATCAGCTCGAGTCCGCCGTTCAGGCTGCGGACCTGCGCGTGCTGCTGATGGTGATGGTTCACCTGAGCGGCGATCTCGGCTGGCTCGACCCGCCGCACTGCCCTCGGCGCGACGTCAATCTGGTCGCGGACCCCG
This sequence comes from Burkholderiales bacterium, assembly GCA_016213265.1. Taxonomy (GTDB): domain Bacteria; phylum Pseudomonadota; class Gammaproteobacteria; order Burkholderiales; family Burkholderiaceae_C; genus Ideonella. Next base: position 7,451 of record JACRBA010000185.1, on the reverse strand, counting down.
CCGCAGGTCTGCCGCCCGAGGTGCAAGGGCGGATCCGCCATGCTGCGGTGGAAATGCTAGCAACCGGCGCTCGGGCCGTGATCCACGACCCCGGTGACGCGTTGATGCAGCGCATGATGTCTGTCTGCCTGGGCGAGAGCGTACCGCTCGAGTACGCGCGGTTGACGCGCGAAGAGATGGCGCTGGTGCCGCGGCGCCTGCGGTGGCCCGAGAGCGTGCCGCGACCGTCGGGGAGCGACGAGCATGTGTTGATCGTCGGCGCCGGCGTCAGCGGGATCGCGTTGGGGGCCAGCCTGATCGAGCTGGGGGTGCCGTTCACCATCGTCGAGAAGGCCGGCGACATAGGGGGCGCGTGGTTCGTCAATCGTTATCCGGGCTGCGGTGTCGACACGCCCAACCACGCCTACTCGTTCTCGTTCGGCCCGCGCTTCCTGTGGCCGCGCTACTTCTCACGCCGCGAGGAGGTTCTGGCCTATCTGCGGCGGGTGGTCGACGCGGCCGGCCTGCGCAAGCACATCCGCTTCTCGACGCAGCTGGTGGGCGCGACGTGGAACGAAGAGGCCCGGCAGTGGGTCGCGAAGTTGCGCGGGGCCGACGGCGACAGCATCGTGCGCTCGCGCTTTCTCGTCAGCGCCATCGGCCAGCTGAGCGATCCGCAACTGCCGCGCATTGACGGCGCCGGCAGCTTCGAGGGCGTTAGCTTCCACTCGGCGAACTGGCCCGAGGGCCTGAAGGTCGAGGGCCAGCGCGTGGCCGTGATCGGCACCGGCGCCACCGTGATGCAGCTGGTGCCGGAGATCGCCGACAGCGTACGTTCGCTGACGATCTACCAGCGCTCGCCGCAGTGGGCGCGGCCCATCCCCGGCTACCGCGAACCGATCGGGCAGCAGGCGCAATGGCTGCTGGCGCACGTGCCGTACTACGCCGAGTGGTTCCGCTTCACGATGTTCTGGCGCTACGGCGACGGACTGCTTAAGACGCTGAAGAAGGACCCGGACTGGCCGCATCCGCAGCGTGCGGTCAATGCGGTCAACGACCGTCACCGGCGCGAGCTGACCGACTTCATCCGCGCTGAGCTGGAGGGACGGCCTGATCTGCTGTCCAAGTGCATCCCCGACTACCCGCCCTACGGCAAGCGCATTCTTCTCGACAACGACTGGTACCGGACGTTGAAGAAGCCCCGGGTCGAACTTGTGGTCGATCCGATCCGGCGCATCGTCGGCGCTGGCATCGAGACGGCCGACGGCAGGCTGCGCGAGGCCGATGTGATCGTGTACGCCACCGGCTTCAAGCTCACGGAGATGGCGGCGCGGCTGGGCCTGGTCGGGCGCCGCGGGCGCAGCCTGTCCGAGGTCTGGGCCGACGGCGACCTGCGTGCGTACCTCGGCCTGACGGTGCCCGGGTTTCCCAACTTCTTCTGCATGGTCGGGCCGGGCACATCGTCGGGCCACGGCGGCAGCATCACCTTCATCGCCGAGGCCCAGACGCGCTACATCACCTCGTGCCTGGTGCGCATGGCCGAGCAGGGTGTTTCGGCGATCGACCTGCGGCCCGAGGTGCTCGACGACTACCAGCGGCGCTTCGACGCGGAGCACGAGACGCTGATCTGGTCGCACCCCGGCATGTCCACCTACTACCGCAACCGCCACGGCAGGGTGTTCACGGTGCTGCCCTGGCGGCTGGCGGATTACTGGCGGTTCGCGCACGACGCCGATCTCGGCGACTACCGCTGCTCGGGGCAGGCCGTGGACAGCGCGTGAACGTGGCCGGCCGAGCGAGGAGCAGGCCGCAGACCAGGGCGGGCGGACCCATGACGACGCCAGCCGCGTCGTAGGCGAGGCCGGGCTGGACCATTGGGCCGAACCGACGGTCCGGCCAGCACGCTGCCGAAGGTGGCCAACGCCGCCATCGAGGGCCCCTGACCCAGGCCCAGCAGCACGGCACAGGCGCACGGAAGGCTCGCCTTTGCCATCCGCACCGTGCCCCAGCACCGCAGCAGCGAGCCCGCTGCCAGACCGCGGGGGCGCGTCACACCGGATTGCGCTGCACCAGATGGCGCGCGATGATGATTCGCTGCATCTCGTTCGTGCCCTCGCCGATCAGCAGCAGCGGCGCGTCGCGGAAGTAGCGCTCGACATCGAACTCGGGCGAATAGCCGTAGGCGCCGTGGATGCGCATGCACTCGAGAGCGTTCTCCATCGCGGCCTCAGTGGCGAAGTACTTCGCCATGCCGGCCTCCATGTCGCAGCGCTCGCCGCGGTCGTAGGCGCGCGCCGCGGACTGCACCAGCAGCTTCGCGGCCTCCACGCGCGTGCCCATCTCGCCGAGCTTGAGCTGGATCGCCTGGTGCTCGCAGATCGGCTTGCCGAAGGTCTTGCGCTGCTGCGCGTAAGCGACGGCGTCGTTCAGCGCCGCGGTGGCCACGCCCAACCCCCGCGCGGCGACGTTGATGCGTCCGAGTTCAAGCCCCGACAGCACCTGCTGCAACCCCCGGCCTTCGACGCCGCCGATCAACCGCCCTGCCGGCACGCGGTAATCGTCGAAACGCAGCTCGCAAGTGTCGATGCCGCGGTAGCCCAGCTTCTTCAGCTTGCGCGAGACGACGAAGCCTGGGCCCTTCTCGGCGATGAACAGGCTCATACCCTTGTGTCGCGGTTCGGCCTCGGGGTCGGTCTTGACCAGCAGCGCGATGCAGCCTCCCTGGCCGCTGTTGGTGATCCAGGTCTTGCCGCCGTTGACGACGTAGTGGTCGCCGTCTTTGACCGCGCGCGTACGGATGGCCTGCAGATCGGTGCCGGCGTCGGGCTCGGTCAGGCCGATGCCGCCGCGCAGCTCGCCGCTGGCGAAACGTGGCAGCAGCTCGCGCTTTTGCGCCTCGGTGCCGCTGCGCATCACGGCGGCGGCCATGATCAGGTGCGAGTTGATGATGCCCGACAGCGACATCCACACCATCGCAATGCGCGCGACCACCGCCGCGTAGGTGACGGTGCTCAGGCCCAGCCCGCCGTACTCGGTCGGGATGATGCAGCCGAACAGGCCCATCTCCTTCATGCGCTCGACGATCGCCGTCGGGTACTCGTCGGCCTGTTCGAGCCGCTTGACGTGCGGCCGGACCTCGACCCGCAGGAAGCGGTCGATCGCGTCGAGGATGGCCTCGTCCTGTTGCGGCTCATGATTCATCAAGGAGCCTTTCCGTGTCAGCCGCGAGCGGCCAGTCCGGCCTGCAGGTCGGCCGCCGCAACGTCGCGCCCGATCGCCAGCACCAGCTCGCGCACCTGCGCGGCGCGCGCCGGCGAGGCGACCAGCGCCATGTTCTCGTCGTACTTGCGCACGACCTCGGCGTCGGAGATCGGGCGTTCCTCGCCGCCGCGGTTGACGTGCTCGCGGTGGCGAAGCTCTCGGCCGTCGTCCAGCGTGACGATGACCTCGCCCGAGTAGTACTTCGGAAACGGTGAGTCCGGGTCGACCTCGTGTTCGACCTTGGAGGCGAGCGCGAGCGTGCGCTGGTCCCTCAGCGCCTCGTCGTCGAGTTCGGCGAGGCCGAAGCGGCCGCGGATCAGCGTCGTGGCGACGATGTACGGGATGCTGAACTGCGCGTCGTAGCTGTTCTGCGGGCGCTTCTTCGTGGCCACGGGTTCGCACACCGTCTTCACCACCTCGGCCGGCACGCGTGCGCGCACGCTGCGGATCTGCTCGGGCCGCAAACCGTGCCGTTCGCGAAGCGTCACCGCCGCATCCGCGCAGGCGTGCGTGAAGTGGCAGGCCGGCAGCGGCTTGACGTTGACCTTGGCGAGTTCCCACACATCGCCCAGGCCGGCGGTCGCAAGCGCCAGGTCGCCTTCGCGCGCGAGCGGTCCGAGGTGGCTGTTGAACAGGCCGAAGCGGCCCTCGTACACCTGCCGGGGGCCGACGAAGCCGTGGCGCGCCATCGTCGCGGCGGTGAGACCGGCGCCGGCCGCCCAACCCGGGTGCATGCGCTTGGTCCAGGCGCCGTCCTGCAGGAACTCCATGCTGCCCGAGCCCATCGACAGCGCGATGCCCTGTGCCGACGCCAGCTGCGCCGCGTTCAGCCCCAACAGCCGTCCGGCCACCAGCGTGCAGGCGAAGGCACCGATCAGACCGGTGGGGTGAAAGCCAACCTGATGGAAGCCGCCCTTGGCCACCGAAGCCAGCCGCGCGCCGACCTCCATTCCGCAGACGTACGCGGCAAGCATCGCTTCGCCGTCGAGCCTTGCCTGGGCCGCGGTGCCCAGCGCACAGGGGAAGGTGCTTGCAGTGGCGTGGATCACGCCGGCGGCATGCGTGTCGTCATAGTCCAGCCCGTGGATCAGGATGCCGTTCATCAGCATCGCGTCACGCAGCGCCAGGCGCGCCGGTGACGCAATCACCGGTGTGTTGCCGCCCTGGGACGACAAGTCCCGCATGGCCGACAGCGAGCGGTGCGCGAAGTCGTAGTGCGTGGATGCATGGGCAATGCCCACGGCATCGAGGATCAGGTGGCGGGCCCGATCCAGCACTGCCGCGGGAATGTCCGCCGTCCGCAGCGTCGCGGCGAAGTCGGCGAGCGTGTCGGCGATGGTCGGGTCGGTCTGGTTGCTCATGGCCTGCTTGCGGTTCTCATGACCGTCGGGCGATGGAGAGCCGGGAGGCACCCCGAACGATGCTTTGCGGCGGCTCCTTGGCCAGCAGTATAGCGGGCAAACCAAACAGCTGTTAGGTATGATGAGCCGTTCATCCGAGGAGCAGCCATGAACGACACCCCGAGCACCCCGGCCGTGGGCGTGCATAAGCAGGGCCACGTCGCGATCGTCGAGATCCGCCGTCCGCCGCACAACTACTTCGACGCAGCCATGATCCAGGGGATCGCGGATGCTTTCGAAGCACTGGAGGGCGACGCCGCTTGCCGTGCCATCGTGTTGTGCGCTCAGGGAACGGCCTTCTGCGCCGGCGCCAACTTTGCCACCCGGGATGCGGCGCCACCGCAAAAGAGCCCTCGCGCGGTCAACCCGCTGTACTTCGAGGCCATCCGACTGGTGGCCTGCACAAAGCCCGTGATCGCTGCCGTGCACGGCCCGGCCATCGGCGGAGGCTTGGGCCTGGCGCTGGCCGCCGACTTCCGCGTCACCTGCGCCGAGGCGCGCTTTTCGGCCAACTTCAACCGGCTGGGCATCCATCCCGGCTTCGGCTTGTCTTACATGCTGCCGCGGCTCGTCGGGCAGCAGCAGGCGTCGCTGCTGTTCTACACCGGCCGCCGCATCGCGGGCGAGGAGGCAGTGCGCATCGGCCTGGCCGATCAACTCGTGCCGCAGCCGGAGGTGCGCTCCAAGGCGATCGAACTGGCCGAGGAGATCGCCGCTTCTTCACCCGTCGCGGTGCAGTCCACGCGATCCACCTTGCGCGCGGGCCTGGTCGAGCAGTTCCGGCTCGCGGTCGCGCGCGAGAGCATCGAGCAGAACATTCATTTCGAGACCGAGGACTTCCAGGAGGGTGTCAGGGCCATGTCCGAGCGGCGTATGCCGCGGTTTAAGGGATATTGACGGCGAAGTGGGTGAGAGCGTCGGGCCTGCCTCGAGCGTGGAGGCCGCGACAGACCCGATGAGTCTCCCGCACGAAGCAATCAACACGCGCCGCGAATCTCGGCGGCCAGGCCATTGACCTTGTCGTTGGCGACGATCACGATGCCGCTGCCAAGACCCCCCGTTTTCCACCACGGTGCCATGCCCAGGGCTTTGTTGTCGTCAAATCCAGCCGGAGCGTGCAAGGCCGTGCGCTTGGACAGCCGGTAGCTGGCGCCGAGGACGAACAGCTCACTCGTGGTCGACGCGCCGATTCCCTCCTTGACGGCCCAGCACTGGGCGGCCATGGTCAGCACGTCGGTGGCTTCGGGGCCCGCGCCCACGGTGCGCAGTTCGGTGACGCTGGCGAGCGAGTTGCTGCCTTCTCGAACCCGACGGGAGCATTCAGCGTTTACTCACCGGGTCGCCGAAGGGTGCTACTGCACCGTCAGATTGAGTGATCTGATGAGCGGGCCCCACAACGCCAACTCGGCGGCGATCACCCGCGCCAGTTCGTGAGGCTCGCCGAATGCCACGTCGAGTCCCAGCGCCGCGAGACGCTCGGCGGTGTCCGGTGCGGCGGAAGCCAGCTCCAGCTCGCGGGTCAGGCGCTGCTGCAGGGCCGGCGGCAGCCCAGATGGTGCGACCACGCCCATCCAGCCGCGGAACTCATAGTCGGGCACGGTCTCGGCCATCGAAGGCAGGTCCGGGTACAGCTTGTGCCGCGTGCGCCCCGTCGTTGCCAGCAGGCGAATCTTGCCGGCGGCCGCCAGCGGCCCGGCGCTGTTGGGCGCGTCGAAGACGAACTGCAGGGCGCCGCCCATCAGGTCGTTGACTGCCAGTGCGGTGCCGCGGTAGGGCACGTGCGTGAGCTTCACGCCGGCCTTTGCCGCGAGCAGCTCGCCGCTCAGGTGGTTCGTCGATCCGATGCCGGCCGAACCGTAGCTCAGCGCCCCGGGCTGCGCGCGCGCGGCCGCCAGCAGGTCGGAAAGGCTGCGCCACTGGCTGTCGGCGCGCACCGCCAGCACGTTGACGTACTCGCACAGCCTGGCCACGGACGTGAGACTTTTCAGCGGGTCGTATCCCACGTTCTTGTAGAGGCTCGGCCCGATGCTCAGAGACGCCGTGTGGGCAAACCCGATCGTGTAGCCGTCCGCTGCCATCTTCGACAGGCGCGCGATGCCCAACGTGCTGCCGGCACCGGGCACGTTCTCGACGTTCACAGTCTGGCCGAGCTGCGCCTGCAGCCGGCTGGCGAACAGGCGTGTCACGCCGTCGGCCGGCCCGCCGGGGGCGAAGCCGACAACGAAGCGCAAGGGGCGCGACGGATAGGCCGCATCCTGCGCGTCAGCGCGCCAGGGCAGCAGCGCGGCAGCCACGCCACCGAGCAGACAATGGCGGCGAGAGTGGTTCATCAACTTTATCCACCTCTGGAGGTGCACGCCAGACGGGGGCCACTCAGTACGAGCGCGGCAGCCCCATCACGTGCTCGGCGATGTAGTTCAACACCATCTCGCGGTTCAGCGGCGCGGTGCGCAGCAGCCGCACCAGGCCGTACAGGTCGTAGATGCCGTACTCCTTGGTGAAGCCGTTGCCACCGTGCGTCTGGATCGCCGCGTCCACTGCATGGATGCCGGCCTCGGCGCCGGCGTACTTGGCGATGTTGGAGAACTCGCCCGCAGGCAGGCCCTGGTCGAACGCCCAGGCCGCCTTGAGCGCCATCAGCGAGGCCATCTCGATCTCGCTGCGCGCGATGGCCAGCGGATGCTGCACGCCCTGGTAGGCGCCTATCGGTGTGTTGTTGAAGAGCTTGCGGTCGTTGGCGTAGGCCACCGCCTTCTTCAGCGCGAAGCGGCCGACGCCGGTGCACAGGCCCGACAGGATGATGCGCTCCGG
>JACRBA010000182.1 GCA_016213265.1 Burkholderiales bacterium | reverse complement strand
GGGCGGGCGCGGCCGCAGCGGAGCTTTTTTCAGGGGCGGCCGGAAACCAGGGCCGCACAGCGCCCGGCCAGCCAGTCGGCGAAGGCCTGCGCCTCGGCGCCCGGGCCCTGCCGGAGGCCGTACTGCTGGGCTGGGGTCGCGCTGAGCGCGAACAGCGGCACCAGCGTGCCGCTGGACAGCCAGGCCCGCGTGCCGCGCATGTTCTACGACTACGCCGATTCCGGCTCGTGGACGGAAGGCACCTACCGCGCCAACGAGAGCGATTTCGCGGCGATCAAGCTGCGCCAGCGCGTGGCGGTGAACATGGAAGGCCGCAGCACCGCCACCACGATGGTGGGCGAGCAGGTGGCCATGCCGGTGGCCATCGCGCCCACCGGCCTGACGGGCATGCAGCACGCCGACGGCGAGATCCTCGCCGCGCGCGCGGCCGAGAAGTTCGGCGTGCCCTTCACGCTGTCCACCATGAGCATCTGCTCCATCGAGGACGTGGCCGCCCACACCGCCAAGCCCTTCTGGTTCCAGCTCTACGTGATGCGCGACCGCGACTTCATCGAGCGCCTGATCGACCGCGCCAAGGCGGCGAAGTGCTCGGCGCTGATGCTCACGCTGGACCTGCAGATCCTCGGCCAGCGCCACAAGGACATCAAGAACGGCCTGTCGGCGCCGCCCAAGCCCACACTGGCCAACCTCATCAACCTGGCCACCAAGCCCCGCTGGTGCCTGGGCATGCTGGGCACCAAGCGCCGCAGCTTCGGCAACATCGTGGGCCATGCCAAGGGCGTGGGCGACCTGTCCAGCCTGTCGGCCTGGACGGCCGAGCAGTTCGACCCGGCCCTGAGCTGGGCCGACGTGGAGTGGATCAAGAAGCGCTGGGGCGGCAAGCTCATCCTCAAGGGCGTGATGGACGTGGAGGACGCCCGCCTGGCGGCGCAAAGCGGCGCCGACGCGCTGATCGTCAGCAACCACGGCGGCCGCCAGCTCGACGGCGCGCCCTCGTCCATCGCCGCACTGCCGGCCATCGCCGAGGCCGTGGGCAAGGACATCGAGGTGTGGATGGACGGCGGCATCCGCTCGGGCCAGGACGTGCTCAAGGCCCGCGCCCTCGGCGCACAGGGCACGCTCATCGGCCGCGCCTTCCTCTACGGCCTGGGGGCCATGGGCGAGGCCGGGGTCATGACCGCCCTGCAGCTCATCCACAAGGAGCTGGACCTCACCATGGCCTTCTGCGGCCGCACCCGCATCGACGACGTGGACCGCAGCATCCTGCTGCCGGGCACCTACCCACTGGCCTGACGGCGGGCCAAAGAAGCCGGCCCGAGCCCGGCTTTTCCGCCCGCCGCCTGCGGCCGTGAGCCGGCAACATGCCGGGCACGATGGCCGATTCCGCCCAGGACCGCAACCTACCCGCCTCAGCGAAGAAGAAGGCGCGTGCCCGCGAGGACGGGCAGGTTCCCCGCTCGAAAGACCTGGGGCACTTCGCCGTGCTGGGCATGGCCGGCGTGCTGCTCATGGTGGGCGCGCGGCCGCTGTCGGGCTGGATGCAGCAGCTGCTGGGCAACGGCCTGCGCTTCGACCACCGCATGGTGGCCGACCCCGCAGCCATGGGCGAGACGCTGGCGCGTCTGGTGGGCCAGGCGCTGATGGTCATCGTGCCCATGGGCGCCCTGATGGCCGCCGCCGCGCTGATGGCCGCCGTGCTCTCGGGCGGCTGGAACGTGAGCTTCAAGTCCATGCACCCGGACCTGAACCGCTTCAACCCCATCACCGGCCTGGGCCGGCTGTTCGCCAAGCAGCACCTGATCGACCTGCTGAAGATGTCGGTGCTGGCGCTGCTGCTGGGCGTGGTGGGTGCGGTCTACCTCAAGTCACAGTGGCCCGGGCTTACCCAGCTGCTGGCCATGCCGCTGCCCGAGGGCATCGCCACCCTCACGTCCACCATCTTCTCGGGCTTCGGGCTGCTGATGGTGGTGGTGGGCGCCTGGGCCCTGGTGGACGTGCCCCTGCAGCGCTGGCTGTGGGCCGAGCGGCTGAAGATGACCGTCGAGGAAGTCAAGCAGGAACACAAGGAAGCCGAGGGCAACGTCGAGGTCAAGGGCAAGATCAAGGCGAAGATGCGCGAGATCGCGCGCCGCCGCATGCTGGCCGCCGTGCCGCAGGCCGACCTGGTGGTGATGAACCCCACCCACTACGCGGTGGCGCTGAAGTACGACGAAGGCAAGATGGGCGCGCCGCGGGTGGTGGCCAAGGGCACCGACCTGCTGGCCATGAAGATCCGCGACATCGCCCGCGAGGCCCGCGTGCCGGTGCTGCAGGCACCGCCGCTGGCGCGTGCGCTGTACGCGCACTGCGAGGTGGACCAGGAAGTGCCCGCCACGCTGTTCGCTGCCGTCGCGCAGGTGCTGGCCTGGGTGTACGCCCTGCGCCAGGCCCCCACCGGCACCGTGGCCGAGCCCCGCGTGCAGGTGCCCGAGGAGCTCGACCCGCAGTCGCCGCGCTTCGCACGGCCGGGCCGGCGGCCCGCGTAAGGCATGGCCCAGGCCGAGTGGGGCTGGGCTTCGACAGGCTCAGCCCGAACGGCCAGGGTGCTCAGCCCGAACGGCAAGGGGCTCAGGGCGCCGGGCGGGCGCGGTGACGGCGCGAGGCGGTGCCGACAGCCGGCACCAGGCGCGCCGTGCCGTCGTGCACCGCGAACGCCGCCGCGAGAGTCTGGCGGCCGTCGGGTGAGGCCACCGTCTCGAGCTGCCAGTACTCGCCCACCAGGCGCTCGGGCGTGGCGTCGATGACGAGGTAGCCGCGGCGGTTCAGGTCGATGTACTTGAAGTGCGGGTTCTGGCTGCGCAGGTAGGTGGCCAGGGTGTCGCCCGGGTCGTCCAGGCCCGGCGACGACACCGAGGTGGCGACGAACTCCACCGCCAGCGCACCCTCGCCCGTGGCGGGGTCGTAGCCGCCGCCGCGCACGTCGGGGTTGTTCGGGTCACGGGTCAGGTCGGCCGCCCACGCGCTGTGGATGTCGCCCGTGAGCACGACCACGTTGCGCACCGGGCCGCGCCCGTCGCTGCCCTGGATGACGTCGTAGAGCCGGTTGCGTGCCGGCTGGTAGCCGTCCCACTGGTCGGGGTTGAGGAACAGGCCGCCACCCTGCGCATTGGGCGCGCCCACGGCCTTGAGCTGCGCGAACATCACGCCCTGGCCCAGCAGCTTCCAGCGCGCGGTCGACTTGCGCAGCTGGCCGGTGATCCACTGCTCGCCGGGCGCACCCAGGATGCTGCGCGCCGGGTTGAGGTACTCGCCCGCCTGGGCGAAGGCCATGCCGAACGGGGTGGGGATGTCGGCAATGAGCTGCTCGCTGCGGCCGGTGAGCCGCTCTTCCAGCGTGAACAGGTCCACCAGGTCGCCGAAGGCGTAGCGGTGGTTGTCGCGCCGCAGGTCCTTCTTCACCGGGCGCACGGGCATCCACTCGTGGTAGGCCTGCAGGGCGGCCGCCACGCGTGCCGGCCAGGCGCCTTCGCCATCGGGCTGGTGGTTCTCGGCGCCCGCCACCCAGGCGTTGTTGGCCGTCTCGTGGTCGTCCCAGATGGCGATCAGCGGGTGTTGGCGCAGCATCTCCTGCGAGTCGGGGTCGCCCTTGTACTGCGCATGGCGGCGGCGGTAGTCGTCGAGCGTGACGATCTCGTGCGGCGGGTCGCAGGGGCGCGTCGTGCCGTACTGGCCCTCGCCGTATTCGTAGAGGTAGTCGCCCAGGTGCACCACGGCGTCCAGGTCGGCGCGCTCGGCGATGCGGCGGTAGGCGTTGAAGTAGCCGGCCGCGAAGTTCGAGCAGCTCACCACCGCCAGGCGCAGGTGGTCCAGCGCGCCCACCGGCAGCGTGCGGGTGCGGCCCACCGGCGAGTGCACGCCGCCCACGCTGAAGCGGTAGTAGTAGGTGCTGCCGGGCTGCAGGCCGACCGGGTCCACCTTCACGGTCCAGTCGCAGGCGGCGTCGGTCACCACGCTGCCGCTCTGCACCACATCGGCCAGCCCGGGGTCGCGGGCGACCAGCCAGTCCACGCGCAGCGTGTCCTTGGCCACCTGCGGCGTCACGCGGGTCCAGAGGATCACGCGGTCGGCCAGCGGGTCGCCGCTGGCCACGCCGTGCTGGAACAGCCCGCGCGGCGCGGCGCCGGCGGCCAGCGGGGCCAGCGGGCCGGCGGCCGCCAGGGCCACGGTGGCGGCGCCCGAGCGGGCGAAGAAGCCGCGCCGGCTGGTCAGGCCGGCGGCACGGCGGGCGGTGGTCTCGGCGGCGGGGCGGGCGGGCGGTGTCTGCTTGGGGCGTCCCATGGGGGCTCCTGCGTCGGGTCGTGGAATGGCCGGCAGCGTAGGGCCGCGGCTTGACCGTCGCGTGACGGCCGCCCCCTGCCGGGCGGTGTGACATCTGCCACGGACCCACCCGACGCCCCCCCCGGGTCCGGCCCGGCGGCGGCGGGATGACGGACGGTTTCCCCCCGCTGTGCCGGCTCTAGTTTTCCGGCCCGGCCGGCAACATCCT
>JACRBA010000184.1 GCA_016213265.1 Burkholderiales bacterium | reverse complement strand
CGGCAGCGGCATCGCCGTGCTCGACCCCGACAGCGCGCTCGACCTGTACGCCCCGGCGGGCGCCATCGACGCCGGCGAGGCCGGCATCCGCGCCGTGGGCAGCGTGACGCTGGGCGCCGACGTCATCCGCGGCGCGGACGACATCGTCGGCGGCTCGGTGGCCGGCGCGCCGCCCGCCGCGCCCACCGTGGGCGCCACCGCCGCGCTGGCGGCCGCCGCCGATGCGGCCGCGGCCGCCACCCGCCCCGACGACGACGACGAGGACGAGCGGCGCAAGAAGCGCCGCGCCCGCCGCCAGCTGCTGCTGGAGTTCCTGGGCTTCGGCCAGGGCTGACCTTCCCTTTCCCGACATCGAGTCCATCCATGCTCCGCCACCTGATCGCCGCCGCCGTGCTCGCCACCACCCTGCCTGCCCAGGCCTGGTGGGACGACGCCTGGACCACCCGCACCCGCGTCACGCTCGACACCACCGACAAGGGCCTGGCCCTGCCCAGCGCGGTGAGCGACGTGGTGGTGCCGGTGCGCCTACACTCGGGCAACTTCGACTTCGGCGCGGCCGACACGACCGGCCGTGACCTGCGCGTGGTGGCCGCCGACGACAAGACGCCGCTGCCCTTCGAGGTGGAGCGCTTCGACGCGCTCAACGAGCTGGCCGTGCTGTGGGTGCGGCTGCCGGCGGTGGCGCAGGGCAGCGCCGACAACGTGCTGCACGTGTACGCGGGCAATGCGGCCGCGCCGATGGCCCCCGCGCCCACCGTGTTCAGCACCGGCCACGCGGGCGTGTGGCACTTCAGCGAATCGGACGGCCCGGCGCGCAGCGCCACCGGTGGGCCCGCCAGCAGCGGCCCGGCCCCGCGCGAGCCCAACGGCCTGCTGGGGGGCGCCTTGCGCCTGGCCGGCCAGCCGCTGGCCTTCGAGCCGTCCACCCAGGCGCTGGCCGCGGGCGGCGCGCTCACGCTGTCGATGTGGCTCAAGCCGGATGCGCCGGCCGAGTCGTCCACCCTGGTGACGCTGGGGCCGGTGACGCTGAAGCGCTCGCTGGACCAAGTGGAGGCACGCGTCGGCGACGAGAAGCTGGCCGGTGCGGCGCTGCCAGGCTCGTCCTGGTCGCATGTGGTGCTCACGGTGGGCGGCGGGCGCGCGGTGCTCTACATCAACGGCAAGCCGGCCGCGCAGGCCGATGCGCTGCTGCCGGCGGCCGAGCACGTCGCGCTGAGCGTGGGCGAGGGCTACCGCGGCCTGGTGGACGAGCTGCAGTGGCTGCCCACCGCACGCGACGCCGGCTGGGTGGCGCTGCAGGCGGCGGCGCAGGGGCTGGACGCGGGCTTCATGCGCAGCCAGAAGCAGACCGGCGACGAGGCCGCTGGCGAGGGCGGCGGCGAGCCGGGCTACATGGGCATCCTGGTGAAGAACCTCACCGTCGATGCCTGGGTCGTCATCGGCATCCTGGCCGTCATGTTCGCCGTCGCCGCCTGGGTGATGGTGAGCAAGGCGCAGCTGGTGGGCCGCATCGGCCGCGACAACGACCGCTTCCTCGACCGCTTCCGCGCCGACCTCTCCGGCCAGGGCCTGCAGGGCGCCGACGCGCAGTTCGGCCACTCCACGCTGTGGCGGCTGTACACCACCGGCGAGGCCGAGATCGCCAAGCGCCGCGCCCAGGGCGTGCAGACCCTGTCGGGCGCCTCGCTGGACGCCATCAAGGCCACGCTGGACGCGGTGCAGGTGCGCGAGAACCACCGCCTGAACGCCCGCATGGTGCTGCTGACCATCGCCATCTCGGGCGGCCCCTTCCTGGGCCTGCTGGGCACGGTGGTGGGCGTGATGATCACCTTCGCCGCCATCGCGGCGGCGGGCGACGTGAACGTCAACGCCATCGCGCCCGGCATCGCCGCGGCGCTGCTGGCCACCGTGGCCGGCCTGGGCGTCGCGATCCCGGCGCTGTTTGGCTACAACTGGCTGGCCTCGCGCATCAAGACGATCTCGGCGGACATGCAGATCTTCGTCGACGAGTTCGTCACGCGGGCCGCGGAGGCCCACGGGCAGCGCTGACATGGCCGCGGACATCAAGGGCGCGAATGAGCCCTACGACGACATCAACATCACGCCGATGCTGGACCTGGCGTACGTGCTGCTCGTCACCTTCATCATCCTCACCACCGCCTCGGTGCAGGGCGTGAAGGTGGATTCGCCGCGCACCCAGGCGGCCGAGCAGCTGGCCAGGCCGCAGACGCGGGCCATCACCATCACCCGCGACGGCGGCCTGTTCCTCGACGCCTACCCCGTGACGCTGGACGAGCTGCAGCAGCGCCTGGCCGGCTACCAGGCGGCCAACCCGGCCCTGCCCGTGGTGCTGAAGGCCGACGCGGCCACGCAGTACCAGAAGGTCACCGAGGTGCTGGAGGTGGCCAAGCGCCTGAACCTCACCGAGATCGGCCTGGTCACCCAGCGCGCGGCGGCGGGGGAGTAGCGCGATGCAGGTTCAGAACGACACCAAGCCCTACGACACGATCAACGTGACGCCCATGCTCGACCTGGCGTACGTGCTGCTCGTGGTCTTCATCCTCATGACCACCGCCTCGGTGCAGGGCCTGCACATCACGCTGCCCAAGCCGTCCAGCACGCCCAGCACCGAGCGCCACGAGCTGCTGGTGGTGCAGGTGGCGGCCAACGGCGCGCTGCTGCTCAACGGGGCGTCGCTGTCGCTGGCCGAGATCGAGCAGCGCCTGCAGCAGGCCAAGGCGGCCGACCCGAAGCTGACAGTGGCCATCAAGGGCGATGCCCAGGCGGCCTATGCGCCGGTGGTGGCGGTGATCGACCTGTGCAACCGCCTGGCGGTGGACATGGCGCTGGTCACCTCGCGCATCGGCACCTGACGGCATGACCCGACCCGGAGCCGACATGCACCACACCACCGTGCTCATCGCCCGCCGCCAGGCGCGCCGCGCCCATGAGGCCGGGCGGGCGTCGCCGCAGCTCATGCGCCAGCTCGCGCTCGGCGCCGCCGCGCTGCTGGTGCTGGCGCTCATCGCCTGGGGTGTTTCGCGCATCGACTTCAGCGCACCGGAGCCCAGGCGCCAGGTGGCCCGCATCGCGCTGATGCCCGACACCCCGCCGCCACCGCCACCGCCGCCGCCCAAGGAAACGCCCAAGGAAGCGCCCAAGGAGGCCCGGCCCCAGCCGCAGGCCAAGGAGTCGCCCAAGCCCCCGGCACCGGTCAACGAGCCGCTGAAGATGGAAGGCGCCGCGGGCGACGGCCCGAGCGCCTTCGCCGCCGGCACGGTGAACAACGACTACCGCGGTGGCCCGGTGGCCAGCGGGCCGGCGGCCTCGGGCAGCGTGGCCGACCGCGCGGCCGAGCGCCTGTACGCCAACACCGTGCGCCAGCTGCTGCAGGCCGAGATCGAGCGCCGCCTGCCCGGCGACGCGGGCGAGCTGAGCGCGCAGTTCGCGCTGTGGGTGGCCGCCGACGGCCGCATCACGCGCTGGGAATCCGATGCCGAGGCGCTGGCCCTGAAGAACGCCCTGGCCGCCAGCGCCGACCAGATCCGCCTGCCCCAGCCGCCGGCCGCCGCCGCCCAGCCCATGCGCTTCCGGCTCACGGTGCGCGCCGGCGCCTGACCCACCCCTTTTGCGCATCCACCCGAACCCGGAGCTTTCCATGACCCGCACGACGCCTCGCCGCCCTCGGCTGGCGCCCCTGGCCGCCCTGGTGGCCCAGGCCTGCCTGGCCGCCGCACCCGCGGCCGCCCAGACGACCGCAGCGACCCCGGCCGCCGAGGCCCAGGCTCTCACCGAGCTGCGCGCCACCACGCTCTCGCTCATCGACGCGCTGGTGGAGCAGGGCCTGCTCACGCGCGCCAAGGCGGACGAGCTGCTGCGACGCGCCCGCGTCGCCGCTGCCCCGTCCGCACCCGTGGCCGCGCAGACGGCGCCTGTGGAAGGCTGGGGCGCCCCGGCGGCCGCGGCGCCGGGTGGCGTGGTGCGTGTGCCCTACCTGAGCGAGACCACCCGTGCGCGCATCAAGGACGAGGTGCGCAACGAGGTGCTGGCCACCGCGCGCGACGAGGGCTGGACCGACGGCCGCCGCCTGCCGCCGTGGGTGCGCAGCCTCACCGTGGAAGGCGACCTGCGGGTGCGCGCGCAGGGCGAGTTCCTGCCCGCCGACAACGTGGCGCCCGAGATCTTCCGCGCGCAGACCGATTCGCCCGCCTGGGCACCGGACCTCACCAACACCCAGCACGACCGCCACCGCATGACGCTGCGCGCCCGCCTGGGCGTGACGGCCAAAGCCAGCGACAGCCTGAGCGGCACGGTGCGGCTGGCCACGGGCAGCACCGGCAGCAGCCCCACCTCGGAGTCGGTGACGATGGGCAATGGCGCCAACCGATTCCAGGTGGGCGTGGACCGCGCGTTCCTGCGCTGGGAGCCGTCGCACCTCGTGCGGCTGGAAGGTGGCCGCCTGGCCGTGCCCTTCGAGGGCAGCGACCTGACCTGGCCCGACGACATGGGGCTGGACGGCGTGGCCGGCCGTGGCGAACTCGACCTCGCCTCCGGCCTGTACAGCTTCGCCACCGCGGGCGCGTTCCCGCTGGAGGAGTTCGGCAACACCACGCGCGACAAGTGGCTGCTGGGCGGCCAGGTGGGCGTGGACTGGGCCTTCGGCGACGCGTGGCACCTGCGCGCCGCCGTGGGCATCTACCAGTTCCGCAACGTGCAGGGCGTGCGCGAGAGCGAGCTGCCCCCCGGCGGCGTGCTGGCCGGCGTGGTGCCGTACTTCGCCAGCGCCTACCCCGCGGTGCTGCGACAGAAGGGCAACACGCTCATCAACCTCAACGCGCCGGAATCGACCGCCGCGCCGGTGTGGGGCCTGGCCTCGCGCTTCGAGCCGGTGGATGTGTCGCTGGCGCTCACCTCGCGCCACTACAGCCCCTACGAGGCCAGCCTGTCGCTGCACGTGGTGAAGAACACCGCCTTCGACACCGACGACATCGTGCGCCGCGCCGGCACCACCGAGGTGGCCACGCTCAAGGACAAGACGCTGGGTGCCCAGGCGCGCCTGCAGTTCGGCCACCCCAAGCTGGCCGAGCGCGGGCAGTGGAGCGCCTTCGTGGCCTACCGCCACTTCGAGCGCGACGCCTGGGTGGACGCCTACACCGACACCACCTGGCACCTGGGCGGCACCAACTACAAGGGCTTCAGCCTGGGCGGCCAGTACGCCTTCGACACCCGCGCCACGGTGGGCCTGCGCTACACCAGCACGCGCAACCTGGACGATGGCGTGCGCTTCCTCGCCATCCCGGGCGACCCCACGTCCATCAGCGGCAACATGAGCAGTGCACCGCTGAAGATCGACGTGCTGCAGCTCGAGACGAACCTGAAGTTCTGACAGGGAGCGCGCATGACCACGAGGCACATCGTCACCGCCGCCGGCCTGGCCCTGGCGTTGCTGGCCGGGCAGGCCACGCTCGCGGCCCCGCCGGCCGACCCCGCCGAGCGCCGCGTGCAGCAGGCGCGCGAGCTGGCGCGCCAGGCCCAGGCCGCGCTGCAGCAGACGCGCCAGGAGCGCGACACGCTGCAGGCTGCCGGCGCGGCGGCGCAGGCCGAGAAGCAGGCGCTGGCCGAGCGGCTGGCCGCGGCCGAAGCGCGCGCGCGCAGCACCCAGGCGCGCGACCGCGAGGCGCTGGCCAGCACGCAGGCCGAGCTGGCCCGTGTGCGCGAGGAACTGGCGGCCGAGCGCCAGGCGCGCGAGCAGCAGCAGGCGCGCGCCGACGAGGCCCTGGCCGCTGCGCGCCAGGAGCTCGCCGCACAGCGCCAGGTGGCGGCCAGCGTCACCGCGCTGCTGGAGCGCTCGACCGCGGCGCTGGCCCGCGCCGAGCAGGCCAACCGCGAGCTGCACACGCTCGGCCTGCAGGCGGTGGACGCCTACACGCGCCGCACGCCGGAGGCGATGCGGGCCCACGACGAGCCCTTCCTGGGCCTGGGCAAGGTGGCGCTGCAGGACGAGGCAGACCGCCTGCGGCAGGCGCTGGACGCGCAGCGCGTGGTGCGCTGAGCCTGCGGGGTCAGGGTGTCGGGCCGGCCAGCCACCGGCCCAGGGCCTGCGGCGTCTGCGGCTCGCACAGGCCGAATCCCTGCAGCAGGTCGCAGCCCAGCTGCACCAGGCGGTCACGGTCGGCCGCGTGCTCCACCCCTTCGGCCACCACCTGCATGTCCAGCGAGTGGGCCACGCGCACGATGGATTCGACCATCAGCGCGTTGTCGCGGTCGGTGGCCACGCCCGCCACGAACAGGCGGTCGATCTTGATCTTGCGGCAGCGGATGCGGCGCAGGTAGGCCAGCGAGCTGTAGCCGGTGCCGAAGTCGTCGATGGCCAGCCCGTAACCCATGGCCTGCAGGCGCACCAGGATGGAGTCGGGGTTGTCGAGGTCGTCGAACAGCACCGACTCGGTGAGTTCGAACTCCACCTCGTGCGGGCTGAGCGGCAGCGTCTGCAGCTCGCCGAGAAAGCGCGCCCGGTCGGTGTCGCGCAGCAGCAGGCGCGACGAGATGTTCAGCGCCACGGGCACGGGCTGGCGGCCGGCGGCGCGCCAGGCGTCGATGTCGGCCCGGGCGCGCGCCATGCAGGCGAGCGTGAGCTCGACGATCAGCCCCGATTCCTCGGCGATGGGGATGAACTCGGCCGGGCCGATCGCGCCGCGCGTGGGGTGTGTCCAGCGGGCCAGGGCCTCCACGCTGCGCACCTGGCCGGCGGCGTCGAACACGGGCTGGTAGGCCAGCTCGATCTGGCCGCGGTGGATGCCGGCGTGCAGGTCCTGCTGCAGGCGTTGCCGGTCGCGCTGCAGCTCGCCCAGGGCCGGCGTGTAGGCCACGGCGGTGCCCTTGCCGGCGCGCTTGGCCTCGTACAGGGCCATGTCGGCGCACTGCATGGCCTCATCCGGCGTGCGGGCGTCGTCGGGGATGCGGCAGCCGCCCATCGACACGCGCAGCGGGCAGGGCGACTGGGCATGCGACAGGGCACGCAGCCGGGCGATGAGCTCGCTGCTCACCCGTTCGCTGGCGCCGTCGCAGTGGGGGCCGGTGAGCAGCACGGCGAACTCGTCGCCGCCGAGCCGGGCCACGAGGTCACCCTCGCGCACGAGCTGGCGCAGCAGGTCGGCCAGGTCGCGCAGGGCCTGGTCGCCCGCGGCGTGGCCGCGGGTGTCGTTGATCTGCTTGAAGTCGTCCACGTCCACGCACAGCAGGCGGGCCGGCGTGCCATGGTGGCGCGCCGTCGCCACGGCCTGGGCCAGGGCGGTGCCGAAACGGGCGCGGTTGGCCAGGCCGGTGAGCTCGTCGTGGTGGGCCAGGAAGCGGGTGCGGTCCTCGGCCGAGCGCACCGCCGCGCGCATGCGGTGCGAGACGAGGTGGGTGAAGGTGGTGGCCACCAGCATCACCGCGGCCAGCGAGGCCATGAGGGCCGCCATGGTGGACCACAGCTCGCCCTCCTGCGCCTGCACGTCCAGCCAGGCCACCGTCTGCCCATTGGCACGCACGGGCACGGCCAGGCGCTGCACGCGCCCCACCCGCTGCCACAGGCTGGGGCCGGCGCCGGGGCGGCGGTACTCGGCCAGCACCGAGCCGTCGGGCCGGCGCAGGCGGGCCAGGTCCACGTCGGGCACGCTGCTGAACGCGCGCAGCAGGTCCTGCGCGTCGTGTTCGCTGTCGAACACCGCCGCGGCGGTGGCGGAGTGGCCCACGATCTCCGCATGCACGCGCAGCGATTGCGCGTGGCGGTGGCTGAGGTAGAAGAACCCCATCACGCTCAGCAGGGCCGCGGACCACAGCATGGCCACCACCATGGGCCGCAGGTCGGGTGCGAGGCGCCACCGCAGGAGTCGGCGGGGGGAGGCCATCATTTCTGCACGAAGCGCGCCAGGCGCAGCAGCCGGGTGTCGATGTCCAGGCCGTCCTCGCGGGCGGCGCGCAGGTGCACGTCGAAGACCACGCGGCCGGATTCCACCTGCACGTTCAGCATCACGCCCTGGTCCAGCGCGTCGGGGTGGTCGCCCACGCGCAGCAGGCCGGGCCGGCGGGGAAAGCTGTCGCGTGCGCCATCGCGCCCCACCACCACCACATGGCAGCGCTGGCCGGGGTCGGACGAGGTCAGGCGCACCTGCAGCCGGCGGCCGTTGACCGGCTGGCCCTGCTGGCGGCCGAGCGCGGCGGCCCAGGGGTGCGTCTCGGCCACGCAGACGACCAGATCCTCGCGGGGGTCGGCCGGCGTGGGCCACAGCACGAACAGCAGGCTGCGCACGAAGACCTGGGCCTTCAGGTCCTGCTCGGGCAGGGCCGTGCCGGCCGCCCACGGGGCCAGCGCGAGCAGCCACGCCCCCGCGCACCCGCGCAGCCACGCCGCGCCGCGTGGGCGGGGCGCGCGGGGCGGCGCCAGCAGGGGGAGCGGGCTCATGGTTGCCGTGCCGCGCGCATCAGAACCGGCCACGCCACTCCAGCACCACCGTCCGCCGCTCGAGCGGCACGCGCTGCAGGTCGTTCTCGCCGCCCGCCACGTCGTAGCGCGCGGCGTCGGTGAGGTTGCGCACGGCCAGGGCGAGCGAGTGGGCGGGGCCCAGCGCATGCCGCAGCACGGCATCCGCGCGCCACTGCGCGCGCACGTCGGCGCGCAGGCCCGCCCGCGGGCCGGTGGCGATCCACTGCAGGCCGGCCGACCAGCGGTCGTCCAGCGGACCCAGCGCATGGCCCTTGAGCAGCCAGTGCGGCGCGTTCACGGCGGGCGCCCCATCTGCATCGAGCTGGTTCAGGCTCAGGCTGGTGCGCCACTGCCAGCCATCGATGTGCCGGCGTTCGATGTCCAGATCGATGCCCTGGCCCTGCGCGGCCGACGCGTTGCGGTACTGCAGCAGGCCGTCGCCGGTGGTGGTGAGGTCGATCAGCCGCTCGATGCGGTAGTGGTAGGCCGCCAGCGTGAGCCGGGTCACGCTGTCGAGCGAGCGCTCCCAGCCCAGCTCCAGGCTGCGGATGCGCTCGGGTTGCAGGCCGGGGCTGGCCACCTGCGAGGCGCCGTCGTCGTCGTAGAAGCGCTCGCTCAGGTTGGGTGCGCGGAAGGCCTCGCCGAACACGAGCTTCATGGCGTCCTTGGGGTGGGGCCGGTGCACCAGCGCCAGGCGGGGCGAGACCTGCGCATCGAAGCCCTGCACCTGGTCGAGCCGCAGGCCGGCCGTGAGCGTGGTGCGCTCGGACAGGCGCACGTCGTCCTGCGCGTACACACCGGCTTGCGTGGTGGGGTCGTTGCGGTCGAGGTAGACGGTGCGCGGCGCCAGGTCTTCGTTGCGCTGGATGGCCTGCCAGACGTGGCGTGCCTCCAGGCCGGCGGAGAGCGTGTGGTTGATCCACCCGCGCCATTGCGTGCGCAGCTCGGCGCCCAGCCAGCGGCTGCGGCCGATGTCGCGGTTGCGGTACACGCCACCCTCGCCATCGTCGAGCATGTACATGCCGCGGAACTCGGTGGCGGTGACGCTGGCGCGAGCCTGCCAGCGCCAGTCGCCCTGCCAGGCACCGTCATGGGCCAGCTCGCCGTAGCCGTAGCGGTCTTCATAGCCCGTGCCGGGCACGCCCGGTGCGCTGCCGTAGTCGGCCGTCGCCACGTCCTTCTGGCGGGCCTGGCCCACCAGCGTGGCGCGCCAGGGGCCGTGCCGCCACTTCAGCAGCGCGGCGCTGGCGCGTTCACCGTCGAGGCCGGCCACGCGGCCATCGGGCAGCCCGGGCCCCTGCAGCTCGGGCAGGTGCAGCGTCTCGCCGCGGTCGTCGCGGTGGGTGAGGCCGACGAACAGGTCGTCGCGGCCGCCGCTCCAGCCGTACTGGCCCGTCCAGCGCTGGGCCTGGGGGTGCTCGGACTGCGCCCGCAGCGTGAGGCCGGGCGCGTCGGCGCCGTCGAGCGTCACCACGTTGGCCACGCCCAACAGCGCGTTGCCGCCGTACACCGAGGAGGCGGGCCCGTTGACGAACTCCAGCCGCTTGACCCAATCGGCCACCACCGGGAACTCGTGCTGGGGCAGCGCCTGGTCGTACAGCGCGTCGTTCACCCGATAACCGTCGATGGTCATCAGGATGCGTGCGTTGTAGTCGCCCGGGCGGCTGAAGCCCCGGAAGCCCACCGACGAGTAGCTGCGCGAGCCGCCGAGGTACAGGCCGGGCAGGCGCTCGAGCATGTCGCCCACGGTGTCGTGGCCCAGGCCTTCGGCGGTGTCGTGGGTGAGGGTGCTCACCAGCGCCGGAGCGTCCAGCACATGCTGGGCAAAGCGCGAGGCGCCTTCCACCTGGGCGTGCAGCAGTTGTTCCAGCTCGGCCACCGGGTCGGCCGGGGGCGGCGCCTGGGCGATGGCCGGCCCGCCGAGAGCCAGCAGCGCTGCGGCCGCCAGGGCGGTGCGGGCGATGGGGCTCGGCGGGGCGGGAGGGCGGGGAAGGGCGATGGGGTGCGCAGGCCTGGCCATTCGAGGCATATCGGCCGGCGGGCACCCCGCTTGAGCGGGGCGGGCGTTGGAGGCGGGGCCCGCCCCGCCGCTCAGAGCCAGCTCAGCAGGCGGGCCAGCCAGCGCGGTTGGGCGGGCGACGGGCGGTAGCGTTCACGGACAGTCATGGTGCGAAAGGCGGAAGCGATGGAGAGACTGTAAATACATACAGTATTCATGGCAAGCTCGTGGTTCCCTCATGGCGGGTGGCGGCCCGTCGTCGCGGGCGCCCGGATTGCCGGCCGGGCCTGCCCCCCGCGCCGATAAACACCGTGACCACCCGCCGGCCCGCTTCCTCACATGCCCTGCGCCGCGCAGCCGCCGGCTGGGCGGGCCTGGTGCTCGCTGGCCTGGCCGGCTGCGCCAGCGCACCGCCCGGCACCTCGCATGGCCCGGCCGATCCGGGCCACGCCCGCGTCCTGCAACCCGTGGCGCCAGATCTGCGCGGCGACAGCGCCTGCCGCGCCCACGTGCCCACGCCGGGCGAGCTGGCCAAGCAGCGCCGCGTGGTGGACCCCTTGAAGGTGCCCGCGCTCTACA
Organism: Burkholderiales bacterium; assembly: GCA_016213265.1. Lineage (GTDB taxonomy): Bacteria > Pseudomonadota > Gammaproteobacteria > Burkholderiales > Burkholderiaceae_C > Ideonella. The sequence goes on along the minus strand of JACRBA010000184.1, from coordinate 9,010 downwards.
GCGAGGTGTTCTACGGGCGCCAGGACGCGCCCCGCCCGGCCTATGCGGTGGACCAGCTGCGCCTGAGGCCCCACCGCCGCTTCGAGGACCGGGACACCGGCCTGTCCGGGGTGGTGTTGCTGGATGCGGCCAGCGGCCACGCGCTGATCCTGTTCAAGGGCATGGACCGGCCGTTCGCCGAGCGCGGCGGGTTGGGCGGCATGTTCACCGACCTGGGCGGCGTGTTGCGCGCGCGCTTCGGAGGCGGCAACCCGCAGCTGCCCGGCGGCGAGGCCGCCTACACCGAGGCGCTGTGCGAGCCGGCTATCCGCTCCATCGAGACGGTGGGTTACTCCATGGGCTCGCAGGTGGCGAACTACCTGGCGGTGAAGTACGGCGCGCGCGGCGTGGTCTTCGCCGACATGGGCGTGGACGCCGGCTGGCTGCGCCGCCATGCCGGCGGCGACCTGGCGGTGGCCCGTGCCCTGGCGCGCGAGCATGTGGTGTCGCTGTCGCTGGACGGCGACTTTCTCGTGCGCGCCTTCGGCGTGGGCGAGGTGGTGGGCACCGTGGTCTCGCTGCCGGGCGGCCTGGCGGGGGCGCTGCACCAGCCGGAGATCTACGCCCACGCGGCCAACGAGCTCATCCGCCAGTTGCAGCCCACGGACGATGCGGTGGCATCGGCGGGGCGTCAGCAGCCCGGGGCGGCGCCGGCCCGGCGACCGGCGCGATGACGCGCGACAGGCAAGCGCCCACAGGCAAAGAAAAAGGGCCTTGACGAATCAAGGCCCTTTCCCGGGATTGGTGGAGACGAGGAGGATCGAACTCCCGACCTTCGCATTGCGAACGCGACGCTCTCCCAGCTGAGCTACGTCCCCGAAAGCTGGCATTCTAGCAGGATTCCGGGCGCTTCTGCGGCACGCCGTGCGGGCACGAGAATCGCCGGCGTGGCGCCGGTGCCACGACAGGAGACCGCCGCATGGCCCTTGCCGACCCCGCCTGGCTGGACGCCGAGTACAACGCGCGCGCCGCCATCCCCGATCACCCGGCCATCTTCGAGCGCTGGCGTGCGGCGTCCGAGCTCGCGCGTTCGCAGCTGCCCTGCGAGCTCGACGTGGCCTATGGCGCCGACCCGGCCGAGCGGCTCGACGTGTTTCCCGCCGGTGACCGCACGGCGCAGGGCGCCACGGCGGGCGCGCCGGTGCTGGTGTTCGTGCACGGCGGCTACTGGCGCTCGCTGGACAAGGCGGACCACCACTTCATCGCGCCGTCGTTCGTGGCCGACGGCGCGGCGGTGGTGCTGCCCAACTACAGCCTGTGCCCGGCGGCCACCATCGAGCAGATCGCCGTGCAGACGGCGCAGGCGGTGGTGTGGGTGCTGCAGCACATTGGCGAGTTCGGCGGCGACCCGTCGCGTGTCGCGCTGGCCGGACACTCGGCAGGGGCCCACCTCGTGGCCATGCTGCTGTGCTGCCGCTGGAAGGACGTGGCGCCCGGGCTGCCGTTGCAGCCGCTGCAGGGCGCGCTGGGCGTCTCGGGCCTGTACGACCTGGAGCCGGTGCGCCAGGCGCCGTTCCTGGCGGACGACCTGCGGCTCACGCCCGCGAGCGTGCGCCGGCTGTCGCCCGCGTTCTTTCCGCGTCCGAAACGGCCGCTGTATGCCGTGGTGGGCGGCGACGAGAGCAGCGAGTTCCGGCGGCAGACCCAGCTCATCCGTGACCAGTGGGGCCCCACTTCCGTGCCCGTGTGCGAGACGCTGGTGGGGCAGCACCACCTGTCGATCGTCACCTCGCTGGCCGACCCCGCGGGGCGCCTGCACGACCTGGCCCTGCGGCTGCTGACCCTGCGCTGAGTGCGGGCGGGGCACGGCGATTGCCCCTGCTGTCGTCATGGCCGGTGCTGCGCCACCCAGGCGCCGCCCGCCCACGCCACAGGAGCGACTCGCCGATGCCCATCACGCCCGACAGCCTGCTGCCACCGCAGGCCTACGCCCGCATCCGCGACGCGGAGCGCACGGCCGCCATCGCGCACCGCCGCACCCGCACGGTGAAGCTGGGCGCGCACATGACGCTGCAGTTCGAGGACGAGCGCACCGTGCGGCGCCAGATCCAGGAATTGCTGCACGCCGGCCCAGGGCGCGATACCCAGGCCGTGCAGGCGGAGATCGCCGCGTACTCGCCCCTGGTGCCGGACGGCGGCAACTGGAAGGCGACCATGCTGCTGGACGACCCCGACCCCGCGGAGCGCCAGCGCGTGCTGGTGCGCCTGCTGGGCGTGGAGCGCCACATGTACGTGGCGGTGGCCGGCGGCCGGCGCCACTACGCCGTGGCCGACGAGGACCTGGACCGCAGCGACTGCGGCGGCCGGACCTGCTCGGTGCACTTCCTGCGCTTCGAGTGGCCGGCGGCGGAGCGGGCGGCGGTGCGCGCGGGCGCGGCCGTCATGTTGGGCTGCGACCACCCGCACTATGGGCAGGAGATGGCCATTGCGCCTGCCACGCTCGCCAGCCTGGCTGGCGATCTGCACGCCTGAGCGGCGCCGCCGGCGGCCCCGTCACCGGCCGGCCGCCGCCGCCGCGGCGCCTTGCCGCAGGCGCCACAGCGACTCGGCGCTGTAGATGGCCAGGCCGATCCAGATCAGCACGAAGCCGGCCAGCCGCGCCGGCTGCAGCGGCTCGCCGAACAGCCACACCGCGAGGAAGAACTGGATGGTCGGCGCCAGGTACTGCAGCAGGCCCATGGTGGCCAGCGTCACCTGCCGCGCGCCCACGGCAAACAGCAGCAGCGGCACGGCGGTGAGCGGCCCGGCGAACAGCAGCCAGGCCCAGGTGGACGCGCTGGCGTGCTGCAGCGCGCCGCCGTGCAGGCTGGTCCACAGCAGGGCCGGGATGGCCAGCGGGGCGAGCAGGGCGGTCTCCAGCGCCAGGCCCTCCAGCGCGCCGATCGGCGCGGTCTTGCGCAGCAGGCCGTAGATGCCGAAGCTGAAGGCCAGCGCGAGCGCGATCCACGGCGGCACGCCGGCCGTCCACGTGAGCCACGCCACGCCCGCGGCCGCGAAGACCAGCGCCCCCTGCTGCGCCGCGCGCAGCCGCTCGCGCAGGAAGATCACGCCCAGCGCCACGTTGACCAGCGGGTTGATGAAGTAGCCCAGGCTGGCTTCCAGCACACGGCCATGGTTCACCGCCCACACATACACCAGCCAGTTGGTGGTGAGCAGCAAGGCGCAGGCCGCGCCCACCGCCAGCGTGCGCGGCTGGCGCAGCACCGGGCCGATCCAGGCCCAGCGGCGCTGGGCCAGCAGGATGAGCGCCACGAAGGCCAGCGACCACACCGACCGGTGCAGCACGATCTCCAGCGCCGGCACCTCGGCCACCTGCCGGAAGTACAGCGGGAACAGGCCCCACAGGGCATAGGACAGGGCGGCGGCGAGCAGGCCGGAAGACATGGAGGCGGTGGGCGGCGGCGCATGGCGGGCAGGCCATGTGCCACATGGGGTGAGGAACAGGGCGCCGATTGTCGGCGCTCGGCGAATGGCCCCAGTTCTGGGGGGCGCCCGGCCTTGCGGTACCCCGGCCGGCATCTGATGATCGGCCCATGCCCACGGTGGAATTCACGCCCCAGTTGCAACGGTTCACCGACACGCCGCGCGTGGCGAGCCGGGCGCACACGCTGCGCGCGGCCCTGGAAGACGCCTTCCGGGCCAACCCGCGCCTGCGTGGTTACGTGCTGGACGACCAGGGCGCCTTGCGTGCCAACGTGGTGGTGTTCGTCGACGGCGAGCGGTGCCGCGAGCGGCTGCGCCTGGAGCAGTCGCTGCAGCCCGCCAGCACGGTGCACGTGCTGCAGGCCCTGTCCGGAGGATGACCATGCCCGCTGCCGATGCCCCACCGGGCCCCACCGACCGCGCCTGGGTGGCCACCCGCAAAGGCCTGTTCGAGCTGCGGCGGGCGCCGGCCGGCAGCTGGCGCATCGAGCGGGTCAGCTTTCTCGGTGAGCCGGTGAGCGCCGTGCTGCCGCCCGACGCGCAGGGGCGCATGCTGGCCGCGCTCAACCTGGGCCACTTCGGCGTCAAGCTGCACGCCAGTGCGGACGCCGGGGCGACCTGGGCCGAGACCACCACGCCGTCCTTCCCGCCCCAGCCCGAGGGCGCGCCCGGGCCGGCCTGGAACCTGGTGCAGGTGTGGGTGATGGAGCGCGCGGGTGGCCGCGTGCTGGCCGGCACGCTGCCCGGCGGCCTGTTCGTCTCGGACGATGGCGGCGCGAGCTGGGCGCTGAACCGCCCGCTGTGGGACGAGCCCGGCCGCGCCGACTGGTTCGGCGGCGGCTACGACGTGCCGGGCATCCACTCGCTCTGCCCGCATCCGCAGCGCCCGGACGAGTGGCTGCTGGCGGTGAGCTGTGGCGGCGTCTGGCACACGGCCGACGCCGGGGCGCACTGGGCGCTGCGCTGCCGCGGCATGCGCGCGGCCTACATGCCGCCCGAGCGCGCCGAAGACCCGCAGGTTCAGGACCCGCACCGCATCGAGCGCTGCGCCGCCGTGCCCGATGTGCTCTGGTGCCAGCACCACAACGGCATCTGGCGCTCGGCGGACGGCGGCCTGCAGTGGCAGGAGGTGACCAGCGCGCCGCTGTCGAACTTCGGCTTCGCGGTGGCGGCGCACCCCACCGACCCGCTCACGGCCTGGTTCGTGCCGGGGGTGGCCGACCAGCAACGTGTGCCCGTGGGCGCGGCCCTGGCCGTGCAGCGCACGCGCGACGGCGGGCGCAGCATGGACGTGCTGCGCGAGGGCCTGCCGCAGTCGCATTGCTACGACCTGGTCTACCGCCACGGCCTGGCCGTGGCCGCCGACGGCCAGCACCTGCTCATGGCCAGCACCACCGGTCGGCTGTGGGCCAGCCGGGATGCGGGCGACACCTGGGCCACGACGCTCGCCCACCTGCCGCCGGTGTACGCGGTGCGCTTCGGCTGAAGGGCGCGCTCGGCCCGTCAGACTCCGTCAGACGGCGGCGCCGATCGGTCCAGCACCACGGCGACACCGGCCATCACGGCGTGGAGCACTTCCGCCCGGCGCGCGGCGACTTCTGCAGGGGGCACCGCCCGGCGGGCAGGGCGGACGGGGGGCCAACGAGGTGGTCGTTCATTCTGCGCCGGGCACCGCCGGTCGCGCGTGCCTGCCATCCGTCGCATCGCGCTGGGCCACCGGGCAGCGGCCTCCTAGAGTGCACTCCATCGAAACACGCACACCACCGGAGCCCACCATGACCCGCCTGCAGCCCCTCGCCCTCGTCCTCGCCGCCCTGACCACCACCGCCATCCTCGGCGGCGTGGGCGCCCTGGCCGACACCGAGTACCGGCAGGTCGTGGCGCAATCGTCGGCCCCGCGGGCCACCGCCGTGGCCGCCGCCCCGGCGACGACCGGCACGTTCCTGGTGGTCGTGGGCCGTCGCATGTCCCTGTGAGGCGCGCGCCGCACGGCGCACCGCGTGCGGCCGGCGGCTCAGCCGTCGTGCCACTCGCCGCGCACCCGCAGCGCCGCCCATTCCCACCCGGGCCGCGCCTCCCAGCGCATGGGCTCACCGGTGCGGGGATGGGCGAGCTCCAGCGACACCGCATGCAGCCACATGCGCGAGATGCCCAGCCAGCCGGCCACGGCCCGGTTGTGCGGGCCCTTGCCGTGCGTGCTGTCGCCCACCAGCGGGTGGGCCAGGTGCTTGAGGTGCCGGCGGATCTGGTGACGCCGGCCGGTGAGCGGCTCGGCCTGCACCAGCGCGTAGCGGCTCGTGGGGTGCCGGCCATCCACGGCGAACGGCCACGCCACCCGCGCCAGGCGCGTGAAGCGGGTGCGGGCGGGCAGGCGGGGTTGGCCGGCACTCGGCAGCTCGGGGTCGCGGGCCAGCGGGTAGTCCAGGTCGATGGCGGGCAGCGGCCAGCCGCGCACCAGCGCGAGGTAGCGCTTGGCCACCGCGCCCGATTCGAAAGCCTCGCCCATCGCTCGCGCAGCCGCCGCGTGCATGGCCAGCACCAGCACGCCCGAGGTGCCCTTGTCGAGCCGGTGCGCGGGCGCCAGGCCGGTGGCGGCCGAGCCGAGCTGGGCGCGCAGGCGGTCCAGCACGGTGTCGTGCTCGTGGGCGTCCAGGGCACTGCGGTGCACCAGCAGGCCGGCGGGCTTGTGCACCACGAGCAGGTCCTCGTCCTGGTGCAGCAGCTCCAGCGGGCCGGGCGCGGGCCAGGAGGGTGGGGCGGTCGTGGCATGCATGCAACGCGCATCCTATGTCCTGGGGGGACCACCCCACTTCAGAGGGAATGACAGCACGCCGCTGGCTTCGAACAATGTCGTCATCCTCAGTGGCCATGTGGGCCGCTGGCGGGAGAACCCCATGCCCACCGTCTACTACCTCGGCTACCGCTCGCTCTTCGTCACCCTCACGGCCTGGGCCGCCATCGTGCTGGCCGCCATGGCCTGCAGTGTCGGCGTCATCCAGCAGGCCGCGCTCGCCTCGTGGGCGCCGGGGCTGGACGCGGCCGTGCAGGCCGAGCCCATGCCGGTGGCGGGTGGCTGGCTGCTCGAATCGCTGCCCTGGGTGGTGGGGGCCGGCCTGCTGGCCTCGGTGGCGCTGCTGGTGGCGGCCGTGGGCCTGCTGATGCGGCTGGAGTGGGCGCGCCGCGCGTTCATCGTGCTGCTGGGCGTGGCGATGGCGGCCCAGCTGGCCAGCGTGTGGCTGCAGCACCGCTTCGTGCAGTCGCTGGTCGACGCGGCGGCCGTGCCGGCGGTGCTGCCGGGCGGGGCCGTCACCACGGCGGCGCTGCTCACCGGTGCGGCGGTGCTGCTGGCCTGCGGCGGGCTGGGCTGGGTGATCGCCCGGCTGATGTCGCCCAAGGTGCGGCGCGAGTTCGTCGCCTGAGCGGGCGCGGGCGGCCGGCCCGTCGCCCCTCGGCCTTCACCCCTGCTCGAAGCCCTCGAGCACGTTCACCAGGTTCACCCCCATCGCCTCCACCGCATAACCGCCTTCCATGGTGAACACCGTGGGCAGGCGCATGGCCGCCAGGTCGCGGCCGATGGTGAGGTAGTCCGCGCTGGCGAGGCGGAAGCGCGAGATCGGGTCGCCCTCGTAGGTGTCCACGCCCAGTGCCACCACCAGGGCGTCGGCCCGGTGCTCGGCCACCCGTTGCAGCGCCCGCTGCAGGGCGCCACGCCAGTCGGCGAACACCGTGCCGGCAGGCAGCGGCAGGTTCAGGTTGTGGCCGAAGCCCTCGCCCTCGCCGCGCTCGTCGGCGTGGCCCAGGTAGAAGGGGTACTCGGTGCGCGGGTCGCCGTGGATCGACACTGTGAGCACGTCCGCCCGGTCGTAGAACAGGCTCTGGGTGCCGTTGCCGTGGTGGTAGTCCACGTCCACCACGGCCACCTTCTGCGCACCCTGGTCGCGCAGGGCCTGGGCGGCCAGGGCGGCGTTGTTCAGGAAGCAATAGCCGCCGAAGAAGTCGGCCCCCGCGTGGTGGCCGGGCGGGCGGGTGAGGGCGGCCGCGGCGCGGGTGTCGCCCGCGGCCACCGCATGGGCCGCCGCCACGGCGCAGGCCGCGCCGGCCTCGGCCGCGGCCCAGGTGCCCGCCGTCAGCGGGGTGCCGGCGTCGTACGAGTACAGGCCCATGCGCGCGGCGAAGTTCTGGGGCTCCACGTCGTGGCGGAAGCCGCGCACCGGCCAGGTGGAAGGCAGCGCGTCCAGCGCGGCGTTGGCCGGGTCCAGCGCCACCCATTCGTCCCAGACGCCTTGCAGGAAATCGAGGTAGCGCGGCGCGTGCACCCGCTCCAGCGCGGCGCGCGGCACGGGGGGCGCCTCGCGGCGTTCGCCCACGGGGCGACGGCCGAGCTCGGCCAGCACGTGGTCGAGCCGGGCCGGGGTCTCGTGGCAGGGCACGAGGCGGCCGCGGAACATCTCGTGGCGGCCCTCGTGCAGCGTGTGGTGCGGGTTGGCGTAGATGAACATGGCAGGGCAGGGTGAGGCGGGGAGAGGCGGGGAGAGGGCCGCTTGCGTCGGCTCAGTGCAGGTCGCCGTCCACGTACAGCCAGCGGCCGGTGGCGGCGTCGCGCTCGAAGCGGCTGGTTTCGCGCAGGCGGTGGGCGCGGCCGCCCAGCTTGCTGCGGGCGACGAATTCCACCACGGCGTGGTCGGCACCGTGTGGCACGTGGCGTCGCACCTCCAGGCCCAGCCAGCGGAGGGCGGGCTCGTCCGGCCCCAGCTCGGCCGGGCAGGTGCGCGGGTGCCAGGTGGCGCGCAGGTGGTCGTGCAGGCCGAGCACGTAGGCGCTGTAGCGCGAGCGCATGAGGGCCTCGGCGTCGGGTGCGGGGGCGCCGGCATGCCAGGGCCCGCAGCAGCGGGCATAGGGCAGGGGGCGGCGGTCACTGCCGAGCCGCCCGCAGGGGCAGGGGGCGTCGGGCGGCAGCGCAGGGGGAACAGGCAGACAGGCGGGATCGGACGGCATGCGTGCATCTTGCACGAGCCGGCTGGCGGGTCTTTCCAGGCGGGGTGGATGGCCTCCAGGAGCCGCTAAGATACTGTATAAAACCACAGTATCATGGGTGCCTCCTTTTCCTTCTCGTCCACCCTGCCGCTGGCTTTCGAGCCACCCGCGGCGGGGCCCGATCGGCCTGAGCCACCTGCTCGGCCCGATTGGCTCGCCGAGCCCAGCCGGCTGCACCCGGCCCTGTGGCGGGTGCGCGGCGGCCAGGTGGGGGCGTCGGGGCCGGCGGTCGAGGGGGCGGTGCCCACCGGGTTCGCCGCGCTGGATGCCGAGCTGCCGGGTGGCGGCTGGCCGGTGCGTGTGCTCACCGAGCTGCTGCTGCCCGTCCCCGGGTTGGGCGAGATGCGCCTGCTCGCCCCGCTGCTGCAGCGCCTGGCGGCGCAGGGGCGCAGCGTGCTGTGGTTCGATCCGCCCGCCGAGCTGCATGCCCCGGCGTTGCAGGAGATGGGGTGCGCCCCGGGCGGCTGCCTGGTGGTGCGGCCGCCGGCCGCGGCCCCGGGCCCGGCCGGCCGCG
>JACRBA010000180.1 GCA_016213265.1 Burkholderiales bacterium | reverse complement strand
CCGTGGTGGCCGAGGCGCCGCCCGCGCCGCTCGCCGCACCGGCGCCTGCCGCCCCGCCCGCACCCCGGCTGGTGCCCATCAGCGCCGTGAGCTACCTGGAGCCGCCGCAGCCCGTCTACCCGCGCGCCTCGCGCCGCCTGCGCGAGCAGGGCGAGGTGCTGCTGCGCGTGGAGGTGGGTGCCGACGGCCGGGCCAGCCAGGTGCGCGTGCACCGCAGCTCGGGCTCGCCCCGCCTGGACGAGGCCGCGCTGGTGGCCGTGCGCGCCGCGCGCTTTCGCCCCTATGCCGAGAACGGTGTGCCGCTCGCCGTGTGGACCACCGTGCCCATCGCCTTCGAACTCGAGAACTGAAGAGCCCTGTCGCCATGACCGACCCCTCCACCTCCCTGGGCCTGGCCCATTTCCTGGGCCAGAGCGATGCCGTGGGCAAGACGCTCCTGGTTGTGCTGCTGGCCATGTCCGTGGCCTCCTGGGTGCTCATCGCCACCAAGGGCCTGATGCAGTTCCTGCGCAAGCGTCGCTCGGCGCAGTTCCTGAGCTTCTTCTGGAACGCCCGCTCGCTCGACGAGGTGCAGGCCGAGATCGCCACGCACGGCGTGCACGAGCCCTTCGCGCACCTGAGCGCCCATGCCATGCACGCCAAGGCACACCATGCGCGCCACGCGGGGCAGGGCGCCGCCAAGCTCGCGGAAGCCGGCAGCGAACAGGAGTTCCTCACCCGCACCATCAAGAAGGTGCTCGACGAGGAGACGATGCAGCTCGAGAGCGGCCTCACGCTGCTGGCCACCATCGGCGCCACCGCGCCCTTCGTGGGCCTGTTCGGCACCGTCTGGGGCGTGTACCACGCGCTGGTGGCCATCGGCATGAGTGGCGCCGGCACGCTGGACAAGGTGGCGGGCCCGGTGGGCGAGGCGCTCATCATGACCGGGCTGGGGCTGGCCGTGGCCATCCCGGCGGTCATGGCCTACAACTGGCTCACGCGTGCCAACCGGGTGCTCACCGCGCAGCTCGATGCCTTCGCGTTCGAGCTCATGAGCTTCCTCACCTACGGCGAGACGCTGGCCGCCGGCGCGCCACGCGGGGACGCGCCCGCCGTGCGCCCGCTGGCGCCCGTGGCCCGCCCGGCGGCCGCCTGAAGGGAGCCGCGCCATGGCCTTCGCCAGCTTCAACGCCCAGCGCACCGCCGCGCCGGTGGGCGAGATCAACATGGTCCCGCTCATCGACGTGATGCTCGTGCTGCTGGTGATCTTCATCGTCACCGCGCCGCTGCTCACCCACGCCGTGAAGATCGACCTGCCACAGGCGAGCGCGCAGCCCAACGTACTCAAGCCCGAGAAGATCGACTACGCCATCGACGCCGCGGGGCAGCGCTTCTGGAACGGCGAGCGCGTCTCCCGCGAGGACGCGGCGCAGCGCTTCGCCGCCGCGGGCCGCCTGCAGCCCGTGCCCGAGGTGCACCTGCGCGCGGACGAAGCGTCGGCCTACCGCGCCGTGGCCGAGACCCTGGCCGATGCCTCGCGCGCTGGCGTCACCCGCATCGGCTTCGTCAGCCAGCCCGAGACCGCCGGGCGCTGACGCACGTCACCTGATCCGCCCCTGACCCGACCCTGCCCCGCCGCACGGGGAAGGGCGAGCCGCGCCTTCGCGCGCCCCCCACACCAGACCACGCAGACCACGAGGAGAACCCATGTCCCAGCCCACCCCCGCCCGCCCGGCCGTGAAGGCCCCCTGGAGCCTGCGCGCCGCCACGCTCGCCCTGGCCTTCGGCAGTGCCCACGCGCAGACCGCGCCCGAGGCACCGGCCACGCCGACGCCCGACACCACGCTGCCCACGATCAAGGCCACGGCCACCGCCGAGCGCGACAACACGCGCGTCAACGCGGGCGGCAAGTTCGAGACCGACGTGCGCGACGTGCCGCAGTCGATCACCGTGGTGGACCGCCGCCTGCTCGACAGCCAGGCCGCCACCTCGCTGAAGGAGGCCCTGCGCAACGTGCCCGGCATCACGCTCGGTGCGGGCGAGGGTGGCGTCATCGGCGACAACATCAACCTGCGCGGCTTCTCGGCGCGCACCGACGTGTACCTGGACGGCCTGCGCGACCGCGGCCAGTACACCCGCGACGTCTTCGCGCTGGACGCGGTGGAGGTGCTCAAGGGGCCGTCGTCCATGCTGTTCGGCCGCGGGTCCACCGGCGGCGTGATCAACCAGGTGAGCAAGCAGCCGCGGCTGCGCGATGGCGGCGAGGTGGCCGTCACCGGCGGCACCGACGACACCTGGCGCGCCACCGCCGATCTCAACCGCCGCACGGGTGAGACGTCCGCCCTGCGCGTGGCCGCGTTCGGCCAGTCGCAGCACTCCACGCGCGACGTGGTGGAGAACGAGGGCCATGGGGTCGCGCCGAGCTGGCGCTGGGGCATCGGCACGGCCACCGAGTTCACGGTGTCCGCCCTGCTGCAGCGCACCCACGAGATCCCCGACTACGGCTTCCCGCTGCTGCGCGGCAGCGCCACCGACCCCGTGCGCCAGCCCATCGATGCCCCGGCGAACGCCTACTACGGCTACACCGACGACGTGTTCGACCAGGAGGTGAACGTGCTCACCGCCGGCTGGCAGCAGCGCCTGAGCGCCGACACCACCGTGCGGGCCCGCCTGCTGGCCAGCGAGAACCGCACCGACGCGCGCGCCAACCCGCTGGGCTCGGTGGTGCGCGATGACGGCGGCGTGCCCACGCGCAGCGATGACCTGAACCGCCTGTCCGCCGCGCGCAGCACGCGCGACCGCGAGATCCGCGACACCTCGCTCATCGGCCAGCTGGACCTGACCACCCGCCTGCAGGCGGCCGGCATGGCCCACCAGCTCACCGGCGGCCTGGAGCTGGCGCGCGAGCGCAGCCGCGAGCACCGCTACGTGTGGAACACGCCGGCCGAGGACGCACTGATCAACCTGGGCCAGCCGGTGTACCGCGCCATGACCGGCGAGCGCGCGCTCACCCGCACCGTCACCACCACCGCCGACACGCTGGCTGTGTACGCCAACGACACGGTGAGCCTCACGCCGCAGTGGAAGCTGGTGGCCGGCGTGCGCGGCGAGCGTTTCGAGGTCAGCTCCGACCTGGTCAAGCACGCGCTGCCGCCCGGCTTCCCGGCCGACACCACCGAGCCCGCCGCGCCGAAATCGGAGACGCTGTGGAGCCCGCGCGCGGGTGTGCTGTGGCAGCCCAGCGCGAGCCAGACCTGGTATGCGTCGTACGGCACCTCGTTCAACCCCTCGGCCGAGGCGGTGAGCCAGAGCGCCAGCACCGCGCAGCTGGGCGCGGAGAAGAACCGCTCGTTCGAGCTCGGCGCCAAGCTGGACCTGTGGGACGGTGAGCTCAGCCTCACCGGCGCGCTGTTCCGCGTGGAGAAGACCAACCCACGCACCACCGATGCCACCGGCACGCAGGTGACCGAAGGCCTGATCCGCATGGATGGCCTGGAGCTCGGCCTCACCGGCCGCCTGTCGCCCACCTGGCAGGTGTTCGCGGGCTACACCTTCCTGGACGGCCGCATCGTGGAATCGCCGCAGGTCGGTGGCGGTGCCGATGCCGGCATCGCTGCAGAGGGCAAGGCCGCCCCCCACGCGCCGCGCCACAACGCCACGCTGTGGACCACCTGGCGCGTGGCGCCGCAGTGGGAGCTGGGCGGCGGGGCACAGTTCGCGAGCGAACGCTGGCTGAACAACTACGAGACGGCCAAGGTCGAGGGCTACACCCGCTTCGACCTGACGGCGGCCTACCTCGCCAAGTCGTGGGAGCTGCGCCTGAACCTGCAGAACCTCACCGACGAGACCTACTTCGAGGCCAGCAGCGCCGGCCGCGCCACGCCCGTGCGTGGGCGCACCGCGCTGGTCACCGGCACCGTGCGGTTCTGACGGCGGCCCGGCGATGATCGTCCAGATCCCCGACGTGCTGGGCGCCGACGAGCTCGCGCACTTCCGCCAGGTGCTGCAGGCTGCCCCGTGGGTGGATGGCCTGGTCACCGCCGGCCACCAGGGCGCGGCCGTCAAGCGCAACCGCCAGCTGCCCGAGGACTCGCCAGCCGCCCGGGCACTGGGCGAGCATGTGCTTGCCGCGCTGGAGCGCCACCCGCTGTTCATCAGCGCGGCGCTGCCGGCGCGGGTGTACCCGCCGATGTTCAACCGCTACGAGGGCGGCGAGACCTTCGGCACGCACGTGGACAACGCGGTGCGCCTGCTGCCGGGCGGCGGCGGCGCGCAGATCCGCACCGATGTGTCGGCCACCCTGTTCCTGGCCGAGCCCGAGAGCTACGACGGCGGCGAGCTGCTCATCGAGGACACCTTCGGTGCGCATGCGGTGAAGCTGCCCGCGGGCCACCTGGTGCTCTACCCCTCGTCCAGCCTGCACCGCGTGGAGCCCGTGACGCGCGGCGTGCGGCTCGCGTCATTTCTCTGGGTGCAGAGCCTGGTGGCCGAAGTCACCGAGCGGGCGCTGCTGTTCGACCTGGACACCTCCATCCAGCGCCTGGCCGCCACGGGGGCCGACGAGGCCGCCCGGCTGCAGCTCACGGGCGTGTACCACAACCTGCTGCGGCGATGGGCGCGCCCGTGAACTCGGCCGTGCACCCGGCCGCCGCGGCGCAGCAGCGGGCGCGCTGGCTCAAGGCCATCCTGCCCTGGCACTGGATCAGCTCCGCGCTCACGCTCGCCGGGCTGCTGGCGTTTGCCGTCACCGGCATCACGCTCAACCATGCCGGCGCCATCGAGTCCCGCGCCGTGGTGCGCTCGTGCACGGCCCAGCTCACGCCCGAGCAGCAGGCGCTGCTGCGCCGCCTTGCGCCGCCGGGTGACGCCGCCCGTGCGCCGCTGCCCGAGGCGCTGCGCGCCGCCCTGCGCGGCCAGGGCGTGGTCGAGGGGCCGGCGAGTGCCCTCGCCGAGTGGAGCGCCGACGAGGTCTACCTGCCCCTGCCGCGGCCCGGCGGCGATGCGTGGCTGCGCATCGACCGCGCCACCGGCGAGCTGGAGTGGGAAGACGCCGACCGGGGCGTCGTCGCCTGGCTCAACGACCTGCACAAGGCCCGGCACACCGGCGTGGCCTGGGCCTGGTTCATCGACCTCTTCGCTGCCGCCTGCGTGATGGCCTCGGTGACCGGCCTGCTGCTGCTGGCGCTGCATGCGCGCCGCCGGCCCAGCACCTGGCCGCTGGTGGCCGCCGGGCTGGCGCTGCCCGCGGCGTTGGCGCTGCTGGCCGTGCATTGAACCCCGGGCCGTCCACCGACCCGATCACCGACACGCACTTTCGTGGGAGACCTGTCCATGCACATCCGATACGCCATGCCGCTGGGCGCGGCGCTGGCACTCTCGCCGCCGCTCACCCTGGCCGCCGAGCTCACGCTTCAGGTGGAGATTCCTCGCCTGTCCGTGGCCGAGTACCACGTGCCATACCTGGCCGTCTGGCTGCAGCGGGCCGGCACGCCCAGCTTCGCGGGCCACCTGGCGGTCTGGTACGACCTGAAGAAGAAGGACAACGCGGGTGCCAAGTGGCTGCGCGACATGCGCCAGTGGTGGCGCCAGGGGGGCCGAGACGCGCAGCTGCCCCTGGACGGCGTGAGCGGTGCCACGCGCGCGCCCGGCGAACACACGCTGCAACTGGGCGGCGCCCGTGCCCTGGCCGCGCTGCCCGCGGGCGACTACGAGCTGCTGGTCGAGGCGGCGCGCGAGGGCGGCGGCCGCGAGGTGCTGCGCCTGCCGCTGAAGTGGCCGCCGGCCGCCCCGGCCCAGGCCCGCGCCCAGGGCGAACACGAGCTGGGCGCGCTCACCCTCCACGTCCGCCCCTGAAGGAGACCGCATGCGACCCTGCCTCATCGCCCTGAGCCTGGCCACCACCGCCCTGGCCGCCCACGCCCACCACCCCTGGCTGCTGCCCACGCACACGCTGGTGGACGACAAGGACGGCCAGGTCGCCATCGACGCGGCCGCCAGCGAAGATCTCTTCGAGTTCGACACGCGCGGCCTGGTGCTGGATGGCCTGGTCATCACCGGCCCAGACGGCCGGCCGGTGGAGCCGGGCGCGGTGAACGCCGCCTCGCGCCACCGCACCAGCGTGGCCCTCACCCTGCCCCAGCCGGGCACCTACCGCATCGCCAACGTGAGCCAGGGCGTGATGGCCAGTTACCGCGTGCAGGGCGAGACACAGCGCTTCCGCGGCACCGCCCAGGCGTGGGAGAAGGCCCGGCCCGCCGCCGCCGAGGACGTGCGCGTGACCCACACCGCCAGCCGCATCGAGACCTTCGTCGCCCGCGAGCGGCCGGGCGGCCAGCCGGTCGTGCCCACCGGCGCGGGCCTGGAGCTGGTCCCGCTGGACGCGCCGGTGGACCTGAGTGACGGCGACCGCACGCGCTTTCGCCTGCTGCTGGACGGCCAGCCGCTGGCCGACGCCGCGGTGAGCCTGCTGCGCGGCGGCAACCGCTACCGCTACAAGATGGGGGAGCAGACGCTGCACACCGACACGCGCGGCGAGTTCAGCATCACCTGGGCCGAGCCAGGCCGCTACTGGCTGGGCGTGAACCACAGCGTGCCCGCGCCCGGTGCCACCGAGCCCCGCACACCGCCGCTGCGCCGCGCCAGCTACGCCGCCACCTTCGAGGTGCGCCCGCGTTGAAGGCCGCCGCGCCCTGGGTGCTGGTGCCGCCGGTGCTGCCGTTGGCAGCCCCGCCAGCCGGCGGGCCGGTGGGCGCGCTCGCCGGCACGGCATTGGGCACGGCGTGGCGGCTGCGCTGGGTGCCGCCGCCCGGCCATGGGTGCGATGACGACGCCGCGCGCCTGCGCGGGGTGGTGGACGCGGTGCTCGCGCGCATCGACGCGCAGATGAGCCACTGGCGCGAGGACTCGCTGCTCAGCGCCTTCGGCCGCCTGCCGCCCGGCGAGGCGATGGCGCTGCCCCCGGACTTCGCCACCACGTTGCGCATCGCCTGCCAGGTGGCCGCGCTGAGCGACGGCGCCTTCGACCCCACGCTCGACGAGGCGGTGCGCGCGTGGGGCTTCGGCCCGGCGGCGGGTACGTCGCCCGATGCACCGGTGCCGCCGGTGGCCGGGTCGCCACGCACGGGGGGCTGGCGTGCGCTGCGCTGCGAGGGCGGCCGGCTGGCCCAGCCCGGCGGCGTGCGGCTGGACCTCTCGGCCGTCGCCAAGGGCCATGCCGTGGACGCCGTGGCCGACGCCCTGGCGGCAGCGGGCATCGGCCACTTCCTGTTCGAGCTGGGCGGTGAGCTGCGCGCGCGCGGCCTCAAGCCCGGCGCCCAGCCCTGGTGGGTGGGCGTGGAGCGCCCCCCCGAGGCGGGCCATCTGCCCGAGCTGCGCCTCGCGCTCATCGACGGCGCCGTGGCCAGCTCGGGCGACTGGCGGCAGCGCCGGCGCGTGGGCGACCGCTGGCTCAGCCACACGCTGGACCCGCGCACCGGCGCACCGGTCGACCACGCGCTGTCGGCCGTCACCGTGTGCCACGCCCAGGCCGCCTGGGCCGATGCGCTGGCCACCGCGCTGTTCGTGCTGGGCCCGCAGGCCGGCAGCGACTGGGCCGAGAGGCACGAGGTGGCCGCCTGGTTCGTGGCCCGCACGCCCGAGGGCGGCTGGCGCGAATGGCCCAGCACGGCGCTGGCACGCTGGCTGGCGGACTGAGCAATTTCAGCGATACCAGCGCTCAGCGCTGTCCAGCGCCGGCGCGGCATCCAGATCCAGCAGCACCAGCTCACGTCCCCGCCATGACCGCATGAACCCAGTGTCCAACTGCGCATAGTCGGCGGGCGCGCTGATGCCGTGGATGCCGAACCGGGCCATCGCCTCGACCGGCAGGAAGTACAGGTTGAACACGCGGTACGGTGGCATCTTGCCTATCCAGCAGACCGACTCATCGACGCCCAACGCGGTGAAGAAACGGCGCTCGCGCTCGGCCAAGGCGCGTGCGCCGGGCAGGGCGCCGTGGGAAACCGGCGCTTCACCTTGTTGTTGCAGCAGAAGGAGGTGGCGCACGTTGCCATGCCACCCCACCACCGCGCCGGGCCGGATGACCTTGCGGCGGCCGGCGATGAACAGGTAGTTGGCGCAGGACGAGAAGCAGGGGCCCACGACCTCCACGTCCATGCCCTGGGCCACCATGCGCTCGCCGATGTCAAGCGCCGCGCCCACATCGCCGCCGGGTGAGCGCAGTCTCACGAGGCGCACGCCGGGCTCGGCCGTGGCAGCGGCGAACTGCTGCGCCGCTGCCAGGGTGATGTCGCCGTGCAGCAGCACGGTGTCGCCTTCACGGTGCACCACCGTCGAGCTGGGTTGTCCCAGGCGGCCGCGTGCGCGAACAACAGTGCCGTGGTGAGCCGCCGCCACATGGCCTGCCCGAGCGGCATTCGCTTCAACACGTCAGCACAGTGCGACTTGGTACCGCACGCCAGCCGGCGCGCCTGGGCGCAGGGCAGGGAGCGCATCATCGGTGCGCACACCGCCATTGGCCTCGATGACCCGCTGCGAGGCGGGGTTGTCCGCATCGGTGCGGATGTCCACCCAGGGCAGCCCGAGCGCGCGCGCCTCGGCCAGCATGCCGGCCAGCGCCTGGGTGGCGAAGCCGCGGCGGCGCTTCCACGGCACGACGGAGTAGCCGATGTGGCCCAGGCAGTGCGGCGGCAGCTCGGCCGTGCCGGGCTGCCAGCGCAGGTTGATGCTGCCGGCGAAGGTGTCGTCCTCCTCGTCCCACATCCAGCGGCGGAAGCCGGGCAGGCGGGGCACCTGGCGGCCGTCGCCCAAGGTGACCGGCGGGCCCTTGGCCTCGGGGTCGTCCAGGCTGGCGAGGAAACCCGCCGGGTCGGTGGCGATCCAGGCCAGTTCCTCCTGCGCGGCGGCGGCGCCGCGCACGGTGTCGGCGGACCAGCCGCGTTGCAGGGCGTCGGTGTAGCTGGGCAGGTGGGTGGCGAGCGGGCGGACGAGCAGCATGGCGGCATGCTGCCACGCGCGCCGCGCGTCGCCCATCGGGGCGGCGCGCCGAATGCGACCGATTCGCGCTACGACCGGCACAGCGCGGGTATCGCCGCGCCGGGCCCGCCGGCCCACAATGGGAGGTGCCCCGACCATGCAAAGAAGGAGAAGGCCATGCAAGGCGACCCCACGGTGATCGCGTTTCTCAACGCGCAGTTGAAGCTTGAACTCACCGCGATCAACCAGTACTTCCTGCATGCGCGCATGCACAAGAACTGGGGCCTGGCCCGGCTGGCCAAGCACGAGTACGAGGAGTCGATCGAGGAGATGAAACACGCCGACCGCCTGATCGAGCGTGTGCTCATGCTCGACGGCCTGCCCAACCTGCAGGACCTGGGCAAGCTGTGGATCGGCGAGAACGCCATCGAGACGCTGCACTGCGACCTGAAGGTGGAGTACGCCTCCCAGGCCCACCTGCGCGAGGCCATCGCCTACTGCGAATCGGTGCGCGACTACGTCTCCCGCGAGCTGCTGGAGGACATCCTCGAGGACACCGAGGAGCACATCGACCACCTCGAGACCGAGATCGGCCTGATCGCGCAGATGGGCGAGGCCAACTGGCTGCAGTCGCAGGCCTACGGCAAGGACGGCAGCTGAAGCGGGTGGCCCCCCGCTGAATACCCCGGGCGCCACGGCGCCCATTTGACGCGGCTCAATTGCGAATGAGTCGCATCTTGATTATCATGCAGGCACCATGATCGTCTGCCTCTGCCACCGCGTGTCCGACCGCGACATCCACCGTGCCGTGGCGGACGGCACGCACAACTTCGAGCACCTGCAGGACCGCACCCGCGTCGCGTCCAACTGCGGCAACTGCCTGGATTGCGCGCAGATGGTCTTCGAGGAAGCCTGTGCCGACCACGGCGTGGGCGCCGCCCCCGCGGCCTGCGCCGGCGGCTGCGGAGGCTGTGCGCGAGGCGCAGCCGCCACCGCGCCGGCGCCTTGGGTGCCGGTC
This sequence comes from Burkholderiales bacterium, assembly GCA_016213265.1. GTDB lineage: Bacteria > Pseudomonadota > Gammaproteobacteria > Burkholderiales > Burkholderiaceae_C > Ideonella. Next base: position 49,414 of record JACRBA010000180.1, on the reverse strand, counting down.
GCACGCCAGGCCGCCTGAGACGCGGCGGCCGGCCCCTCGTTCAGACGGCAGCCAGGGCCTGCGCCAGCTCGGCGCGCAGGTCCTCCACGTCCTCCACCCCCACCGACAGGCGGATCAGCGTGTCGCCGATGCCCAGCCGCGCGCGCTGTTCGGCGGGGATGGAGGCGTGCGTCATGATCGCCGGGTGCTCGATGAGGCTTTCCACGCCGCCCAGGCTCTCGGCCAGGGCGAACAGCTCGCAGCGCTCCAGGAAGCGCCGCGCACCGGCCAGGTCGCTGGCCAGTTCCATGGACACCATGCCGCCGAATCCGCGGCGCATCTGGCGGCGCGCCAGCGCGTGCTGCGGGTGGCTGGCCAGGCCGGGGTAGTGCACGCGGGCCACTTTCGGCTGCGCCTGCAGCCACTCGGCCAGCTGCAGCGCATTCTGGCTGTGGCGTTCCATGCGCAGCGCGAGCGTCTTCACGCCGCGCAAGGCCAGGAAGGCGTCGAAGGGCCCGGCGATGGCGCCCACCGCGTTGTGCAGGAAGGCCAGCTGCTCGGCGATGGCCGCATGGCGCGGCTCACGCCCCACCACCGCCACGCCACCCACCACGTCCGAATGGCCGTTGAGGTACTTGGTGGCCGAATGCACCACCAGGTCGAAGCCCAGCTCCAGCGGCCGCTGGCCCCACGGGCTGGCGAAGGTGTTGTCGGCCACGGCCAGCAGCCCGCGCTCGCGCGCGATGGTGGCCACCGCCTCCAGGTCGATCAGCTTGAGCAGCGGGTTCGAGGGCGTCTCCACCCACAGCATGCGGGTCTCTGGGCGGATGGCGGCGCGCAAGGCGCCGGGCTCGGTCATGTCGACGAAGCTGAAGGACAGGTTGGCGCTGCGCCGGCGAACCCGCTCGAACAGGCGGAAGCTGCCGCCATACAGGTCGTCGCTCGCCACCACATGGGCACCGCTGTCCAGCAGCTCGAGCACGGTGGACATGGCGGCCAGGCCCGAGGCGAAGGCGTAGCCGCGCTGGCCGTTCTCCAGGTCGGCCACGCAGCGCTCCCACGCCTCGCGCGTGGGGTTCTGCGAGCGCGAGTACTCGTAGCCCTTGTGCACGCCGGGGCTGGACTGCACGTAGGTGGACGTCGCGTAGATGGGCGGCATGATCGCGCCCGTGGTCGGGTCGGGCCGCTGGCCGCCGTGGATGACGCGCGTGGCGAAGCCGTGGGCAGGCGCTGCGCCGTGGTCGGTGGGGTCGCTCATGCGAGATGCCTCCGCAGGTGGTTGAGCAGGTCGAAGCGGGTGATCAGGCCGTGGAAGCGCTCGCCCTCGGCCACCACCGCCACCAGCCCGCGGCGCAGGGTGGTGGTCAGCGCCCCCAGCCCGGCGCCCGGGGCCAGGGTCTCCACCTCGGTGTTCATGGCCGTGCGCACGGGCTCGCGGAAGCGCGCCGAGTCGCCCTGCACATGCAACAGCAGGTCCGATTCATCCAGCAGCCCCACCAGGCGGCCCCGCTCGTCCAGCACCGGCAGCTGCGAGATGTCGGCCGCGCGCATGCGCTGGAACGCGCTGAGCAGCGCGTCGTCGGGGGTCACGCTCACCACGGCGCCGTCTTCCATGCGCCGCGAGATCAGGTCGCGCAGGTCGCCCACCACCGGGCGGTGCAGCAGCCCCTGGTCGAACATCCACGCGTCGTTGTAGACCTTGCTCAGGTAGCGCGTGCCGGTGTCGCAGACGAAGGTCACCACGCGCCTGGGCTCACGCTGGGCGCGGCAGTAGCGCAGCGCGGCGGCCAGCAGGGTGCCGGTGGACGAGCCACTGGCGATGCCCTCTCGCTTGAGCAGCTCGCGCGCGGTGGTGAAGCTCTCCTCGTCGTCGATGGTGTAGGCGTGGCGCACGCCGTCCAGCTCGGCGATGGCGGGGATGAAGTCTTCGCCGATGCCTTCCACGGCCCATGAGCCGGCCTGGCCCACGCGGCCGGTGTGGATGTAGTCGGCCAGCACCGAGCCCTTGGGGTCGGCGAGCACGAACTCGGTGTGCGGGTCCACGCGGCGGAAGTAGCGCTTCAGGCCGGTGAGCGTGCCGCCCGAGCCCACGCCGCAGACGAGGGCGTCCACGCGGTGGCCGGTCTGCTGCCAGATCTCGGGCGCGGTGGTGGTCTCGTGCGCCAGCGGGTTGGCCGGGTTGTTGAACTGGTCGCTGTACCAGCTGCCGGGGCGCTCGGCGGCCAGGCGCGCCGCCATGTCCTGGTAGTAGGCCGGGTGGCCCTTGCCCACGTCCGAGCGGGTGATGTGCACCTCGGCGCCCAGCGCCTTCAGGTGCAGCACCTTCTCGGCGCTCATCTTGTCGGGCACCACCAGGCAGACCCGGTAGCCCTTGGCCCGCGCCACCAGCGCCAGGCCCAGGCCGGTGTTGCCGGCCGTGGCCTCGATCACCGTGCCGCCCTGCGCCAGCCGGCCCTCGCGTTCGGCCTGCTCGATCATGGCCAGGCCGATGCGGTCCTTGATGGAGCCGCCGGGGTTCTGCGATTCGAGCTTCACGAACAGCCGGCAGCAGCCGGTGTCGAAGCGCGTCAGCTCCACCAGTGGCGTGTTGCCGATGAGGTCGAGCACGGCGGGTCGGCCGGCGCCGGCATCGGCCGGCGTCTCGGGGCGGATTGGCATGGACAGCCCTCCCAGCGGTCAGTGGGTGCGTGGGTCGCCAGGCATCGGCGGTGGCCGAGCCGGCCCGTCGCCAGCGCCCGGTGGGGCGGTCTGGCCGGGGCAGGGTACGACGCGGCAGGAAGGCCCTGACGTCAGCCGGGTCGGGAGTGCGCGGCGTTGCCCTGCGGCAGGTGGCGCACCAGCTCGCCCAGCAGCTGCGCGGCCGCGCGCTGCAGCGGCGTGGCGCGCTTGTGCGCCGAGGTGGCCAGGCACAGCACGGTGTTCACCGCGGGTGCGGTGAGCGGCCGCGCCACCAGCTGGTCGGCCCGCCCGGAAGCGATCACGGCGCTGGCGTGCAGCACGGCGTGGCCATAGCCGGCGGCCACCAGGTCGATGATGGCGGCGATGCTGGACACTTCCGCAGCGATGTCGAGCGTGAGGCCGGCCAGCGTGGCCTGGCTCTCCACCAGCCGCCGGATCACATGCTGCCGCTCGGGCATGACCAATGGGTAGCGCGACAGCTCCCGCAAGGGCACCGGCCCGCGCTGGCCCGCTGCCGGCCCGGCGGCACTCACCAGGCACAGCGGCTCCTCCAGCAGCGGCTCGATGGTGAGGCTGGGCGAAGGCTCGGGGTTGTACAGCAGGCCGAGTTCGATGCGGCCGCTGGCCAGCCACTCGGTGATGTGCGAGGACAGGCCCTCGACGATGGCCACGCGGGCCTTGGGCAGCTGGCGCCGGAAGCCGTCGATCAGCGGCAGCGTGAGCTGGCGGCCGATGCTGGGCGGCATGCCCAGCGTGATGCGGCCCACCGGTTCGTCGCGCTGGGCGCCCATGTCCTCGCGTGCCTGGGCGACGCGATTGAGGATGCCCACGCTGTGCTCGAACAGGCGCCGGCCAGCGTCGGTGAGGCTCACGCCGCGGCCGTTGCGGCGCAGCAGCGTCTCGCGCAGGTCCACCTCCAGCGCTCGCACCTGGCGGCTGAGCGCGGGCTGCGCGATGTCCAGCGCCACGGCCGCCTTGCTGAAGCTGCCCAGCTCGGCGACGGTGACGAAGTACTCGAGTTGCTTGAGGTTCATGGCCAGGGCCGGCCGATGATACGGCCGCCCTGGCGTGCGTCTGGGCGCGGGCTGGCTCAGCGCGGCGTGTACACCGGGGCGGAGGCGCCCTGGGCCGGCGGCGGCACCGCCGGGGCGGCCGGGCGGGCCGGAGAGGCCACGGGCGCGGGCAGGGCGGGGGCCGGCTGGGTGCCGGCTGGCGCGCGCATCACCCGCGTCTGCGCGCCGGTGGTCACCAGCACCACCGGGTCGCCCGGCTGCAGCACTTCGCTGCCCTTGGCCTGGACGATGGCGCGACGCTCGCCGGTGCGCAGCTGCACCAGGATCTCGTAGGCCTCTTCGCGGGTGGCGCCCCGCTCGACGGCGTTGCCGATCACGGCACCCGCCACGGCACCCAGCACGCCCACCACGGCGCCTTCGCGGCGGCCGCCGACCGACGAGCCGGCGATCCCGCCGACCACGCCGCCGGTGACGGCGCCAGCGCCCGTCTGCTGGCCGTCGACGACGACCGGGCGGATGCTGAGGATGGTGGCGTCCTGCACATGCGACATGCGCTGCGCCTGGTGGCGCTGGACGACATCGGGGCTGGTGGTGGTGCAGGCGGCCAGCAGCGCCGCGGCAGCCAGCGTGGCGAAGGTGGCCACGCGGGCCGTGGGTCGGGAAGAGGTGTGCATGGTGGTGTGGCAGTGGGCCCAGCGGAGCCAACGTCCGTGCGGGAGCGGGCGTTGACAGTGCAGGCCCGCGCGTGCGGACGGGCGCCGACCGGCTCAGCCGTGCAGCCGGCTGCTGCGCGGCACGCTGGCCAGCAGGAAATCCATCTGATCGGCCAGGATGCGCCGCCCGCGCAGGATCATGTCCTCGTGCAGGCTGGGCACGTAGGGCAGGAACAGCAGGTTCATGCGCGCTTCCTCGGGCAGGCGGTTGGCTTTGCGGCCGTTGCAGGCCCGGCAGGCGGTGATGCAGTTCATCCAGCTGTCGGCGCCACCCCGCGAGACCGGCACGATGTGCTCGCGCGTCAGGTCGTCGTGCGCGAAGCGGTGGCCGCAGTAGGCGCAGATGCCGCGGTCGCGTGCGAAGAGCTTGGGGTTGGTCAGCGCCGGGCTCACCCGCCAGGCGCGCGAGGGCACCGCGCCACGCACGGCGATGATGGGGTGCACCTCGATCCGGCTGGGCAGGCCGGTGGCGCGCTGCACGCCGCCGCGCAGCACCGAGCAGGTCTGGCCCAGCGTCCAGGCAATGCTGTCGCTGGCGTAGAGCACGGCGGCTTCGCGCACCGTCATCCACGCCTGCGGGCGACCGGACACATCGAGCTGCAGGACCTCCATGCTGGGTTCCAGGCTGGTTTCGACGCTAGCCGACGAGCATAGCGCGCGATCGTGACTGCGCTCAACTGCCCGTTCCTCGCCCCCACGCCGGCATCACCGGCTGCGGGTTAACCCGTAGTTCTGCGCCGCGTCAGCGCCTTCTAGGCCATGAACCCTAAAAAAAGTCGCGGGCCCAGGCGTGCGGCCGGCGCCGAAATCTGCAAAATAGAACGATCGTTCGTTCGCATCTGGCTTCCGTGCCAGCGCCCGCCCCGTGTCGACCCCCGTGGAACACCGCCGCACCGCCGCCAGCGCCCGGTCCCTGCAGAAGGGCCAGGCGACCCGGGCCGCCATCCTCGAGGCGGCCCTCACGCTGGCGTCCAGCATGGGCCTGGAGGGCCTGTCCATCGGCGCGCTGGCCGAGGTCACGGGCATGAGCAAGTCGGGCGTCTTCGCCCACTTCGGCTCGCGCGAGGAACTGCAGATCTCCGTCATCCGCGAGTACCACGCCAAGTTCGAGGAAGAGGTGTTCTTCCCGGCGATTCGCCAGCCGCGCGGCCTGCCGCGCCTGGAGGCGCTGTTCGAGAACTGGGTCAAGCGCGTGTCGGTCGAGATCGACTCCGGCTGCATCTACATCAGCGGTGCGGTGGAGTTCGACGACCGCCCGGGCCCCGTGCGCGATGCCCTGGCCGCCATGGTGCGGGCCTGGCACGGCGCGCTGCAACGCGCCATTGAACTCGCGGTGGAGGTCGGGCATCTGAAGCCCGACACCGACGCCGCCCAGATGCTGTTCGAGATCCACGGCCTGATCCTGGCCCTGCACCACGACGCCCGTTTCCTGCGCAGCCCCGGTGCCGTGGAACGCGCGCGCATCGGCTTTGCCCGCACCGTGTCCCACTATGCCGCGCCCGGCGCCCCGGTCACCCCGGTGCGCGCGTCGCAGCCCTCCGCTGCCATCCGGCAGCCATAACTCGTCCCACCCCTGCTTCCAAGGAGCGACCATGCCCCAGTACAACCCGCCCCTGCGCGACCTGCAGTTCGTGCTGCACGAGCTGATCGACGTGGTCGGTGAACTCAAGGAGATCCCGCAGTTCGCCGAGGTGGATGCCGACACCATCAACGCGGTGCTGGAAGAGGGCGGCAAGTTCGCCGCCGAGGTGGTGGCCCCGCTCAACCTGAACGGTGATGCGCAGGGCTGCACGCTGGACAAGGCCACCCACGAGGTGACGGCCCCCGAGGGCTTCAAGGCGGCCTACGCCAAGTACGTGGAAGGCGGCTGGCCCGCGCTGAGCTGCGACCCGGCCTACGGCGGCCAGGGCCTGCCGCACACCGTGAACCAGTGCTTCTACGAGATGCTCAACAGCGCCAACCAGGCCTGGACGATGTACCCGGGCCTGTCGCACGGCGCCTACGAGGCGCTGCATGCGCATGGCACCGACGAGCAGAAGGCGCTGTACCTGCCCAAGCTGACCAGCGGCGAATGGACGGGCACCATGTGCCTGACCGAGCCGCACTGCGGCACCGACCTCGGCCTGCTGCGCACCAAGGCCGAGCCCCAGGCCGACGGCACCTACAAGATCACCGGCCAGAAGATCTTCATCTCCGCCGGCGAGCACGACCTGGCGGCCAACATCGTGCACCTGGTGCTCGCTCGCCTGCCCGACGCGCCTGCCGGCTCCAAGGGCATCTCGCTGTTCATCGTGCCCAAGTACCTGGTGAACGCCGACGGCTCGATGGGCGAGCGCAACGGCATCCACTGCGGGGCGCTCGAGCACAAGATGGGCATCCACGGCAACGCCACCTGCCAGATGATCCTGGAAGATGCGGTGGGCACGCTGGTGGGCCAGCCGAACAAGGGCCTGCAGGCCATGTTCGTGATGATGAACGCCGCCCGCCTGGGCGTGGGCAACCAGTCGCTGGGCCTCACCGAGGTGGCCTACCAGAACGCCGTCACCTACGCCAAGGACCGCATCCAGATGCGCGCCCTGTCGGGCCCCAAGGCCACCGACAAGCCGGCCGACCCCCTCATCGTGCACCCCGACGTGCGCAAGATGCTGCTGACCGCGCGCGCCTTCGCCGAAGGCGGCCGTGCGCTGCTCATCCACACGGTGGTGCAGCTGGACAAGGCGCTGGCGCACCCCGACGAGGACGTGCGCAAGGAGGCGGACGACGAGGTGGCGCTGCTCACCCCCATCATCAAGGCCTTCATCACCGACAACGGCTGGCTGGCCACCTCGCACTGCATGCAGGTGTACGGCGGCCATGGCTACATCCACGAGTGGGGGATGGAGCAGTTCGTGCGCGACGCCCGCATCAACATGATCTACGAAGGCACGAACACCGTGCAGTCGCTGGACCTGCTGGGCCGCAAGATCCTGGGCGACAACGGCAAGAAGCTCAAGGCCTTCGGCAAGAAGGTGGCGGCCTTCGTCGAGGACGAGGGCGTGCGCGAGGACATGCAGGAGTTCATCAACCCGCTGGCCGACCTGGGCGACAAGGTCACCAAGCTGACCACCGAGATCGGCATGAAGGCCATGGGCAACGCCGACGAGGTGGGCGCGGCGGCCGTGGACTACCTGCGCGTCGTCGGCCACCTGACCTTCGCCTACCTCTTCGCCCGCATGGCCAAGGTGGCGCTGGACGCCCAGAAGGCCGGCAACACCGACCCGTTCTACACGGCCAAGCTGCACACGGCCCGCTTCTACTTCGCCAAGCTGCTGCCCGAGACGGCCAGCCTCATCCGCACCTGCCGCGCCGGCCTGCAGCCGCTGATGGCCATGGACGAAGCGCTGTTCTGATGAAGCGCCTCGCTCTGCTTGCCGCGCTGGGGCTGGCCGGCCCGCTCGCCTGGGCCCAGGCCACGCCCGTGGGGCTGTGGAAGACGATCGACGATGCGACGAAGAAGGAGAAGTCCTTCGTGCGCATCGTCGAGGCCGGCGGCGTGCTCGTGGGCCGCATCGAGAAGCTGCTGGATGCGGCCGACAAGGCCGACGCGGTGTGCGACGAGTGCACCGACGAGCGCCGCGGCCAGCCGGTGGTGGGCCTCACCATCCTGCGCGGCGTGCGCCCGCACGCCGAGGACAAGACCGTGTGGGAGGGCGGGGACATCCTCGACCCGGCCAACGGCAAGGTCTACAAGGTGCGCCTGAAGCCCGTGCAGGGCGGCAAGGCGCTCGAAGTGCGCGGCTACATCGGCGTGCCGATGTTCGGTCGCAGCCAGACATGGGTGCGCGTCGAGTGACGCCCGCCTCCCAGATCCCGAAGGAGAACCGCAAATGAGTCGATTCCAGGTCCGCAAGGTCGCCGTGCTCGGCGCCGGCGTGATGGGCGCGCAGATCGCCGCCCATCTGGTCAACGTGAAGGTGCCGGTCGTGCTGTTCGACCTGCCGGCGAAAGAGGGCCCGAAGAACGGCATCGTCACCAAGGCGATCGACAACCTGAAGAAGCTCAAGCCCGCGCCGCTGGGCGTGGCCGAGGACGCCTCGCGCATCCAGGCCGCCAACTACGAGGAGCACCTGGAGCTGCTCAAGGACTGCGACCTGGTGATCGAGGCCATCGCCGAGCGCATGGACTGGAAGCTCGACCTGTACCAGAAGATCGCGCCGTTCGTCTCGCCCACCGCCATCGTGGCGTCCAACACCTCGGGCCTGTCGATCACCAAGCTGAGCGAGGCGCTGCCCGAGTCGCTGAAGCCCAACTTCTGCGGCATCCACTTCTTCAACCCGCCGCGCTACATGTACCTGGTGGAGCTGATCCCCACCCCCACCACGCGGCCGGAGATCCTCGACCAGCTGGAGAGCTTCGTCACCAGCACCGTCGGCAAGGGCGTGGTGCGCGCCAAGGACACGCCCAACTTCGTCGCCAACCGGGTGGGCATCGCCGGCATGCTGGCCACCATCGCCGAGGCCGAGAAGTTCGGCCTGTCGTACGACGTGGTCGACGACCTGACCGGCAAGAAGATGGGCCGCGCCAGCTCGGGCACCTTCCGCACGGCGGACGTGGTGGGCCTGGACACCATGGCGCACGTCATCAAGACGCTGCAGGACAACCTCAAGGACGACCCGTTCTTCCCCAGCTACGCCACGCCGCCGGTGCTGGGCAAGCTGATCGAGCAGGGTGCGCTGGGCCAGAAGTCGGGCGCCGGCTTCTACAAGAAGGTGGGCAAGGACATCCTGCGCCTGGACCCGGCCAAGGGTGATTACGTGCCGGGCGGCGCCAAGGCCGACCCGCTGGTCGACCGCATCCTCAAGAAGCCCGCCGCCGAGCGCCTGAAGCTGCTGCGCGAGTCGAGCAACCCGCAGGCCCAGTTCGTCTGGTCCATCCTGCGTGACTCTTTCCACTACGTGGCGGTGCACCTGGCCGACATCGCCGATTCGGCGCGCGAGGTGGACTTCGCCATGCGCTGGGGCTTCGGCATGAAGCAGGGCCCGTTCGAGCTGTGGCAGGACGCCGGCTGGCAGCAGGTGGCCCAGTGGGTGAAGGAAGACATCGAGGCCGGCAAGGCCCTGTCCAGCGCCCCGCTGCCGGACTGGGTGTTCGACGGCCCTGTTGCCCAAAATTCTGGCGTGCACACGCCCGCAGGCTCCTGGTCGGCCGCCGAGAAGCGCTACATCCCGCGCTCCACGCTGCCCGTGTACCAGCGCCAGCACTTCCCCGAGAGCCTGGTGGGCGCCGGCGCGGCCGACCCGCTGAAGGCCGGCACCGAGGTCTACCGCAACGACGACATCCGCGTCTGGACGCTGGACGGCGAGGTGCTGATCGCCACCATCACCTGCAAGCTGCACCTCATCAGCCCGGCCGTCACCGAGGGCCTGCTGAAGGCGGTGGAACTTGCCGAGGGCGGCTACCAGGGCCTGGTGATCTGGTCGCCGGACGACGTGTTCTCGGCGGGCGCCAACCTCGAGGCCCTGATGCCCGTGTTCATGAAGCACGGCAGCAAGGGCATCAACCCCGAGGTGAAGAAGCTGCAGGACGCGCTGCTGCGCGTGCGCTACGCCAGCGTGCCGGTGGTGGCCGCCATGCGCGGCATCGCGCTGGGCGGCGGCTGCGAGATCGCGGTGGCCTGCGCCAGGCGCGTGGCCGCGATGGAGACCTACGTGGGCCTGGTGGAAGTCGGCGTGGGCCTGCTGCCGGGCGGCGGCGGCCTGACCTACATCGCCCGCCGTGCCGCCGAGAACGCGGCCACCGGCCCCGGCGCCGACCTGCTGAACTTCCTCAAGGGCGGCTTCGAGGCGGCGGCCATGGCCAAGGTGGGCACCAGCGCGCTGGAATCGCGCAAGCTGGGCTACCTGCTGGACAGCGACGTGATCGTGCCCAACAAGGACGAGCTGCTGCACGTGGCCATCACCCAGGCCAAGGCCATGGCCGAGTCGGGCTACCGCCCGCCGCAGAAGGCGGCCATCCCCGTGGCCGGCCGCATGGGCATCGCCACCATCAAGGCGAGCCTCGTGGGCATGCGCGACGGCGGCTTCATCAGCGCGCACGATTTCCACATCGCCAGCCTGATCGCCGACGTGGTGTGCGGCGGCGAGGTGGAAGCCGGCACGGTGGTGACCGAGGAATACCTGATGACGCTCGAGCGCAAGCACTTCTGCAGCCTGCTCGACCACCCGAAGACGCAAGAACGCATCATGGGCATGCTGCAGACCGGCAAGCCCGTGCGCAACTGACCGATTGGAGCGACGCACATGAGCAAGCAAATCCAGGACGCCTACATCGTCGCCGCCAGCCGCACCCCGATCGGCAAGTCCGGCCGCGGCTACTACCGCAACACCCGCTCCGACGACCTGCTGGTGCGCGCCGTGCAGGCCGCGCTGGCGCAGGTGCCCTCGCTGGACCCGAAGGCCATCGAGGACGCCGTCATCGGCTGCGCCATGCCCGAAGGCGAGCAGGGCGCCAACATGGCCCGCATCGCCATGCTGCTGGCGGGTCTGCCCAACACCGTGGGCGGCATCACCGTCAACCGCTTCTGCGCCTCGGGCCTGTCGGCCATCGCGATGGCCGCCGACCGCATCCGCGTGGGTGAGGCCGATGTCATGCTCGCCGGCGGTGCCGAGAGCATGAGCATGATCCCCATGACCGGGGTGAAGCCCTCGTTCAACCCCAACGTCTTCCTGAAGGACGAGAACGTGGGCATCGCCTACGGCATGGGCCTGACGGCGGAGAAGGTGGCGGCGCAGTGGAAGGTCAGCCGTGAAGACCAGGACGCCTTCGCGCTGGCCTCGCACCAGAAGGCCCTGGCCGCGCAGGCGGCCGGCGGCTTCACCGACGAGATCTGCCCGGTGGACGTGGTCGAGCGCTTCCCCAACCTCGAGACAGGTGCGGTCAGCGTGAGCACCCGCACCGTGAGCCTGGACGAGGGCCCGCGCAAGGACACCTCGCTGGAAGGCCTGGCCAAGCTGAAGCCGGTGTTCGCCGCCAAGGGCAGCGTCACCGCGGGCAACAGCTCGCAGACCAGCGATGGCGCGGGGGCGCTCATCCTGGCCAGCGAGAAGGCCGTCAAGCAGTTCGGCCTGACGCCGCTGGCGCGCTTCGTGAGCTACGCCAACAAGGGCGTGCCGCCGGAGATCATGGGCATCGGCCCGATCGAGGCCATCCCGTTCGCGCTGCAGAAGGCCGGCCTGAAGCAGGACGACCTGGGCTGGATCGAACTGAACGAGGCCTTCGCCGCGCAGGCGCTGGCGGTCATCCGCACCGTGGGCCTGAACCCCGAGGTGGTCAACCCCATGGGCGGCGCCATCGCGCTGGGCCACCCCCTGGGCGCCACCGGCGCCATCCGCGCTGCCACCGTGGTGCACGCGCTGCGCCGCCAGAAGCTGAAGTACGGCATGGTCACGATGTGCGTGGGCACGGGCCAGGGCGCCGCCGGCATCTTCGAGGCGGTGTGATGGTCTCGCGCCGGGTGCTCGTGGCGGCGGGCGCCGCCGCGGCGGCCGCCCTCGGTACCGGCGCGTTCATCGTCACCGGCACCGCGCGCTTCCGCGACCTCGGTCAGGCGCGGCAGGCCGTGGCGTCGTTGGCGCAGCAGCCGCCGCGTGCGCGTGGCGTGTGGAGCCTGCCGCAGGTGCTCGTGCACCTGGCGCAGAGCGTCGAGTACTCGCTCGACGGTTTTCCCCAGCCGAAGCCCGCCCTGTTCCAGGCCACGGCCGGCGCCGCTGCCTTCGCGCTGTTCGACGCGCGCGGTCAGATGCACCACGGCCTGCACGAGCCGATTCCCGGGGCCCCGCCGCTGCCCGCCGAAGCCTCGGTGCAGGACGCGGTGGCTCGCCTGCTGGCCGCGCTCGACCGCTTCGAGGCGCATGCCGGTGCGCTGCAGCCGCACTTCGCCTACGGTGCGCTGGACAAGGCCGCCTACACCCGGGCGCATCTCATGCACCTGGGCGATCATTGGTCGGAGCTGGACGCCGCCTGACCCTCGGCTGCCGCGACAACTTCACCCACGGAGACACCATGAGCATCAAGACCGCCGTCGTCAACGGCGTGGCCACGATCGAGATCGCCCGGCCCGAGAAGAAGAACGCGCTCACCCAGGCCATGTACGAGGCGATGGCGCATGCACTCGGCCAGGCGCAGGCCGATGGCTCGGTGCGCGCGGTGCTCATCACCGGCCAGCCCGGCATCTTCACCTCGGGCAACGACATCGAGGACTTCATGCAACGGCCGCCGCAGGACATCGACTCGCCGGTGTTCCGCTTCATGCAGGCGCTGGTGGGCTGCGACAAGCCGGTGGTGGCGGCCGTCACCGGGGCGGCCATCGGCATCGGCACCACGCTGCTGCTGCACTGCGATTTCGTCTACGTGAGCGACGAGGCCCGCCTGGCCATGCCCTTCGTCAGCCTGGGCCTGGTGCCGGAGTTCGCGTCCAGCCTGCTGGTGCCCGAGCTCATGGGCGCGCGCCGCGCGGCGGAGAAGCTGCTGCTGGGCGACCCCTTCACGCCGGAGCAGGCGGTGGAGTGCGGCATCGCCAACGCGGTGCTGCCGGCCGCCGAGGTGGTGAACCACGCCCGCCGCGTGGCCGAGCGCTTCAACGCGCTGCCGCCCGGCGCCGTGCGCGACAGCAAGCGCCTGATCCACGGCCCGCGCCGCGAGCGCATCATGCAGGTCATCGCGGAAGAAGCCACGGTCTTCGGCCAGCGGCTGCGCAGCCCCGAGGCGATGGAGGCCTTCCAGGCCTTCTTCCAGAAGCGCCAGCCCGACTTCTCCCAGTTTTCCTGACATTGCCAGGCACGGCGTGAGCTGGCTGGCCACCGCCGCCCTGGCGCCGCTGCTGTGGTGGCAGGGGCGGCGGGTGCGCCGCGTGGCGATGCGCCTGCCCGAGGCGCCCGGTGAGCGCGAGGGCGTCGCCGGCGCCGGCATGGACCGCGCTGCGACCCCGGGCCGCGCGCCGTTGCGCCTGCTCGTCGTGGGGGATTCGTCCGCCGCCGGCGTCGGCGTGGATCACCAGGCCGAGGCCCTGGCCGCGCCGCTGGCCGATGCCCTGGCCCGGCGCCTGCACCGGCCGGTGTGCTGGCGTCTGCAGGCGCGCAGTGGCCACCGCGCGCACGACCTGCTCGCCGCGCTGCGGGCGTCCTCGCCTGCGCCAGCGGCGGAGGTGATGCTCGTGGTGGTCGGGGTGAACGACGCGTCCGCGATGGCCCGCACCCGCGCCTGGCGCCGTGCGCTGGAGTCGCTGGACGCCACGGCCCGCGCGCGCTGCGGCGTGCACCATGTCTGGCACAGCGCGCTGCCGCCCATGGGCCGCTTCCCCCTGCTGCCGGAGCCGCTGCGCTGGGTGATGGGCCGCCATGCGGCGCGGCTGGATGCGGCGCTGCAGGCCCACGTGCGCAGCCATCCCGCGCGCCACTACGCGGCCTTGCCTGCGCTGCCGGGCGCGGGGGCGGTGCCGGCCGGCTGGGTGGCCGCCGACGGCTTCCACCCCGGACCGCTGGCCTACCGGGCCTGGGCGCTGTCGCTGGCCGAGGCGATGGCCGCGGAGCTCGGCGCGGGTCTGCCCGCGTCCGACGCCGCTGCGCCGCACTGCATGCAGTAGCGGAAGAACACGTTCTTGCGCGTGCCGCACGCGCCGCAGCGGTCGAACAGCTTCAGGCCGCAGTGCACGCAGAAGTCGGGCTTGACCTCGCCGGTGGTGAGCACCGCGCGTTCACAGCCCGGGCACACGTTGGCGGCCATCTTCTTCAGCGCTTCGTCGGTGGTCAGGCGCTGCCGCCGCTCCGCCTCGCCGCGCTGCTCCGCCTCGGCGCGCCGTGCGAGGTAGCGGCGCATGCCGCGCACGCCCCAGTGGCCGGCCAGGCCGGTGAGCGCGATGCCGACCGCGTAGCGCACGTAGCCGCCGTAGCTGGGCAGGTAGGGCACCAGCTCGAAGAAGAAGGCGAAGGCCGCGAAGAGCACGAAGCCGCGCATCAGCGGCCAGTGGTCGCTGCGGCGCTTCTTCACCACCAGCCACACGGCCAGGGCGAGCAGCGGCAGCGTGAGCGCCAGGCGCCAGCCGAACACGCGCAGCTGCTGCTGGAACAGGGCGCGGTCATAGCCGGCCTGGGCGTCGGAAAGCAACCGCGCTTCCTCGCGGCGGCGTGCGTCCGCCTGCTGGTTCGTCTGCAGCTGCGCCGCCTCCAGGCGCTCCACCTCGGCCTGCGCGGCGCGCTCGGCGGCCAGCAGGCGGTCCAGCTCGCGCGTGCGGCGCAGCAGCTCCGGGTCCTGGGCGCTGTCGCCCGTCACCTGGCGGTTGGCCAGCCAGTTGCGGTGCGCCTCGCGGGCGTTGGCGTTGTCGCGCTGGGCCGCCTGCTGGGCCAGGCGCGCGGTGTCCAGCGCGTCGTCCTGCTCGCGCTCGCGCTGCGCCAGGCCTTTGAGCGCCTCGCGCTCGGCCTCCAGCGCGCCGGGCGGGGCGAACTGCTCGATGGACAGTGGCGCCTCCACCCGCGGCAGGTCGCCGATCACCTGGCCGCCCAGTCCGATCAGGAAGCCGGCGAACAGGAAGGACACCAACCACATGCCCAGCGCGAACAGGCGCTCGGGCACGCGCAGACTCTTGAACATGCGCGGCTCCTGCGGGCGTCAGGCGGTGGCGGGCGCGGGGATCGGCCGCGGCTTGCCGTCGCGGTCGATGGCCACATAGGTCAGGTCCGCCTCGGTCACCTTCACGATGTGCGGGTCGGCCGGGTTGCGCTCGGCGTACACCTCCAGGTGCACCGACACGGAGGTGCGGCCCACGCGCGTGATCTCGGCGTAGAAGCTCAGCACGTCGCCCACCGACACCGGCTGCTTGAAGATGAACTGGTTCACCGCCACGGTGGTGATGCGGCCGCGGGCCACGCGGTGGCAGGCCACGGCGCCGGCCAGGTCGGCCTGGGCCATGATCCAGCCGCCGAAGACGTCGCCGTTGCCGTTGGCGTCCGCCGGCATGGGCATGACACGCAGCACCAGTGCCTTGTCATCGGGCAAGCGCACCTCGGAGCGCTGCGGCACACTCTGGGCTGCGGTGGCCGCCGTGGGGGAAGTCGGTTCTGTCATGGCCGGCGTCCTGTGCGGACGGTTCGTTTGTCTGCCGCAGATTCTTCCACGATGCGTCGCTCCTCCCTGGCCGCCTCCGGCGACCCCGCCGCCTCCGCTGCGGCGACACCCCGCACCCGCTCCGACCGCGAGACGCTGCAGCGCCTGTGGCCGTTCCTGTGGCGCTACCGCTGGCGCGTGGGCGCGGCGCTGGTGTTCCTGGTGGCCGCCAAGCTCGCCAACCTGGGTGTGCCGGTGCTGCTCAAGCAGCTGGTGGACCGGCTCGACGTGAAGCCGGGCGACGCCGCTGCCGTGCTCGTGGTGCCGGGCGCGCTGCTGGTGGGCTATGCGCTGCTGCGCCTGTCCACCAGCGTGTTCACCGAACTGCGTGAGCTGGTGTTCGCCAAGGCCACGCACGGCGCGTCCAAGCAGATCGCGCTGGACACCTTCCGCCACCTGCATGCGCTGAGCCTGCGCTTCCACCTCGAGCGCCAGACCGGCGGCATGACCCGCGACATCGAGCGCGGCACCCGCGCGTTGCAGTCGCTGGTGTCCTACTCGCTCTACACCATCCTGCCCACGGCGGTGGAGCTGACGCTGGCGCTGGTGCTGCTGGCCACTCAGTTCGACATGGGCTACGTGTGGATCACCCTGGCGGCGCTCGCGGCCTACGTGGCCTTCACCATCACGGTCACGGAGTGGCGCACGCAGTTCCGCCGGCGCATGAACGAGCTCGATTCGAAGGCGCACACGCGCGCCATCGACGCGCTGCTCAACTACGAGACGGTCAAGTACTTCAACAACGAGGACTTCGAGGCGCGCCGCTACGACGAGGGGCTGGACGCCTACCGCCGGGCGCAGATCCAGTCGCAGACCTCGCTGTCGCTGCTCAACACGGGGCAGCAGCTGATCATCGCCGCCTCGCTGCTGGCCATGCTGTGGCGGGCCACCACGGGCGTGGTGGAAG
This sequence comes from Burkholderiales bacterium, assembly GCA_016213265.1. Taxonomy (GTDB): domain Bacteria; phylum Pseudomonadota; class Gammaproteobacteria; order Burkholderiales; family Burkholderiaceae_C; genus Ideonella. The sequence goes on along the minus strand of JACRBA010000180.1, from coordinate 32,987 downwards.
GCCGGCTGACCTTGGGTGACCTGGTGCTGGTCAATGCGCTGCTGATCCAGCTGTACATCCCGATGAACTTTCTGGGCGTGCTGTACCGCGAGGTCAAGCAGAGCCTGGCGGACCTGGACAAGATGTTCACGCTGCTGGAGCGTGAGCGCGAGGTGGCCGATGCGCCGGGCGCGCAGCCGCTGCAGGTGCACGGCGCCACGCTGCGCTTCGAGGACGTGCACTTCGCCTACGACCCCCAGCGGCCCATCCTGCAGGGCGTGAGCTTCGAGGTGCCGGCTGGCCGCACGGTGGCCGTGGTGGGGCCCAGCGGCGCGGGCAAGAGCACGCTGGCCCGCCTGATCTACCGCTTCTACGACGTGCAGGCCGGGCGCATCACGATCGATGGGCAGGACCTGCGCGAGGTGACGCAGGACAGCCTGCGCCGCGCCATCGGCATCGTGCCGCAGGACACCGTGCTGTTCAACGACACCATCGCCTACAACATCGCCTACGGCCGGCCAGGCGCCACGCCCGGGCAGGTGCAGGCCGCCGCCCAGGCGGCGCACATCCACGCCTTCATCGCCGCGCAGCCGCTGGGCTACGACACGGTGGTGGGCGAGCGCGGGCTCAAGCTGTCGGGCGGCGAGAAGCAGCGCGTGGCCATCGCCCGCACGCTGCTGAAGAACCCGCCGCTGCTGATCTTCGACGAGGCCACCTCGGCGCTCGATTCCGCCAACGAGCGCGCCATTCAGGCCGAGCTGCGCAGCGCCTCGGCGGGCAAGACCACGTTGGTCATCGCGCACCGGCTGTCCACGGTGGTCGACGCACACGAGATCCTGGTGATGGAGGCCGGCCGCATCGTCGAGCGCGGCCCGCATGCGGCGCTGCTGGCGCAGGGCGGGCGCTATGCTCGCATGTGGCAGCTGCAGCACAGCGCGCAGCACGCCGGGCAGGAAGCAGGTCAGGAGACGGGCAGGGATGGACACCAAGTGGCTTGAGGACTTCGTCAGCCTGGCCGAGACGCGCAGCTTCTCCCGCTCCGCCCAGCTGCGCCATGTGACCCAGCCCGCCTTCTCGCGGCGCATCCAGGCGCTGGAGTCCTGGGCCGGCATCGACCTGGTCGACCGCTCGTCCTACCCCACGCGGCTGACCCCCGCCGGCGAGACCTTCCACGCCCAGGCGCTGGAGATCCTGGGCAACCTGCAGGCCACGCGCAACCTCATGCGCAGCCACCAGGCCAGCGGGCAGGACATGGTGGAGTTCGCGGTGCCGCACACCCTGGCCTTCACCTTCTTCCCGCACTGGCTGGTGGAGCTGCGCAAGCGCCTGCCCGGCTTCAAGAGCCGGCTCATCGCGCTGAACGTGCACGACGCGGTGCTGCGCCTCACCGAAGGCCACTGCGACCTGCTCATCGCCTACCACCACCCCACGCAGCCGCTGCAGCTCAGCCCCGACCGCTACGAGATGCTGAGCCTGGGCACCGAGACGCTGGCACCCTATGCCAAGGCGGGTGCCGATGGCGCGCCGCTGTTCTCGCTGCCCGGCCGGGCCGGGGCCCCGGTGCCCTTCCTCAGCTATGCCTCGGGCGCCTACATGGCGCGGCTGGTGGAGCAGATCATCAAGCACGCCCACACGCCGCCCGTGCTGGACCCGGTGTACGAGACGGACATGGCCGAGGGCCTGAAGGCCATGGCGCTCGAAGGCCACGGCCTGGCGTTCCTGCCCGCCAGCTCGGTGCGCAAGGAGATCCGCGCGAGGCGCCTGGTGGCCGCGGGCACCAGCGACTACGAGCTCACCATGGAAGTGCGCATCTACCGCGAGCGGCCCGAGGTGGCTCGCCACGTGAAGCCGGGCGCGCAGGAGCTCTGGGCCTTCCTGCAGTCCCGCAGCTGAGGCTGCCCGCCGCACGCGGATGCGCCTGCCTGGCTGATCGCGTGCGTTATGGTAGAAACCCGCAGCGCTCATGCGCGCCGTGCATGACCCCGCAATCCATCGGCATTGGCGGGCCACCTGCCGCCCCGCTACAGTCCGCGCCCAGCGCTGGTCGCCCTGCGGGGCGGTGGCATACGGGCTAGCACGTACGCCTGGGGGGCGGGATTGCCGTTACACCCTCACCACCTCCGTTGTCTGTTGCCTCTTGGAAGGAATTCGCATGAAGAAGTCTCTGGTCGGTTGGGCCGCGTTCCTCGCACTGGCCTCCACGGGTGTCGCCCACGCCCAGGCCACCGACACGCTGAAGAAGCTCAAGGACACCGGCGTGGTGACCATGGGCGTGCGCGAGTCTTCCGGCGCGCTGTCGTACACCCTCGGTGATGGCAAGTACGTGGGCTACCACGTCGAGATCTGCCAGAAGGTGCTGGGCGACATCGAGAAGCAGCTCGGCCGCAAGCTCGAAGTGAAGTACCAGCCGGTGACCTCGCAGAACCGCATCCCGCTGGTGCAGAACGGCACCGTGGACATCGAGTGCGGCTCGACCACGAACAACATGACGCGCCAGAAGGACGTGGCCTTCGCCGTCACCACCTTCGTCGAGGAGGTGCGCATCGCGGTGAAGGCCAACTCCGGCATCACCTCGATCGCCCAGCTCAACGGCAAGAAGGTGGCCACGACGACCGGCACCACCAGCGTGCAGACGCTGCGCAAGAACGAGCGCGCCACCAACGTGAACTTCGAGGAAGTCTTCGGCAAGGACCACGCCGACAGCTTCCTGCTGCTGGAGACGGGCCGCGCCGATGCCTTCGTCATGGACGGCTCGCTGCTGGCCGGCCTGATTGCCAAGTCGAAGAACCCCGCGGACTACAAGATCGTGGGTGAAGTGCTGTCGGTCGAGCCCATCGCCATCATGATCCGCAAGGACGACCCCGCCTTCAAGAAGGCCGTGGACGACAGCCTGCGCGCCATGATGAAGTCGGGCGAGATCGCGAAGCTCTACGACAAGTGGCTGATGCAGCCCATCCCGCCGGCCAACGCCAAGGTCGGCCTGCCCATGAGCGACAACCTGAAGGCGGCGCTGGCCAACCCCAACGACAAGCCGATGGAAGACTACGCGGCCAAGAAGTGAGCTCCAGGCCCGTGCAGCCCGCGCCAGGGTGGCGCGGGGCTTGCATGGACTGACGGCGCGGTACCCCCTGCGGGCCGCGCCGTTTCTTTGCCCGGCGGAGGGAACAAGAAGTGGGTAACTGGGACTGGCAGGTCTTCTGCCGCGACACCATCGACCAGGAGGTGCGGCCCCGCTGCTTCGGCAGTGGCGGCGACATCACCTACCTGGACTGGATGCTATCGGCCTGGGGCTGGACGCTGTCCGTCGCGCTGCTGGCGCTGGTGGTGGCGCTGGTGGTGGGCTCGCTCATGGGCATTCTGCGCACCACGCCGAACAAGTGGCTCTCCGGCCTGGCCACGGCGTGGACGGAGCTGTTCCGCAACATCCCGCTGCTGGTGCAGATCTTCCTCTGGTACCACGTGGTGCCGTCGCTGGTGCCGCCGCTGAAGGACCTGCCCAGCTTCGTCCTCGTGGTGCTGGGCCTGGGCTTCTTCACCTCCGCGCGCATCTCCGAGCAGGTCAAGGCGGGCATCCAGAGCCTGCCCCGCGGCCAGCGCTATGCGGGCCTGGCCATGGGCCTGACGCTGCCGCAGACCTACCGCTACGTGCTGATGCCGATGGCCTTCCGCATCGTCATCCCGCCGCTGACCAGCGAGAGCATGAACATCGTGAAGAACTCGGCCGTGGCCTTCGCGGTGTCCATCGCCGAGCTCACCCAGTTCGCGATGCAGGCGCAGGAGGAGACCTCGCGCGGCATCGAGATCTACCTCGCCGTGACGGCCCTGTACTTCATCTCGGCACTGGCCATCAACCGGGTGGCCAAGTTCATCGAGACGCGCATGCAGGTGCCCGGCCTGATCGGCGGAGGCAAGTGATGCAACTCGACTTCGCTTTCCTCGACTGGGGCGTCGTCTCCAGCTTCGTCGCCAAGGGCTTCTGGTTCTCCATCCAGCTCACCCTGGTGGCCATGGTGGGCGGCATCCTGCTGGGCACGCTGCTGGCACTGATGCGGCTGTCGGGCCGGCCCTGGCTGGTGGCCCCGGCGGCGGCCTATGTGAACACGCTGCGCTCCATCCCGCTGGTGATGGTGATCCTGTGGTTCTTCCTGCTGATCCCCATGCTGATCGGCCGGCCCATGGGGGCCGAGCTGTCGGCCATGATCACCTTCACGGTGTTCGAGGCCGCCTACTACTCCGAGATCATGCGGGCGGGCATCCAGAGCGTGCCGCGCGGGCAGGTGCACGCCGGCTATGCGATGGGCATGACCTACCGCCAGACCATGCAGCTGGTGGTGCTGCCGCAGGCCTTCCGCAACATGCTGCCGGTGCTGCTGACGCAGACCATCATCCTGTTCCAGGACACCTCGCTGGTCTATGCCATCGGCGCCTACGACCTGCTCAAGGGCTTCGAGGTGGCGGGCAAGAACTTCAACCGCCCGGTCGAGACCTACCTCGTCGCCGCCGTCGTGTACTTCGTCATCTGCTTCAGCCTGTCCATGCTCGTGCGCCGGCTGCAGGCCAAGATCCAGATCATTCGATAGGAGCATGCCGTGATCGAAATCAAGAACGTCAGCAAGTGGTACGGCGCGTTCCAGGTCCTGACCGACTGCACCACGACCATCCAGAAGGGTGAGGTGGTGGTGGTGTGCGGGCCGTCGGGCTCCGGTAAATCGACGCTCATCAAGACGGTGAATGCGCTGGAGCCCTTCCAGAAGGGCGACATCGTGGTCGACGGCGTGTCCATCGCGGACCCCAAGACCAACCTGCCCAAGCTGCGCAGCCGCGTGGGCATGGTGTTCCAGCACTTCGAGCTGTTTCCCCACCTGTCGGTGACGGAGAACCTCACGCTGGCGCAGGTGAAGGTGCTGGGCCGCAAGATGGACGACGCCAAGGCGCGCGGCCTGAAGATGCTCGACCGCGTCGGCCTGATGGCCCACAAGGACAAGTTCCCAGGCCAGCTCTCGGGCGGCCAGCAGCAGCGCGTGGCCATCGCCCGCGCGCTCAGCATGGACCCCATCGTCATGCTGTTCGACGAGCCGACCTCGGCGCTCGACCCCGAGATGGTGGGCGAGGTGCTGGACGTGATGGTGCAGCTGGCCAACGAGGGCATGACCATGATGTGCGTGACGCACGAGATGGGCTTTGCCCGCCGCGTGAGCCACCGCGTCATCTTCATGGACGCGGGCCGCATCGTCGAGGACTGCACCAAGGACGAGTTCTTCGGCAACCCCGACGCGCGCAGCCCGCGTGCCAAGGACTTCCTCTCGAAGATCCTGCAGCACTGAGCCGCCCCGGCTCAGGCCGGGGCGTGCTCGGCCAGCCAGGTGTGCAGGGCGGCGGCCGGCATGGGCCGCGCGACCAGGAAGCCCTGGAGCTCGTCGCAGCCCAGCGCCAGCAGGGTGTCGCGCTGCGCGGGCGTCTCCACGCCTTCACCCGCCACGCGCATGCCCAGGCCGTGGCCAAGCTGCACCACGGTGCGTGCGATGGCCACGGCGCCCGGGTCGGCGGGCAGGCCGGCCACGAAGCCGTGGTCGATCTTGATGCGGTCGATGGGCAAGGCGCGCAGCTGGGCGAGCGAGCTGTGCCCGGCGCCGAAATCGTCCAGCGTCACCCGCACGCCGCACTCGCCCAGGCGGCGCAGGGCGGCCTCCACGTGCTGCGGGTCGCCGCCCAGGGCGCGCTCGGTGAGTTCGATCTCCAGCCAGCGCCCGGGCACCTGCTCCTCGCGCAGCATGGCCGGCAGCCAGTCGGCCAGCTCGGGGGCCTGGAACTCGCTGTTGGACAGGTTCACCGCCAGCGGGATGGGCGCGCTCAGCGGCCGGGCGGCGTGCCAGTCGCGGGCGTCGCGCAGTGCCTGGCGCAGCATGAGCCGGCCGATGCGCGGCATGAGCCGGCGCTGCTCGGCCAGCGGCAGGAAGCGCTGCGGCTCGAGCAGGCCGTGCTCGGGGTGGCGCCAGCGCAGCAGGCCTTCCACGGCCACGCAGGCCCCGCTTCCCGCGGCCACCAGCGGCTGGTAGAGCCACTCGAACTCGCCCCGGTCGATGGCCTGGTTCAGCTCGACCTCCAGCACCAGGGCGTCGTAGGCCATCTGCGCCATGGCGGGCGCGAAGAACTGGCAGTTCGCCCGGCCGCGCGACTTGGCGACGTACATCGCCGTGTCGGCGTGCTTGATCAGGGTGTCGGGCGTTTCCCCATGCTCGGGAAACACCGCCACGCCGATCGACGGGGTGACCGACAGGCTGTGTCCGTCCACGTCCACCGGCATCTCGATGGCGCGAAGCAGCTTGTTCGCCACCTCCTCGACCTGCGCGCGCTCCTGCGCGTCGGGCAGCAGCACCATGAACTCGTCGCCGCCGAAGCGCGCCACCAGGTCACTGGCGCGCAGCACGCCGGTGATGCGCTGGGCCACGGTGCGCAGCAGGCCGTCGCCCACCAGGTGGCCCAGCGAGTCGTTCACGCGCTTGAAGTGGTCCAGGTCGATGAACAGCAGCGCCAGACGCTGGTCGCGGTGGGCGGCCACCTGCATGTGCTGCTCCAGCCGGTCCATCAGCGAGGTGCGGTTGGGCAGGCCGGTGAGCGCATCGTGGTGCGCCAGGTGCTGGATGCGCGCCTGCGCGGCGTGGCGGTCGCGCATGTCGCGCACGATGGTCATGCGCATGCGCTCGCCGTGGCGCACCATGGTGCGCACGATGAATTCCACCGGAATGGGCGTGCCGTCCTTGTGCAGGATGGCCAGCTCGTAGGTGAGATCCTGGCCGCCGCTCATGACCGCCAGCACGCGCGCCACGTGCTCCGGCGCGATGAAGCTCAGCACGTGCCGGCCGATGATCTCCGGCGGCGCGTAGCCCGTCAGCGCCAGGATGGGCGGGTTGACGTCGGTCACCAGCCCGTCCCTGTGGAAGACGATGCCCTCGCCACTGGCCTGCATGAACTTGGCCAGCCGCTCCTCGGATTCGCGCACGGCCGCCTCGGCGAGGCGGTGCTTGGTGATGTCGGAGATCAGCACGAAGCACGACTGCGGGATGCCGGCATCGTCCAGGTGGGGCAGCAGGTGCACCTCCAGCCAGCGTGGCCGGCCCTGGTGGTCGGTGATGCGGCGCTCGTAGATGGCCGGCTCGCGCCGCTCCAGCACCTGGTCGACCTGGGGGCCGATCTCCTGGGCGGCCTCCTCGCCGATGACCTCGGCGAAGGTCAGGCCCACGATGGAGCGTTCGTCCCGGCCGAAGGTGCGGGCGTACTGCTTGTTCGCGAACTGGCAGCGCCGGGTGGTCGCGTCGTAGCAGGCAATCAGCGCCGGCACGTTGTCGGCCAGCAGGCGGAACTGCGCGGCGCTGAATTCTTCGGATGTGCGGTCGGTCAAGGCAGCCTCTCGCGCCCGACGCACGCTGGACGGCCCAGGGCCCGGGCGACCCATCATAGTGGGGTGACCCGTGCCGGGGAATTGGGTGGCAACCCGCGGCGCCGGGTGGGACTGCGACAATTCCCGCATGTCCTCGCCTTCTTCCGCGGCCCGGGTCGCCGCACCCGACACCCTCACCCTGACCCGCCCGGACGACTGGCACCTGCACGTGCGCGACGGCGCGGCGCTCGCCAGCGTGCTGCCGCACACCGCCCGCCAGTTTGCCCGCGCCATCGTGATGCCCAACCTGCGCCCCCCGGTGACGACCACCGCCCAGGCGCTGGCCTACCGCGAGCGCATCCTCGCGGCGCGGCCGGCCGCGGGCGAGCCCGGGGCCGACTTCCAGCCCCTGATGACGCTGTACCTGACCGACAACACGCCGGCCGAGGAGATCGCGCACGCCAAGGCTGCCGGCATCGTGGCGCTCAAGCTGTACCCTGCGGGGGCCACCACCAACAGCGATGCCGGCGTCACCGACATCCGGCGCACCTACGCCACGCTGGAGGCGATGCAGCGCGAGGGCGTACTGCTGCTGGTGCACGGCGAGGTCACCGACCCGGCCGTCGACCTGTTCGACCGCGAAGCCGTCTTCATCGAGCAGGTCATGCAGCCGCTGCGGCGCGACTTCCCAGAGCTGAAGGTGGTGTTCGAACACATCACCACCCGGGAAGCGGCGCAGTACGTGGCCGGGGCGGGCCCCCACACGGCGGCCACCATCACGGCCCATCACCTGCTGTACAACCGCAACGCCATCTTCCAGGGCGGCCTGCGCCCGCACTGCTACTGCCTGCCCGTGCTCAAGCGCGAGCAGCATCGCCAGGCGCTGCTGGCGGCCGTGGCGTCCGGCTCCGACCGCTTCTTCCTCGGCACCGACTCCGCCCCGCATGCCGCCGTCATGAAGGAGGCGTCGGTCTGCGGCGCCGGCTGCTTCACGGCACCCGCCGCGCTGGAGCTGTACGCCGAGGCCTTCGAATCGGTGGGCGCGCTGGACAAGCTCGACGCCTTCGCCAGCGCCCACGGCCCGGCCTTCTATGGCCTGCCGCGCAACACCGGCACGGTGACGCTGCGGCGTGAGCCCTGGGCGCTGCCCGAGAGCCTGCCCTTCGCGGAGGACGCGGCCATCAAGCCCCTGCGCGGCGGCGAGATCTTGCCCTGGCGGCTGGTGGACTGAGCGCCCGCCGGGCCGCGCGCGGACGCCCCTAACCCGAAGGGGGCGTGGTCGGGGCGTCGTGTCCGCGGATCGGCGGGCACGTGCGTTGTCCGGGCGGATTCTCGCCAGGAGCCCCCCATGCCGCCCCTCACCTGCCGCCGGTTCCCCCTGCCGCGCCAACGGCGCTCCACGCTCACCTGGCCGCTCATCGCGGCTGCGGCCATCGCCGCCGCGTTCGCGTCGCCCGATGTGCCCGCCGCCCCGGCCGCCGATGCGGCCGAGCGCGCCCGGGCGGTCGCCCGCGTGGCCGCCGACGACCACAACGCCTGCGCTGCCATCCGGCCCTTCTACTGGGAGATCGGCGACACGGGCGGCGCGCTGGCCAGCGGCTCGGTGCGCCGTCCGGGGCTGCCCGACACCGTGGAGGCTGGCACCGTGCTGGCCATCGCGTCGGCGTCCAAGTGGCTGTGGGGCGCCTATGCCGTGCAGCGGCGCCAGGGCGTGCCGACCGAGGAGGACATCCGCCACCTCAACTTCCGCGCCGGCTACAGCGACTTCTCCTGGTGCCGGCCCGGGCAGACGGTGGGGCAGTGCCAGGTGTTCCGGCGCAACGACGAGGTGGACCCTCGCACCGAGGGGCGCTTCGACTACAGCGGCGGCCACATGCAGCACCATGCCGTGCTGCTGGGCCTGGGCGGGCTGGACAACGCCGGGCTGGCGCTTGAGCTGCGCAGCCAGCTCGGCATGGACATCCGGCTGACCTACTCGCAGCCGCAGCCGGCGGGTGGCGTGGTCACCAGTGCCGAGGACTACGCCCGCTTCCTGCGCAAGCTGCTCGGCGGCGAACTGCACCTGGGGCGCCAGCTCGGTGAGCGCGCGGTGTGCACCAACCGCCTGCACTGCCCCGGCCAGGCCGTCCACACGCCCGTGCCCTTGCGCGAGGCCTGGCACTACGGCCTGGGCTACTGGATCGAGGACGACCCGCGCACCGGCGACGGCAGTTTCAGCAGCGCCGGGGCCTTCGGCTTCTACCCCTGGATCACCGCCGACCGCAGCCACTATGGCCTCATCTCGCGCCGCGGCCCGGCCGGCTCCGGCCATGCGTCCGCCCAGTGCGGGCGGCTGCTGCGCGATGCCTGGCAGGCGTCGCCCCCCTAACCGCAGGCAAGGGGGATCCCGCGCGCGGACGGTGTTGCGCCCCTAGAGTCGCCCCTCCTGTCAACCACAAGAGGGATATGAGAATGCGTGTTTCGTCTTTGCCGCGTGCCACCGTGCTGGCCGCCGCGTGCGCCCTGACCACCCTGGCCGGCGCTGCCCAGGCCCAGACAACCGCCTGGGCCGACTGGACGGCCGTGAACGGCACCGCGATGTCCGGCCGCATCACGCTGCCCGATGGCGCGGTGCGGGTGAAGTTCTCCGGGCCGGCGCTGTACTTCAGCCAGATCGGCGAGGCCGGTGACCGTGACTACTGGATCTCCGGCTCGCCGGATGCCTACGCCGCCACCGGCCGCCCCACCGGCGTGGACCTGCTGGGCTTCGTCGGTGGCACCGACACCCAGAAGTACAAGATCACCTTCAGCCGGCCGGTGACCAACCCGGTGATCGCCCTGCTGTCCCTGGGCCGCAACGGCGCGCCGGCGCGTTATGTGTTCACCCAGACGCCCACGCTGCTGTCCTCGGGCGTGGGCTACTACGGCGGCTGCGCCACCTGCCTGACGGTCAAGAAGCGCACCGTCACCGGCACCGAAGGCCACGGCGTGGTGCAGTTCATGGGCACCTTCAGCTCGCTGAGCTGGAGCATGCCCGACTACGAGAACTGGCACGGCGTGCAGGTGGGCGTGCCCACCGCGGCGGCCGAGTGAACCCTGCCCGGGCCCACCAGGGCCCGGGTGCAGGGCGTCGCTGCCCGCCGGCCCTCAGGCCGGCAGGAAGCCCTCGATCGAGAGGTAGCGCTCGCCGGTGTCATAGTTGAAGCCCAGCACCCGGGCGCCGGCCGGCAGCTCGGGCAGCTTCTGGCTGATGGCCGCCAGCGTGGCGCCGCTGGAGATGCCCACGAGCAGGCCCTCCTGGCGCGCGCAGCGACGCGCCATCTCGCGCGCCGCTTCGGCCTCCACCTGGATCACGCCGTCGAGCAGCGAGGTGTCCAGGTTCTTCGGCACGAAGCCCGCGCCGATGCCCTGGATGGGATGGGGCGAGGGCTGGCCGCCGCTGATGACGGGCGACTGCGTCGGCTCCACGGCGAACACCTTCAGCTGCGGCCAGCGGGCCTTGAGCACGCGGGCGCAGCCGGTGAGGTGGCCGCCCGTGCCCACGCCGGTGATCAGCGCGTCCAGGCCGTCGGGGAAGTCGGCGGCGATCTCCTCGGCGGTGGTGCGCACATGCACGTCGATGTTCGCCGGGTTCTCGAACTGCTGCGGCATCCAGGCGCCGGGCGTCTGCGCCACCAGTTCCTGGGCGCGCGCGATGGCGCCCTTCATGCCCTTCTCGCGCGGGGTCAGGTCGAACTTCGCGCCATAGGCCAGCATGAGGCGGCGACGTTCCACGCTCATGCTGTCGGGCATCACCAGCACCAGGGTGTAGCCCTTGACCGCAGCCACCATGGCCAGGCCGATGCCGGTGTTGCCCGAGGTGGGCTCGATGATGGTGCCACCGGGCTTGAGCTCGCCCGACGTCTCGGCCGCCTCCACCATGGCCAGCGCGATGCGGTCCTTCACCGAGCCGCCGGGGTTGCTGCGCTCGGACTTGACCCACACCTCATGGCGGTCTCCGAACAGGCGGTTGATGCGGATGTGCGGCGTGTTGCCGATGGTGGCGAGGACGTTGGAGGCCTTCATGGTGACTCCGGTGGGATCGTTGACCCGAGGATGATGCCCCAAGGCGGGTGCCCGCGTGGTCTTGCCGGCCATGGGACAATCCACCCCGTCGTGAAGCGGGCCAGGCCGCCGCTGGTGCACCGGCCGAAAGGCCGCACTGGAGGAAGGTCCGGACTGCACAGGGCAGCGTAGCGGGTAACGCCCGTCCACCGCGAGGTGCGGATCAGAGCCACAGAGACGAGTCCGCCAGGCGCAAGCCCGGCGGGGTGAAACGCGGCAATCTCTACGCGCAGCAACACCAAATAGGCCGGCTATGACGCGGCCCGTCGAGCCGGCGGGTAGGTGGCATCGAGCCAGGCGGGCAACCGCCCGGCCCAGAGGAATGGCGGCCACGGCAGGGCAGACGTCGCAAGGCGTTTGCCCCGCCGCACAGAATCCGGCCTATCGGCCCACTTCACGACACCTTTTCAAACTTCTCGCCCGCCTTCGCGCGGGCCGGCCGCATGAACCCTGAAGCCTCGCGCATCTGGCGCGGCCCCCGCTGGGCCCTCGCGGCGCTGCTTGCCTGCCTGGGCATGCTGGGCCCGTTTTCCATCGACACCTACCTGCCGGCCTTCACGGGCATCGCGCAGTCGCTGGGCGCCACGCCGGTGCAGATGCAGCAGACGCTGTCGGCCTACCTGCTCGGCTTCGCGGTGATGAACCTGTTCCACGGGGCGCTGGCCGACAGCTTCGGCCGCCGGCCCGTGGTGCTGGCGGGCGTGGCGGTGTTCACGCTGGCCTCGGTGGGCTGCGCGCTGTCCACGTCCATCGGCGCGCTCGTGGCCTTCCGGGCGCTGCAGGGCATGTGCGCGGGCGCCGGCATGGTGGTGTCGCGCGCCATCATCCGCGACCTGTTCCCGCCGGCCGACGCGCAGCGCGTGATGTCGCAGGTCACGATCTACTTCGGCGTGGCCCCGGCCATCGCGCCCATGGTGGGCGGCTTCCTGTTCGTGCACGCGGGCTGGCACGCCATCTTCTGGTTCCTGGTGGGCGTGGGCGCGCTGCTGTGGCTGACCATGTGGCGGGCGCTGCCCGAGACGCTGCACCCCAGCCAGGTGCAGGCCTTCAGCGTGCGCAACCTGATGCGCGGCTACTGGCAGATGGGCTCCAGCCCCGTGTTCATCGCGCTGGCCTTCGCCTCGGGCGTGCCGTTCAACGGCATGTTCCTGTACGTGCTGTCGGCGCCGGTGTTCCTGGGCGAGATCCTGCACCTGGGTCCGACGGAGTTCTTCTGGTTCTTCATGGCCACCATCGGCGGCATCATGGCCGGCGCCTGGTGGTCGGGCCGACTGGCGGGGCGGCTGCCGCCGCAGCGGCAGATCCGGCGGGGCTTCCGCATCATGGCCGCGGTCTCGCTGGTCAACGTGGGTCTCAACCTGAGCTTCACGCCGCACCCGGTCTGGGCGATCCCGCTCATTGCGCTGTTCGCCTTCGGCTGGGCGCTCATGGTGCCGGTGGTCACGCTGCTGGTGCTGGACCAGGCGCCGGACCGGCGCGGCATGGCCTCCTCGCTGCAGGCCTGCATCGGCAGCGCGGCCAACGCGCTGGTGGCCGGCGCCATCGCGCCGCTGGTGATGCACTCGGCGCCGGCCCTGGCGGTGGCCTCGCTGCTCATGATGGGCATCGGCGTGGTGGCCTGGTGGTGGGTCAAGCCGCGCCTGAAGCTGGCGTGAGGTGCTGACGGCGGGGCCGCGCGAGGCGGCGGCCGACCCTCAAGGTGCGGCACTGCGCAGCCGATACGCAAGGCGAGATCCCTTCCGACGCCTCTGCCATGCCTCTCGATCTGCCCGGCCGCGCTCACCAGCCCGCTGCACAGCGCCCGACTGCCTCCTCCGTCCCGTGGTGGTGGCGTCTGGATGCCGCTTTCCCGACGGCGGTGGCCGTGCTGGCCGCAGCCGCCCTGGCCGGCGGTACGTCGCCGTCCGTGGCGCGCCAGGCGTCCGACAGCGCACCGCGGCGCGCCGAGCGGGGCGAGCCGGCTGCCAGCGCCCAGGGCGACCCCATGGACTTGCTGCGCCAGAAGCTGGCTGACCGGCTCGGTGCGCAAAAGCCGAGCGAGTCGCCGTCCAACGTGATGCGGGTGGAGAACCGCACGGCGGCTTCCGCGCCGCCCGGCGAGGCACATGCCGCGCCCGCCAAGGCGCCGTCTCGCGCCGCCGCGGCTCCCCGGTCGCGCGCCGCCGCTGTGCCGCGCCCGCCTGCGGACGCCCACGCGCCGTCGCCGTCCACGCGGGCGGCTGCCCCCCGCGAGGACGGCCCCGGCCGCCCCCATGCCCATGCCGCCGCCCACTGGGATTACGCGGGCGAGTTCGGCCCCGACGCCTGGGGGAAGATGAAACCGGAGTTCGCTGCCTGCGCCACCGGCCAGCGGCAGAGCCCGATCGACATCCGGGGCGGCATCACGGTGCAGCTGGAGCCGATCCAGTTCGACTACCGGCCCAGTGGCTTCTCGGTCATCGACAACGGCCACACCGTGCAGGTCAACCTGCCGGCGGGCAACGCCATCACCGTGCTCGGCCGTCGCTACGAGCTCAAGCAGTTCCACTTCCACCGCCCGTCGGAGGAGCGCATCAACGGCCGGCAGTTCGACATGGTGGCCCACCTGGTGCACCAGGACGCCGAAGGGCGCCTGGCCGTGGTGGCCGTGCTGCTCGACCGCGGTGTGGCGCAGCCGGTGGTGCAGGCGGTGTGGAACGCGCTGCCGCTGGAAAAGGGCGAGGACCAGGCTGCGCCGGGCGCCATCGACCTCAACCGGCTGCTGCCGGAGGACCGCCGCTACTACACCTACATGGGCTCGCTCACCACGCCGCCCTGCACCGAGGGCGTGCTGTGGATGGTGATGAAGACGCCCGTGCCGGTGTCGCCCGAGCAGGTGCAGATCTTCTCGCACCTGTACCCGATGAACGCCCGCCCGGTGCAGTCGGCGGCCGGCCGCCTGATCAAGGAATCGAACTGAGGCTGTCGGCGGCCGATGTCGCCCGCCTGACGCAGGTCAAGATGATCTGAGTCAAGATGGGCGGGCCGCGTGGCCGCTACCTTGCGGCACCATGCACACGCCACCCGCCCTCAGCGACCGCGTCGGCGCGCCGGGCGAGGACTCAGCCCACGCTGCCGACGAGCAGCGCCTGCAGCACGTAGGCGTCGCTTTCCAGCTCGGTGCCAGGGGGCGAGTCCGTGACCGGGCCCAGCATGGCCGCCACGGTGCGCGCCGTGTTGCCGAGGCCACCCAGGCCGTCGTAGACCGGCACGCCTGCGTGGCGGCGGATCTGCGCCACGGTCGCGGGTGGCAGCCCCTGGCACTCGATGGCGTCGTACAGGCGGCCCAGCACGCGCGCCGTCTGAGGCAGCGCGGCCTCGTCATCCAGCCCGGCCACGCTGGGGCGGATGCGCACCACGTGGGCGCCCAGCGTGGTGGCCGCCCGCTCGAAGCGGCTGGCCGCCTCGCTCGCGTCGTCCTCGCACACCAGGCCCAGGTTGCGGCCGCGCAGCGGCTGGGTGGCCACCCCTTCACGGGCCTGCCGCATGAGCGTGGCGGCCGAGGCCGCCAGGTGCTGGCGGTCGGCGTCGGACATCGTGTCCAGGGCGGCGGGGAGGGCGGAGGAAGGGGTGAACGGCATGGGGCTGCGTCGGGGCCCGGAAGGCGCCACGACACAGTTGGCAAGACTACCGGGGCCCCATGCCGCGGCTTTGATGGCCGTCAACGCATGCGGGCGTCCCTTGTGCTGATACATGCCGGTTACCCACGGTTGACCGAGCGTTACGCAGCGACGCTCGCCGTTGGCACGCCGTTGTTCCTGGCTTCCTACAGTGCTGATCACTCGAACAGTACGCCACCCGCCCGGAGCCCGACGCCATGCTGATGCACACCACCCCCGCCGCCGCCAGCGCCACCGCCACCGCCGCCGCTGCCGCGAGCGCCATGCAGGGCGCCGGTCGCAGCCGCGCGGCCGAGGAGAACCAGCGTGCCGGCCAGGCCATCGCCGACATGCTCAAGCTGGTGCACGACCAGCTCATGCCGCAGCGCCGCCTGGTGCGGGCCGGTGAGCGCATCTACCAGGCGGGCGAGGCGTTCAGCCACCTCTACGTGATGAACTCCGGCCTGTTCAAGCTGGTGAACCTGTCGGCCGATGGCCGCGAGCAGGTGGTGGCGCTGAAGTTCCGTGGCGACTGGATGGGCTTCGACGGCATCGCCTCCGGCCTGTACGCCTGCGACGCCGTGGCCATGGACACCGGCGAGGTCTGGGTGCTGCGCTACGACGAGGTGCTGGCGGCCTGCGCCAACCGCCCGGCCCTGCTGCGCGTGCTGCACGAGGCCATGAGCCGCGAGATCGCCCGCGACCGCGACTCGCTGATGAGCGTGTGCTCGCTGCCGGCCGACGCCCGCGTGGCCGACTTCCTGCGCTACTGGGCCGATTCGCTGGCCAAGCGCGGCTTGCGCACCGACCAGATCACCCTGCGCATGACCCGTGCCGAGATCGGCAACTACCTGGGCATGACGCTGGAGACCGTCAGCCGCGCCCTGTCGCGACTGGCCCGCCAGGAACTGATCCGCTTCACCGAGAAGGGCCGCCGCGACGTGCACATCCCCGATGTGGACGCCCTGGCCGCCTTCGTGCAGCACAGCCTGGCGCCCACCCCGACGGTGCTGCAGTGACGCCTGCGGCGACGGGCTCGCACGCTCCTTCCTCCGTCTCCGCCCGGGGGTGGGTGTGGGTGCTGGGCCCGATCGCCGTGTTGATCGTCCTGGCCGGCGTGCTGGGTGCGTGGTCCAGCGCGCGGCTGGCGCGCGACGAATGGCTGGACCAGCTCGACACCATTGCCCGGCTGAAGGCGCAGGCCCTGGGTGGCGCCGACCTGGATGCCCTCGGGGATCCCTCGCAGAGTGCCGCCCGCGAGCTGCTGCTCGCGGTGCCGGCCTCGGGCGGCGACGCGCGGGTGGAGCTGACGTCCGAGGGGGCGCCCTTGCCCCCGCCCTCGGCCGAGCTGGTGTACTCGCACGCCGTGCCGGTGCCGGGCAGTGACTGGCAGCTGCGCATCTCCTACCCGCGCGCCCGGGTGGAGGGTGACGCGATGGCCCACGCGGGCTGGGTGCTCGCGGTGGATGCGCTGGTGCTTGCGCTGGCGGCCGGGGCGGCCGCGCTGTGGGTACAGCGCCAGCGCATGCGGCGCCTGCGCCAGGACCGCCGCAGCGCCAGCGAGCGGCTGCAGGCGCTGCAACTGCTCGATGGCCTGTGCAACGCCACGCCCGACCTGGTCTATGCCTTCGACACTCAGGGGCGCTGCCTGTTCGCCAATGCGAGGGTGCGCGCGCAGGCCACGCTGGCCACCGCCGCCCCCGACGGCCTGCCCGTGGAGCAGGTGCTCCCCGCGGCACTGGCGCGCCGCTGGCGCGAGGCGATAGACGGCCTGCGCAGCGGCGCCGCCGCCATCCAGGGCGAGACCCGGCTCGACGGCGACGACGGCCCGCGCTGGCTGCTCGACACCTTCGGCCCCCTGCATGATGCGCAGGGCCAGCTCATCGGCGCGTTCGGCATCAGCCGCGACATCACCGAGCGTCGCCGCGCCGACGACACCCGGCGCCAGTGGGCGCTGGCCTTCGAGAACACGCGCGACGGCGTGATCATCACCGCCGCCGACTCCACCATCCTGGCGGTCAACCGGGCCTTCAGCGACATCACGGGCTATGCCGCGTCGGCGGTCGTGGGCCGCACGCCGGCCATGCTCTCGTCGGGGCGCCAGGACGCGGCTTTCTACGCCGACATGTGGGGCCAGCTGCGCCGCCAGGGCCACTGGCAGGGCGAGATCTGGAATCGCCGCTGCAGTGGCGAGGTGTACCCCGAGTGGCTGACGATCAGCGCCGTGCGCGACGACGCCGGCCAGGTGCAGAACTATGTCGGCGTGTTCACCGACATCACGCGCATCAAGCGCAGCGAGGCCGAGCTGGAGCGGCTGGCCCGCTACGACCCGCTGACCGGCCTGCCCAACCGGCTGCAGCTGCAGGACACGCTGGAGCGCGCCATGGAGCGGCGTGCCCGCGTGGGCGGGCGGCTGGCCGTGCTGTACATCGACCTGGATGGCTTCAAGACCGTCAACGACAGCCTGGGCCACCCGGCGGGCGACGAGCTGCTCGTGCGCATGGCCGCGCGCCTGCGTGGCCGGCTGCGCGAGGGTGACACCCTGGGCCGGCTGGGCGGCGACGAGTTCCTGGTGCTGCTCGAATCGGTGGCCGACACCGACGAGGTGGTGATGGTGGCCCAGGCGCTGCTGCGCGCGGTGGGCGAGCCGCTGCGCCTGGCCGGCGGCCGCGAGGCCTATGTCACGGCCAGCATCGGCGTGAGCCTGCACCCCGACGACCGGGGGGCCACGGCGGTGGAGCTGCTGCGCGACGCGGACGCGGCCATGTTCCGCGCCAAGGACGACGGCCGCAACCGCTTCCGTTTCTACACCGGCGACCTGCACGCCGAGGCCATGGCCCGGCTCGACCTGGAGGCCGCGCTCAGCCGCGCGCTGGGCCGCGCCGAGTTCAGCCTGCACTACCAGCCCAAGGTGCACGCGTCCGATGGGCAGGTGGCCGGCGTGGAGGCGCTGCTGCGCTGGGAACGCCCGGGCGGCGAGATGGTGCCGCCGTCGGTCTTCGTGCCGCTGGCCGAACGCATGGGGCTCATCCACGCCATCGGCGGCTGGGTGATCGACGAGGCCTGCCGCCAGATCCGCGCCTGGCTCGACGCGGGCCTGCCCGCCCCGCAGGTGGCGGTGAACGTGTCAGCGCGCCAGTTCGCCTCCGGGGACCTGCCCGACGTGCTCGCGGCCGCGCTGCAGCGGCATGAGGTGCCGCCGCGCTGCCTGCAGGTGGAGCTCACGGAAAGCGCGCTGGTCGAGCGGGCGGGCGAGGCGGAAGTGGCCTTGCGTCGCATCCAGGCGCTGGGTGTCTGCGTGGCGCTGGACGACTTCGGCACCGGCTATTCCAGCCTGGGCTACCTGCACCGTTTCCCCATCGACACCTTGAAGATCGACCGCGCCTTCGTGCATCGCATCGAGCTGGGGCCCGAGGGGGCGGCACTGGTCGACGGCATCATCGCCCTGGCCCACCGGCTGCGCCTGCACGTGGTGGCCGAGGGGGTGGAAACGGCCGAGCAGGCCGATCACCTGCGCCGCCAGGGCTGCGACGAACTGCAGGGCTGGTACTTCGGCCGGCCCATGCCCGCCTCGGCGCTGCAGGCGCTGATGCAGCGGGCGGGCGGCCACGGCCTGCCGGCCGGCGAGGAGCCCGCGCTGGCCATCTGAGGGGGCGTGCGGCGGCATCGCCGCGGCCCGGCTCAGCCGCCGGCGCTGCGCGCGGCAGCGATCGCGCGCGCCATGGCGGCGGCCAGCTCGCCGCGGCCATAGGGCTTGCGCAACAGCTCCCAGTGCTGAGGGGAGTCGCGGTCGGCGTCCAGCAGCTCCTGCGAGAAGCCCGACATCAGCAGCACGGCCAGCCGGGGCAGCCGGCGCTGGGCCTCCGCCGCGAGCGCCGTGCCGCGCATGCCGGGCCCGAGCGCGATGTCGGTGAGCAGCAGGTCATGGGCCTGGCTCGCGCCCAGCAGCAGCAGGGCCTGCTCGCCGCTGGCCGCGGCCGTCACCTCGCAGCCCAGGCCGGTGAGAAAGGCCCGCACCACCTTGCGCACCTCGCCGTCGTCCTCGACGAGCAGCACCTTCAGCCCCGGCGGCAGCACGTGGCTGGCCGCGCCGCCCTCTGCCGCCTCGCTGCCCGCGGCATGCCAGGGCTGGGGGATGTACAGCGTCACCGTGGTGCCCGCGCCCGGCGCGCTGTCGATGGCGATGGCGCCGTTGGACTGCTTGACGAAGCCGTACACCGTGGACAGGCCCAGGCCCGTGCCGCGGCCCGCGCCCTTGGTGGTGAAGAAGGGCTCGAAGGCGCGCTCCTTCACCGCGTCGGGCATGCCGGTGCCGTTGTCGATCACCTGCAGCGCGACGAAGTGCTCATGGCGCGCGCTCGGGTCGCCCAGCTCGCGGCCCACGCCCTCGGGCAGGCGCTGC
This sequence comes from Burkholderiales bacterium, assembly GCA_016213265.1. Taxonomy (GTDB): domain Bacteria; phylum Pseudomonadota; class Gammaproteobacteria; order Burkholderiales; family Burkholderiaceae_C; genus Ideonella. The sequence continues at coordinate 13,528 of JACRBA010000180.1, read as the reverse complement.
ACGGGCTCGGCCCGGAAGCGCAGCGTGCCGCCATCGGGCATGGCGTCGCGGGCATTGATGGCGATGTTCAGCAGCGCCGACTCGAGCTGGCCGGGGTCGGCCATCACCGGCGGGCAGCCGGGCGCGACCTCGGCCTCGATGCGGATGCGCTGGTCCAGCGTGCGGCGCAGCATGTCGGCGAGCGACGACACCATGGCCGACACGTCCACCGCGTTGGGCTGCAGCACCTGGCGCCGGGCGAAGGCGAGCAGCTTGCTCGTCAGCTCGGCGGCGCGGCGGGTGGCGCGCAGCGCGGCGGCCACCAGGGGCGGCGCGCCGGCGTCGGCGGCCAGGGCGGGCCGGTCCTCCAGCACCTGCAGGTTGCCCTGGATGACGGTCAGCAGGTTGTTGAAGTCGTGCGCGATGCCGCCGGTGAGCTGGCCCACGGATTCGAGGCGCTGGGCGTGGTGCAACGCGTCTTCGGAATGCGCGCGCTGCAGGCTGGTGGCCAGCTGGTTGGACAGCGATTCGAGGAAGCGCTTCTCCTCCTCGCCGAAGCGCTGGGCGGCGCGCGAGCGCACGGCCAGCGCGCCGATGGCCCGGCCGCGGTCGAACAGCGGTACCGCCAGGGCACTCACCAGCCCGGCCTGCAGGTACGACGCCGGGACCGCGTAGCGCTGCTCCGTGCGGTAGTCGGCGATGGCCACCGGCTTGCCCTCGTGCACCACGAAGCCGGGCGGCGTGTCGGGCCGGTTGGGCACGCGGTCGCCCGGGCGTTCCATGGGCAGGTCGCCCGCACAGGCGGCCACGCGGAACTGCTGCCGGTCCTCGTCCAGCATGAACAGCACCGCCATCTCCACCTGCAGCGCCTGCGCGGCGATGGCCGGCACCTGCTCCAGCAGTTGCTGCGGGCTGCGCGTGTCCACCGCCTGGCGGCTGAACTGGGCCAGGTGCTCGCTGTAGCGGGCCCGTTGCAGGGCCTGCTTCACGCGCGGGTAGGCGCCCACGTCGCGGATGGCCGCCACCACGAAGGGCAGGCCCTGCGACTGCAGCGGCGACAGGGCGATCTCCACCACGACCTCGGTGCCGTCCTTGCGACGGGCCACCAGGTCCATGTCGGTCGTGCCCATGGGCCGGGCGCGCGGGGAGCGGCCATAGGCCTCGCGGTAGGCGGCGTGGCGCGGGCGGATGCTGTCGGGCACCAGGGCCTCGACGCTCAGACCGATCAGCTCCTGCACGTCATAACCCAGCAGCAGGGCGGCAGCGGGGTTCGCCAGGCTGATGGTGCCGGCCTGGTCGACCAGCAGCAGGGCGTCGGGGTAGGCCGTGAACAGCGAGCGGTAGACCGCGTCGGGGTCCACCCCCACCGGCAGCGCAGGCGCCGGTGCGGCGTCCGCTGCGGGGTCGGGCAGGGGCGGCACCGGGGGGCGGCTGTGCATGTCGGCCTTTCAGCCGGCCGTCACGGGCGGCACGAACAGGTAGCCGGCGCCACGCACCGACTTGATGAGCTGGGGTTGGTCGGCGTCGTCGTCGAGCTTGCGCCGCAGGCGGCCCACCTGCACGTCGATGGTGCGGTCGAAGGGGCCCGCCTCGCGCCCGCGCGTCTGCTCGAGCAGGAAGTCGCGCGAGAGCACCCGGCCCGGGTGCTGGGCGAAGGCCGCCAGCAGGTCGAACTCGCCGCTCGTGAGCACCACGTCCTGGCCGGCCGGCGAGAGCAGCCGGCGCGCCGCGGTGTCCAGGGTCCAGCCTTCGAAGCGCAGGGTGCTGCGCACGGCGACGGGTGCGCCAGCGGGCACGCTGGGCGCTGCCACCGCCGGCGCCGCGCCGGTGTCGCCCGCCGGCGCCAGGCGGCGCAGCACGGCCTTGATGCGCGCCAGCAGCTCGCGCAGGTCGAAGGGCTTGGTCACGTAGTCGTCCGCGCCCACCTCCAGGCCCACCACCTTGTCGATGGCGTCGCCCCGGCCGGTGACGATGACCAGGCCGCAGCGCCAGTGCTCACGCAGCTGGCGGGCGATGGAAAAGCCGTCCTCGCCCGGCAGGCCCAGGTCGAGCAGCACCAGCGCGGGCGGGTCCTGGCGCATGAGCGCCATCAGCGACGGGCCGTTGTGCAGCTCGGTCACGCGGAAACCCTGCGCCTGCAGATAACCGGCAAGCAGGTGGGTGATGTCGGGCTCGTCGTCCAGGACGGCCAGGTGCTGGGCAGTCGTCACGCAGAAATGGGGCGGCGGTCCGGCGGCGCGGCGCACCGCGGATGTAGGGAGGCGGCGGGTAGCGGGCAAGCGTAGCAGCTTCGCCTCATCCGTCGTCGCCGTGGGGGCTCCGGCCGGCGCGCTTGCGGCATCATGGGTGGCTTGGACACCGAGACCTTCACCCTGCCTTCTCCCCTGGGCGGCCTGGCCGCCGCCCTCGTCATCGGCCTGCTGTTCGGGCTGGAGCGCGGCTGGAGCGCACGCGACGCCGCCGAAGGCAGCCGTGTCGCGGGTCTGCGCACCTTCAGCCTCATCGGCCTGACGGGCGGCGCGCTGGCCAGCCTGGACGGCGCCGCCGCGCCGTCGCTGGCCGCGGGCCTGCTCGGCCTGGCGGTGCTGATGGCCGTGGCCTGGCGCGAGGCCGTGCGGCGCGGCGCGGGGCTGAGCGCCACCACGGCGGTGGCCGCCCTGTGCACCTACGGGCTCGCGGCGCTGGCGGCCAGTGGCCACGTGCTGCCGGCACTGGCCGCGGCCATCGTGGCCGTGGTGCTGCTCGACTACAAGAGCGCGTTGCACGGCGTGCTGCGCCTGATCCAGCACCAGGAGCTGCGCGCCGGCCTGCAGATGGGCGTGCTGTCGGTGGTGGTGCTGCCGCTGCTGCCCGACGCGGGCCTGGGGCCCTGGGGCGTGCTCAACCCTTACCGCCTCTGGTGGGCGGTGGTGCTGCTGGCGGGCCTGTCGCTCGCGGGCCATGTGGCCATGCGGATGTCGGGCCCCACCCGCGGCGTGCTGCTCACCGGGCTGCTCGGCGGCCTGGCCACCTCCACCGCGGCCACGCTCACCCTGGCCCGCCGGGCACGCGCCGAGCCGGCCCTGCTGGAGCCCGCCGCCGCCGGCGCACTGGCGGCCGCGGCGGTGATGTTCCTGCGGGTGGCCGTGGTGGTGGCGGCGCTGGAGCCGGCCATGGGGCGGGCCGTGGCGCCGGTGATGGGGGCCTGCTCGCTCACCGTGGCCGGTTTCGCGGCCTGGCACTGGCGGCACCGTGGCCCCGATGGCGCGCGGGTGGACGGCGAACCCGTGGCCCCGTTCGACCTGGGCACCATGCTCGGCTTCGGGCTGCTGCTCGCGGCGGTGCTGGTGGGGGTGGAGGCCGCCAAGCGCTGGTTCGGCGATGCGGGCGTGTACGCCGTCACGGCCCTGTCGGGGCTGGTGGACGTGGACCCCGTGGTGGTGTCGATGACCCGCCTGTGGACGGCGGGTGGCACGGCCCCGGTGGTGCCGCTGGTCGGCGTGATGCTGGCCACGCTCGGCGGCATGGTGTCCAAGCTGGTGTTCGCGTGGACGGCCGGGGGCTGGCCGTTCGGCCGCCGCATCGCGTTGGCCTACGCCGCCTCGGGGGCGGTGGGCGCCGCGGTCGCCGTGGCGGCCTGGTGAGCGGCCGCGCTCAGCGCGCGTGCTGCTCGGCGGCCGACTGGCAGGCGGTGCAGCGCGTGGCCGTGGGCTGCGCGAGCAGGCGGGCCGGCGCGATGGCTTCGCCGCAGTCGCTGCACTGCCCGTAGTCGCCCGCGGCCAGGCGCTCGCGGGCGCGCTCGATCTGGCGCAGCTCCGCCAGGTGCAGCGCCAGCTCCGCGTCGTCGACCTCGGCTTCGGCCTCGTCGGCCGCGCCGTCCTTCAGGTCGGTCACCTCGGGCCCGGCACTCTCGCGTGGCTGCGCGCCGCCCACCAGCGCCTGCAGCTGGCGCTCGCGCTCATCGATCCACTGGCGGATGCGGTCGGTGGGCAGGTCGGCGGTGGGCATGGTGGTTCCCTCGGTTCATGGGTGGCGTGGGCGTGGCCGGGGCGTCGCTGCCCGGGGCCGGTGCACCCATTGTTCGCCGCGGGCCCGGCGGCGGCTTGACGCGGCTCAAGCCCCGGCCGGCACGAGCACCGCGGCGCCCTGCAGACGCCCGGCGCGCAGATCCGCCAGGGCGTCATTGGCGCGCGCCAGCGGGTAGGGCGTCACGTCCACCCGCAGCGGGGTGGTGTGCGCCATGTCGCGCACGATCGCGAGGAACTCGGTCGCGTCGGCGCGGGTGAGGTTGGCCACCGACAACAGCTGGCGCTCCTGCCACAGCAGGCGGTAGGCGAAGGCCGGGATGTCGCTCATGTGGATGCCGCCGCAGACCACCCGGCCGCCCGGGCGCACGGCCGCCAGCGCGGTGGGCACCAGCGCACCCACGGGGGCGAAGATCAACGCGGCGTCCAGGGGCTCGGGGGCCGCCTCGTCCGACCCGCCCGCCCACACCGCGCCGAGCGAGCGGGCATGGGCCTGCGCGGCGGTGTCGCCGGGGCGGGTGAAGGCCAGCACACGCTGGCCGCGGTGGCGCGCCACCTGCGCCACCAGGTGCGCCGCGGCGCCGAAGCCGTAGAGCCCCACCGTGGCGGCCTCGGTGACCGGGTCGCCCGCCATGCGCAGCGTGCGCCAGCCGATGAGGCCGGCGCACAGCAGCGGCGCGGCGTGCAGGTCGTCCAGCGCGAGCGCTGCCGGCTCGTCCAGGGCGATGCAGAAGTCGGCCTCGGCCAGCACGTGGGTGGCGAAGCCACCGTCGCGACCCAGGCCGGTGAACACGGGGGCCTCGCACAGGTTCTCGCGCCCGCCCAGGCAGGCGCGGCAGTGGCCGCAGGTGTGGCCCAGCCAGGGCACGCCCGCGCGCCGGCCCAGCCAGGCCGGGTCCACGCCCGCGCCCAGCGCCTCCACCACGCCCACGATCTCGTGGCCCGGCACGATGGGCAGGCGTGGCAGCGCCAGGTCGCCGTCCACCACATGCAGGTCGGTGCGGCACACGGCACAGGCCGACACCCGCAGGCGCAGCTCGCCGGGGCCCGGCGTGGGCACGGGGCGCTGCGCGGGCCGCAGCGGCTCACCCGGCGCGTGCAGCGCCATCACCTGCATGGTGTGGGGCATGTTGTCACTCCATCGTGGTCGGGGGCAGTCAGGCGGCCGGGCGCAGCTTCACCCGCACGCCGTCGCGCACGGCGGCGCCGGGGTAGATGACCACCTGCTCACCCGCGCGCAGGCCCTCGCGCACCCACGCGTCGGCGCCGTGGCGGCCACCCAGCTGCACCGGCTGCTGCACGGCCCGGCCTTCACGCACCACGAACACCGCCATGGCGCCCGCGGCCCCGCCCGGCACGGGGAACAGCGCGGCCGCCGGCACCTTGAGCACGCCATCGGCCGCCTCCACCAGCACCTGCACGCCGACCCGGTAGCCATCGCCCAGCGCGGCCCAGCGCTCGGCCGGGCTGGTGATGTCGATCAGCACCTCGACACGCTGCTCCTCCACGCCCAGGGCGGACACCTTGGTGAAGGCGGCCGGCTCCACCAGCCGCACGCGGCCTTCGAGCGTGCCGGGGCCGCCCCAGCGCTCGATGCGCACGGGGCTGCCCGGCGCGGCACGCAGGGCGTCGGTGGTCAGCAACTCGGCCACCACCTCCAGCCGCCGCGTGTCGCCCAGCTCGACCAGCGGCGTGCCGGTGGCCACCGTGCCCTCGCTGGCCTGCAGCACGCGCAGCACCCGGCCTTCGATGGGCGCGCGCACGGGGAAGGCGCGGGCACCGGCGGGCCCGGCCTGCACGGCCGCGAGCGCGGCGCGGGCCTGCACCACCCCCTGCTCGGCAGCGCGGCGGTCGGCCACGGCGGCATCCTGCTCCTTCTGCGCCACCTGCAGCGCCAGGCGTTCGGTGTCCAGCCGCGTGGGCGAGACGAAGCCCTCGCGCGCCAGCTGCTCGGTGCGCCGCAGGTCGGCCGCGGCCTGCTCGGCGCTCGCGCGCGTGGCGGCCACCCGCGCGGTGGCCCGCTGCACCTGGGCCAGCGCAGCGTCCACGCGTGCACGCTGCTCGGCCAGCGTGCGCTCGTCGAGCAGGCCGGGCAGCACCGGCTGCAGGGTGGCCAGCACGGCGCCGGCGGCGACCGGGTCGCCGTCGCGCAGCGTGATGCGGGCGAGCTGCCCGGCCAGCGGGGCGGACACCAGGTAGCGGTCGCGCAGCCGTGTGCGCGCGTCTTCCTCGATGGTGGCCTCGAAGCGGCCCGCCGCCACCGTGGCCACCTCCACCTCCGGCGGCCGCGGCGCGAAGGCCCAGGCCATCAGCGCCACGGCGCCGGCCAGGCCGCCGGCCAGCATCCACACCGTCTTCTGCTTCATCGTTGGGTGTCTTTCGGTTCGCGGGTTGTCGTTGTCCGTGGCGGGGCGGTCAGTCGCGTGTCTTCAGCGCCGCCACCATGTCCAGCCGGTCGATGCGCCGCCGCACGACCAATGCACTGGCCGTGCCCGCCACCAGGATGGCCAGCGCCGCCCAGGCGTGCGTGCGCGCGCGGATCACCACGGGAAACTGGAACTGGTCCGACGCCAGCATCGCCACCACGCCATGGGTGAGCGCCGTGCCCAGCGCCATGCCCAGCGGCAGCGCCACGGCGATCACCAGCGCCAGCTCGCCCAGCAGCAGGCCGGACACCTCGGCGCGCGTGAAGCCCAGCACGCGCAGGCTCGCCAGCTCCCAGGCGCGCTCGGCCAGGGCGATGCGTGCGTTGTTGTAGACCACGCCCACCGCGATGATCACCGCGAAGGTGGTGAGCACGGTGCTCATGATGCGGATGTTGCGGGCGCTGATCTCCTCCATGTTGCGCAGCATGGTGGCCTTGCTCCACGCACCGGCCACGCGCGGCAGCGCCTGGGTGGCCCGCAGCACCTCGGGCTCGCGGCCCGGCTCCACCGAGAGCAGGAAGCCCGTGGCCAGGTCGCCCTCGCCCAGCACGCGGTTGAGCACGTCGCGGTCCAGGTAGGCGTTCAGGCCCATCATCTCGGGGATGGTGCCGCCCAGCGGCAGCGTGAGGGTGCGTGCACGCCCCTCCATCACTTCCACCTGCACCGGGTCGCCGGGCTGCAGGCCCAGCTGGCGCGCCAGCCGGTCGGTGAGCAGCAGGCCGCGGCCTTCGATCACCGTCTCGTGCTGGTCCACGTCGATCAGCCGGCCGAGCGCAGGTCGGCCGGGGTAGCCGCGCAGGATCGTGCGCTCGCTCAGGTGCCCGTGGCGCAGCGTCACCGGCACGTAGCGGTTGCTTTCCACCTGCCGCACGCCGGGCAGGCGGGCCAGCGCCAGGCGCGTGCGCGGCTCGTCCACCGCATCGGTCGTCCACACCGTCACGTCGGCGCGCAGGGCCACCTTGAGCTGCGTGTCCACGACCACCTCGATGGCATCGCGGAAGAAGTTGCCCATGATCACGATGGCCACGGCGGCCGCCACGCCCGCGATGGACAGCGCCGTGCGCAGCGGCCGGCGCTCCATGTTGCGCAGCACCATGCGCGCGGCCGGGCCGATGCGTTGGATGCCCAGCCGCTCCAGCAGCGTGCGGCGGTAGCGCCCGGGCGACGGCGGGCGCATCGCCTCGGCCGGCGGCAGGCGCACCGTGGCGGCGATGGCGTTGAAGGTGCCGCCCACCGCGGTGACGAGCGTCAGCCCCGCGCTCACCAGCAGCAGACCCGGCGCGATGCGGTGCTCGAAGCTGGGGAAGTGGAAGAACTCGGCGTACAGGCCGGTGAACAAGGTGCCCAGCCGGTCGCCTGCGACGACACCCAGCACCAGCCCCATCCCCACGATGACCAGCACCAGCTTGAGGTAGTGGGCGCCGATGGCGAGGTTGGGGTAGCCCAGCGCCTTGAGCGCGGCGATTTGCTCGCGTTGCGTGGCGACCAGGCGCGACACCACCACGTTGAGCAGGAAGGCCGCCACGCCGAGGAAGATCGCGGGCAGCACCGTGCCCAGCACCCGCTGCTCCTTGATCTCGTTGTCGAGCATGGCGTGCGAGGTCTGGTCGGCGCGGCCATGCGCCTCGCGGCCGCCGTAGGGGCCCAGGCGGCGGGTGAGGGCGTCCACCACGGCCTGTTCCGACGCGCCCGGGGCCAGCTTCACGGCGATGCGGTTGAACGCGCCGTCCATGTCGTACGCGGCGGCCAGCACCGCCTGGTCCATCCAGAACACGCCGAAGCCGCGTGTGTCCGGCATGCCCCACAGCCCGGCGAAGACGAACTCGGGCGACAGGGCGGTGCCGGTGACCACGAGCTCGCGCTGGCGGCCGTTGACCAGCGCGCTCAGCCGGCTGCCGGGCGCCAGCCCGCGGGTCTGGGCGAAACCTTCGGACACCAGCACCTCCACCGGGCCGGTGCCGGCGCGGCCCAGATCGGGCCAACGGCCGGCGGCCAGGCGCACGCGGTTCATGCGCTGCGGGGCCCGCGCGTCCAGGCCGATCAGCTGGCCGATGATGGGGTCGTCCACGCCGGGCAGGCTCACCCGCACCAGCTCTTCCACGGTCGTCTGCACGTCGGCCACGCCGGGCTCCTGGCGCAGCGCCTCGGCAGCCGCCAGCGGCGCGCGGCGCACGCTGGCGAACACGTCGGCGAAGCGGTCGGTGGCGTAGAAGCGGTCGCGCGCCAATGCCAGCGAATCCACCGCGGACAGGCTGGTGAGGAAGCCGCCCACGCCGCTGGCCACCACCAGCGCGATGGTGAGCGCCTGGCTCCACAGCAGGCGCAGGTCGCGCAACAGCTTGCGGTCGAGCGCCTTCATGGCTGCGGTGCCGCCCTGGGTGCCGTGGCGCTCACCACGACAGGTCCGACGGTTTCACCTTGCGCGGGTTGGACTCCACGCGCTGGATGCGGCCATCGCCGAGGTAGACCACGCGATCGGCCATCTGCGCGATGGCGGCGTTGTGGGTGATGACCACCGCCGTGGTGCCCAGCTCCTCGTTCACGTGGGCGATGACCTCGAGCACCAGCTTGCCGGTCTGGTAGTCGAGCGCGCCGGTGGGCTCGTCGCACAGCAGCACCTGCGGGCGCTTGACGATGGCCCGCGCGATGGCCACCCGCTGCTGCTCGCCGCCCGAGAGCTGGGCCGGGAAGTGGTCGCGCCGGGGCGTCAGGCCGACGCGGTCGATGGCCTCGTCGACCGGCATCGGGTGGTCCACGATGTCGGTGACCAGCGCCACGTTCTCGCGCACCGTGAGGCTGGGGATGAGGTTGTAGAACTGGAACACGAAGCCCACGTGGCGGCGGCGGTAGGCGGTGAGGGCCGATTCGTCGGCGCGCGTGAGGTCGTCCTCGCCGAACATCACCGTGCCGCTGCTGGGCACGTCCAGCCCGCCCAGGATGTTGAGCAGCGTGGACTTGCCGCTGCCCGAGGGGCCGAGCAGCACGATGAACTCGCCCCGGCCGATCTCGAGATCGACATCGCGCAGGGCCACCACCTCGACCTCGCCGGTGCGGTAGACCTTGCCCACGCCGTGGGCGCGAAACAGGGCCGGCGCCGCCGTCATGCGCGCCGGCCGGGGCGGGGCCGGCGCCAGCCTTGCCAGACGCGCCAGGCCTTCCACGCCACCAGGGCCCAGCGGCCCCACCCGGCCAGGGTGCGCGGGGTGGCCACGCGTCGCAGGGCCCGGGCCGCCAGGGCGCGGGGGGAGGCCTGCCGCTGCAGGCGCCGCACATGGCGGCCCAGGCGCAGGCGCTGGGCGGCGCCGCGCGCCAGCAGCACCTGACGCCGTTGCTCCAGCGTGTCGGCCGTGTCGGCGTGGCCGGGGCAAGTGCGAGCGTTCATGCCGTCTCGCCGCGCAGGGCCTTCTCGTCCTCGCGCAACTCGGCCAGGGTGCCGTGCAGCAGCGGCGGCCGGCGCTCGGCATCGGCCTTCCAGCGCCAGGCCGCGAGCGCCGCGGCGCCCAGGAAGACGGCGGTCAGGCCGCCCAGCGCGGTGGCCTGCCAGGCGGGCGGGCACAGCAGCACGATCCACGCGGCCGCCAGCACCACGCCCACGAACAGCAGGAACAGCGTGACCGCCGCGCCCATCCACAGCCGGGCCAGGCGCAGACGCTCCTGCTCGAGCTCGAGCGTGGCCAGCTCCAGGCGCGTGCGCCCGATGTCGATCACATCGGCCACGACCAGCTGGGCCGCCTCGCGCAGGCCGTCGAACAGGCCGGGCGCGGCGGCCTCGCGGGGCCGGCCGGCGTCATCCATGCCCGGGGCGCTCACCGGCGCGAAGCCGCCAGGAAGCCGATCAGCAGGCCCACCGCCGCGGCGATGCCCATCGCGCCGTACGGGTGCTCGCGCACGGCCAGGTCGGTGGCGCGGGCGGCGCGGCGGGCGCGGTAGACGGCGGCCTGCTCCAGGTCGTCGAGCTGGTCGCGCATCTGCTTGACCTGGTGGGCGAACTGGTCACGCACCGCCTCGTAGGCTTCGTCGCCGGTCTCGGCCGCGCTCTTGAGCAGCTCGTCGGCCTCGTCGATCATGCGGCGCAGGCTCTGCGCCAGGGCCGACTTGTCGTGGGACATGTCCATGGGCGATCTCCGTCAGGAAGGGTGGGGAGGATTCCCCATCCTAGGCGCGATCCGGTGCGGTGTCTTGACGGTGCTCAAGTCCCCGCCGGTCGTGACAGCGGCATGACATAGCGCACGACGCCCGGTTCGTCGCCCGACTCGCTCACCTCGAAGCCCAGGTCGTCGCAGAGCTGGCGCATGGCGGCGTTCTCGCTCAGCACATAACCGACCAGGCGCTGCGTGCCGCGCCGGCGCTGGTAGGCCGCCAGGGTGTCCATCAGCAGCCGGCCCAGGCCCTGGTGCTTGAGGTCGCTGCGCACGATGACGGCGAACTCCGCCTCCAGGTTGTCGGGGTCGGCCACGGCGCGCGCCACGCCCAGCGTGTCCCAGGCCCCGTCGGGCCCCGGCCGCTCGGCGATGAAGGCCATCTCGCGCTCGTAGTCGATCTGCGTCAGGCGGGCCATCTCGCTGGCGGGCAGCTCGCGGCGCGACTGGAAGAAGCGCAGGCGCAGGTCCTCCGGGTCGAGGGCGGTGATGAATGCGCGGTGCTGGGGCTCGTCCTCGGGCCGGATGGGGCGCACCCGCAGCGCCTGCCCGTGCCAGTCGAGGGTGGTGGCCAGCTCGGCCGGGTAGGGTGCGATCGAGAAGGCGCCTGCACCGGCGCCGCGCTCGCCCGGCCGCGTCAGGCGGATGCGTGCATCGAGCGCCAGCACGCCCTCGTGGTCCGCCCACAGCGGGTTGATGTCCAGCTCGGCCAGCTCGGGCAGGTCAGCCAGCATCTGCGACACGGCGGTGAGCACATCGGCGATGGCCTCGCGCCGGGCCGGCGGGTGGTCGCGGTAGCCGGCCAGCAGGCGGGCGACGCGGGTGCGGTCGATCAGCTCGCCGGCCAGCACGCGGTTGAGCGGCGGCAGGCCGATGGCGCGGTCGGCCAGCACCTCCACCGCTGTGCCGCCCTGGCCGAAGAGGATGACCGGGCCGAACAGCGGGTCCACCGAGGCGCCGACGATGAGCTCCACCGCCATGGGCCGCTGCGCCATGGGCTGCACCGAGAAGCCGGCGAGCCGGGCCCGTGGGAGCGCCGTGGCCAGCCGCTGCAGCATGGTGGACGCGGCCTCGCGCACGGCGGCCGCATCGCTCAGCCGCAACACCACACCGCCGGCATCGGACTTGTGCGAGATGTCGGGCGACAGGATCTTCAGCGCCACCGGGTAGCCCAGCGCGTCGGCGGCCTCGGCCGCCCGGTCCGGGTCGGCCGGCACGGCACGGGTGGGCACGGTGGGGATGCCGTAGGCGCCGAGCACCGCCTTGGCCTGCACCTCGTCGAGCATCTCGCGGCCCGCGGCGCGCGCGGCGGCGAGGGTGGCGCGCGCGGCGGCGGTGTCGGGCGGCGCGTGCTCGCTGGCGGTGGGCACCTGGCGCAGCTGGGCCTGGTTGGCGCGGTAGGTGCGCAGCATGCCGAAGGCGCGCACGGCCTCCTCCGGCGTGGCGTAGTCGGCCACGCCGGCCTCCTCGAACACATGGCGCGCGTCGGCCACCGCGCCGTCGCCCAGCCAGCAGGCCAGCACCCGCCCGGCGTGCTGGCGCACCAGCGGCGCACAGGCCCGCGCGATCTCGTCGCTGCGCACGATGGCGGTGGGCGCGTGCGCGAAGAGCACGGCACCGGTGTCGGGGTCGGTGAACAGCGCCTCCAGCGTGGCCGTGTAGCGCTCGGCGGGGGCGTCGCCGATGATGTCGATGGGGTTGGCGCGCGACCAGGTGGCCGGCAGCACGGCGTCCAGCTGCGTGCGCAGCGCGGGCGTCATCTCGCGCAAGGGGATGCCGGCCAGCTCGGCCGCGTCGGCGGCCATCACACCGGCGCCGCCGCCGTTGGTCATGATGGTCAGGCCGGCGTCGGGCTGAAGCCCGTCGCCGCGGAAACGGGCCAGGGTCTGCGCCGCCATGAACAGGTCCTGCAGGGTGTCCACGCGCAGCATGCCGGCGCGGCGGATGGCGGCGTCGAACACCAGGTCAGAGCCCGCCAGCGCGCCCGTGTGCGAGGCCGCGGCCGCCGCGCCCCGCGCACCGCGCCCGGCCTTGACCACGATGACCGGCTTGTTGCGGGCGGCCGCCCGCGCCGCCGACATGAACTTGCGCGGCGACTCGATGCTCTCGATGTACAGCAGGATGGAACGGGTGTGCGGATCGCTGCCCAGGTAGTCGAGCAGGTCGCCGAAGTCGACGTCGGCCCGCTCGCCCAGCGACACCATGTGCGAGAAGCCGATGTGCCGGGCACGCGCCCAGTCGAGCACCGCCGTGACCAGCGCACCGGACTGCGACACGAAGGCCACGTCGCCCGGCAGCGCGTGGGCGTGCGAGAAGCTGGCGTTCAGGCCCAGGTGGGGCGACAGCAGGCCCAGGCAGTTGGGCCCCAGCACACGCAGCAGGTGCGGGCGCGCGGCGTCGAGCATGGCCTGTCGTGTGGCGCCGTCGAGCCCGGCGGTCATGACGATGGCCGCGCGCGTGCCGCGCCGCCCCAGCTCGGCGATGAGCTTGGCCACGGTGGCCGGCGGCGTGCAGATGACCGCCAGGTCGGGCACCAGGGGCAGGGCGGCCACGCTGGCCACCACGGGCTCGCCGTCGAGCCGGCGCAGGCGCGGGTTCACCGCCATCACCGGCCCCGTGAACCGGCCGGCACGCAGGTTGCGCCAGACGGTGGCGCCCACGCTGGCCGGGCGGTCGGACGCACCGATGACGGCGACGCTCGTGGGTTGCAGCAGCTGGTCCAGATGGCGAACGGTCATGGGCGACGGGGCGGGAGGGCTGCGGGAAACCGCAGACTAACCGGGGCGGGGGCGGCCTGCTTGCGCATGATCAAGATCAAGACCCGGGCGCCTGCGCCCACCGCTGCACGATACTGGCCCGCCATGACAGAACGCCTCGAGGTCACACCCCAGCCGGCCGGCGCCGGCTGGCCCGCCGGGCCGGGCTGGGACGCGGTGCTGCTGCGCGCCGTGCGCGAGGCCGAGCTGGGCGGCGCGGTGGT
>JACRBA010000179.1 GCA_016213265.1 Burkholderiales bacterium | reverse complement strand
CGGGTCAGTTCGGCCTTCAGGTTCTCGATGTCCTCGCCCTTCTTGCCGATCACCACGCCCGGACGGGCCGAGAAGATGGAGATGCGGGCGTTCTAGGCGGGGCGCTCGATCAGGATGCGCGAGACGGCGGCGTTCTTCAGGCGCGTCTTCAGGTAGTCACGCACCTGCAGGTCTTCGGCCAGCATGCCGGCGAAGTTGCGGCTGTTCGCGTACCAGCGCGACGCCCAGGCGCGCGTGACGGGCAGGCGGAAGCCGGTCGGATGGATTTTCTGTCCCATGTCTTCCTCAGTTCCCGACGGTCACGTAGATGTGGCAGGTACCCTTGCTGATGCGGTTGCCACGGCCCTTGGCGCGGGCGGCGAAACGCTTCAGCGTGGTGCCTTGCTCGACGTAGATCGAGGTGATCTTCAGCTCGTCGATGTCGGCGCCGTCGTTGTGCTCGGCGTTCGCGATCGCGGACTCCAGCGCCTTCTTGACGACGCCGGCAGCCTTCTTCTGCGTGAAGGTCAGGATGTTCAGGGCCTGGTCCACCTTCTTGCCGCGCACCAGGTCCGCCACCAGGCGGCCCTTGTCGACGGACAGGCGGACACCACGGACGACTGCTTTGGTTTCCATCGTCGTGTTCCTTTACTTCTTGGCCTTCTTGTCCGCCGGGTGACCCTTGAATGTGCGGGTCAGGGCGAACTCGCCGAGCTTGTGGCCGACCATCTGGTCGGTCACATACACCGGCACGTGCTGCTTGCCGTTGTGCACGGCAATCGTCAGGCCGATGAAGTCCGGCAGGATGGTCGAGCGACGCGACCAGGTCTTGATGGGCTTCTTGTCCTTCGTGGTCACGGCCTTTTCGGCCTTGGCCAGGAGGTGGTGGTCCACGAAGGGACCCTTCTTGAGTGAACGTGCCATGTTCTACGGCCTCACTTCTTGCGACGCGAGACGATGAACGTCTGCGTACGCTTGTTGTTGCGCGTGCGGTAGCCCTTGGTGAGCGTGTTCCACGGCGACACCGGGGCCTGGCCCTCGCCGGTGCGGCCTTCGCCACCACCGTGCGGGTGGTCCACCGGGTTCATGGCGACGCCACGAACGGTCGGGCGGATGCCCTTCCAGCGGATCGCACCGGCCTTGCCGTACTGGCGCAGGTTGTGCTCTTCGTTCGACACCTCGCCGATGGTGGCGCGGCAGTCGATGTGGATCTTGCGCACTTCACCCGAGCGCAGGCGGACCTGCGCGTAGGTGCCTTCGCGAGCCATCAGCGTCACCGACGTGCCGGCCGAGCGGGCGATCTGGGCACCCTTGCCCGGCAGCATCTCGATGCAGTGGATGGTCGAACCCACGGGGATGTTGCGGATCGGCAGGGTGTTGCCGGCCTTGATCGGCGCCTCGGAGCCGCTCAGGATGGTGGCGCCGACTTCCAGACCGCGCGGGGCGATGATGTAGCGGCGCTCGCCATCGGCGTAGCACACCAGCGCGATGTGCGCCGTGCGGTTCGGGTCGTACTCGATGCGCTCGACCTTGGCGGGGATGCCGTCCTTGTTGCGCTTGAAGTCGACCACGCGGTAGTGGTGCTTGTGACCACCGCCCTTGTGCCGGGTGGTGATGTGGCCGTTGTTGTTGCGACCGGCGTTCTGCTTCTGCGGCTCCAGCAGCGAGGCTTCCGGAGCACCCTTGTGCAGGTGCGGGTGCACCACCTTCACGACGGCACGGCGGCCGGCGGAAGTGGGTTTGACTTTGACGACTGGCATGGCTTACGCAGCCTCCCCGGAGAAGTTCAGCTCCTGGCCCGCCTTCAGCGAGACATAAGCCTTCTTGACGTGGTCGCGGCGGCCCATCGAGCGGCCGAAGCGCTTGACCTTGCCCTTGACGTTCACCACGGACACGGCCTCGACCTCGACCTTGAACAGCAGCTCGACGGCGGCCTTGATCTCGGGCTTGGTGGCGTCGCGCAGCACCTTGAACAGCACCTGGTTGTGCTTCTCCGCGACCTGCGTGGCCTTCTCGGAGACGATGGGGGCGACGAGCACCTGGGCCAGGCGGCCTTCGTTGTGCTTCTGCGGCACGGGATTGATGCGGCTCATGCGTACATCTCCTTGAGCTGCTCGATCGCGGCCTTGGTCACCAGCACCTTCTTGTAGAAGACCAGCGACAGCGGATCGGCGTAGCGCGGCTCGACGACCAGCACGTTGGCCAGGTTGCGCGAGGCGAGGATCAGGTTGTCGTCGATCTGGTCGGCGATCACCATCACGGAGTCCAGGCCCATGGCCTTGAACTTCTGGGCCAGAAGCTTGGTCTTGGGCGCCTCGATGGACAGCGACTCGACCACCGCCAGGCGGCCGTCACGGGCCAGCTGCGACAGGATCGCGGCCATGCCGGCGCGGTACATCTTCTTGTTGACCTTGTGCGAGAAGTTCTCGTCAGGCGTGTTCGGGAAGATGCGACCGCCCCCGCGCCACAGCGGCGAGGAGGTCATGCCGGCGCGGGCGCGGCCGGTGCCCTTCTGGCGGAACGGCTTCTTGGTCGAGTGGTGGACTTCCGCACGCGTGAGCTGCTTGCGGGTGCCCTGGCGCGCGTTGGCCTGGTAGGCCACCACGATCTGGTGCACCAGCGCTTCGTTGTAGTCACGTGCGAACACGGTGTCAGGCGCTTCCACCTTGGCGGTGGCCTGACCTTGTTCGTTCAGGAGCTCGAGTTGCATCAGTTGGCTCCCTTCTTGACCTTCGCCTTGACGGCAGGGCGCACGACCACATGGCCGTTCTTGGCGCCCGGCACCGCGCCGCGCACCAGCAGCAGCTGGCGGGCTTCGTCGATGCGGATCACGTCGAGGTTCTGGGTGGTGACGGTCTCGTCGCCCATGTGGCCGGTCATCTTCTTGCCCGGGAACACGCGGCCCGGATCCTGCGCCATCGAGATCGAACCCGGCACGTTGTGCGATCGGCTGTTGCCGTGCGAGGCGCGCTGCGAGCTGAAGTTGTGGCGCTTGATGGTGCCGGCGTAGCCCTTGCCGATGGACGTGCCCTGCACGTCGACCTTCTGGCCGGCGGCGAACAGCGTCACGGGCAGCGTGGCGCCAGCCTTGTACTCGGCGGCCACGTTGGCGTCGACACGGAATTCCTTGAGCACCGTGCCAGCTTCCACACCCGCCTTGGCGAGGTGGCCGGCTTCCGGCTTGGTGACGCGGCTGGCCTTGCGGGTGCCGAAGGTCACTTGAACGGCGCTGTAGCCGTCGGTCTCAACGGTCTTGACCTGGGTCACGCGGTTGTTGGACACGTCGAGCACGGTCACGGGGATGGCGTCGCCATCGTCCGTGAACACGCGCATCATGCCCACCTTGCGGCCCAGCAATCCGAGGCGATTGCTAAGACTCATGGTTTTTCTCCGCCCCTCTCGCGAAGGGCTGGGTTGCACGACCTGACATCGATTGGCCAGGCTGACTGAATACGGTCAGCCGCCCCTTGCGCAGGCTCTGCGCAGGAGGCGGCTGACCGGAAAAGCTCGCGAGTATAACAGATGCGGGCGAACCCGCACCTGAACCGATCACTGGAGCTTGATCTCGACGTCCACGCCGGCCGGCAGGTCCAGCTTCATCAGGGCGTCGACCGTCTTGTCGGTCGGGTCGACGATGTCCATCAGGCGCTGGTGCGTGCGGATCTCGAACTGGTCGCGGCTGGTCTTGTTGACGTGCGGCGAACGCAGGATGTCGAAGCGCTGCATGCGGGTCGGCAGGGGCACGGGGCCCTTGACGATCGCGCCGGTGCGCTTGGCGGTGTCGACGATCTCGAGCGCGGACTGGTCGATCAGCTTGTAATCGAAGGCCTTCAGGCGGATACGGATCTTCTGCTTTTGCATGAGGTGCTCCGCCTTACTCGATGATCTTGGCGACGACGCCAGCGCCGACGGTGCGGCCGCCTTCACGGATGGCGAAGCGCAGGCCTTCTTCCATGGCGATCGGGGCGATCAGCTTGACGGTGATCGACACGTTGTCGCCCGGCATGACCAT
>JACRBA010000181.1 GCA_016213265.1 Burkholderiales bacterium | reverse complement strand
GGCGGCACCCACGGCCCCGCTGCCGCCTGCCGCCAACCGCCACCGCCTGAACACGGCGCTCACCTTCGACACCCTGGTGGCCGGCCGCGCCAACCAGATGGCCCGCACCGCCGCCCTGCACGTGGCCGGCGCGCCGGGCCAGATGTACAACCCGCTGTTCATCTACGGCGGCGTCGGCCTGGGCAAGACCCACCTCATCCACGCGGTGGGCAACGCCCTGCTGGCCGACAACCCCAACGCCAAGGTGCTGTACCTGCACGCCGAGCAGTTCATCTCGGACGTGGTGAAGAACTACCAGCGCAAGACCTTCGACGAGCTCAAGGCCAAGTACCACTCGCTGGACCTGCTGCTCATCGACGACGTGCAGTTCTTCGCCGGCAAGGAGCGCACGCAGGAAGAGTTCTTCAACGCCTTCGAGGCGCTGCTGGCCAAGCGCGCGCACATCATCATGACCAGCGACACCTACCCCAAGGGGCTGGTGGACATCGACGAGCGGCTGACCTCCCGCTTCGACGCCGGCCTGACGGTGGCCATCGAGCCGCCGGAGCTGGAGATGCGCGTGGCCATCCTGCTGGCCAAGGCCCGCGCCGAGGGCGCGCCCATGCCGGAGGACGTGGCCTTCTTCGTGGCCAAGAATGTGCGCGCCAACGTGCGCGAGCTCGAGGGCGCGCTGCGCAAGGTGCTGGCCTATGCC
This sequence comes from Burkholderiales bacterium, assembly GCA_016213265.1. Classification (GTDB taxonomy): domain Bacteria; phylum Pseudomonadota; class Gammaproteobacteria; order Burkholderiales; family Burkholderiaceae_C; genus Ideonella. The sequence continues at coordinate 2,712 of JACRBA010000181.1, read as the reverse complement.
AAGTTCAGCCACAAGGAGATCACCATCGCGCTGGCGCGCGAGGCGCTGAAGGACCTGCTGTCCATCCAGAACCGCCAGATCTCGGTGGAGAACATCCAGAAGACCGTGGCCGACTTCTACAAGATCAAGGTGGCCGACATGTACAGCAAGAAGCGGCCGGCCTCCATCGCGCGGCCGCGGCAGATCGCCATGTACCTGGCCAAGGAGCTCACGCAGAAGAGCCTGCCCGAGATCGGCGAGCTCTTCGGCGGACGCGACCACACCACCGTGCTGCACGCCGTGCGCAAGATCGGCGGCGAGCGCCACAAGAACACCGAGCTCAACCAGCAGCTCCACGTGCTGGAGCAGACCCTGAAGGGCTGACGCGGCCCTTTTCCTTTTTTTTGGGCCTAGGCCGGGCCAGGACCACTGTCAACGTGCAACTCTGGGGACAACTTTCGAACAAGCGCCCACCTGTCCACAGGCCGCGGCGCGGCGCCCGAGTTGTTGTCGGTTCACGCGCTGGACAACCCGACCCCGCTCAACACCCTTGCCAGATCGCTAAATCGTTGAGAAATCAGGCGAAAATGCGGTTGTCCACAGAAGGCGCTGTCGCCTACCAGAACGACTAATCTGAAAGAGGAAGACATGATTGTTCTGAAAGCCCCACAAGAAAAGCTGCTCACTGCGCTGCAGGCGGTGGCCGGCATCGTGGAGCGGCGCCATACCTTGCCCATCCTGGCCAACGTGCTGCTGCGCAAGACGGGCGAGACGATCGAGTTCACGACGAGCGACCTGGAGATCCAGGTGCGCACCAGCGCCGAGCTCGGCGGTGACGCGGGCAGCCTGTCCACCACCGTGGGCGCGCGCAAGCTGATCGACATCCTGCGCACCCTGCCCGGCGACCAGGTGGTCTCGCTCAGCGCCAACGGCGCCAAGCTCACGCTGCAAGGCGGCAAGAGCCGCTTCACCCTGCAGACGCTGCCGGCCGAGGACTTCCCGCTGGTGAACGAGGCGGTGGATTTCGGCCCCGTGTTCAGCGTGCCGCAGAAGACGCTCAAGGGCCTGATCGACCAGGTGCACTTCGCCATGGCGGTGCACGACATCCGCTACTACCTCAACGGCATCCTCTTCGTCGCCGAGGGCAAGACGCTCACGCTGGTGGCCACCGACGGCAGCCGCCTGGCGCTGGCCCAGGCCCAGCTCGAGGCCGACATCCCCAAGCAGGAGGTGATCCTGCCGCGCAAGACGGTGCTGGAGCTGATGCGCCTGCTCAAGGACGGCGGCAAGGACGGCTCGGGCGACGACGTCATCGAGATGCGCTTCGCCGGCAACCAGGCCAAGTTCAGCTTCTCGGGCATGGAGTTCGTGACCAAGCTGGTCGAGGGCAAGTACCCCGACTACAACCGCGTCATCCCGAAGAACCACAAGAACATCATCACGCTCGGCCGCGCCACGTTGCTGTCCAGCCTGCAGCGCGCGGCCATCCTCACCAGCGAGAAGTTCAAGGGCGTGCGCCTGAACATCGAGCCGGGCGCGCTGCGCATCGCCTCGTCCAACGCCGAGCAGGAAGAGGCCAAGGAAGAGATCGAGATCGACTACGACGGCCCGTCCATCGAGGTGGGCTTCAACGTGACCTACCTGATGGACGCGCTGTCCAACATGGGCCAGGAGATGGTGCGCCTGGAGATGCACGACGGCTCGTCCGCCGCGCTCATCACCGTGCCGGAGCAGGAAGGCTTCAAGTACGTGGTGATGCCCATGCGGATCTGACGGCGCTGCGCGCCCCTCACAAGCGCCCCAGGGCGCGCGAGGCGGCGCGAGGCACCCCTCCCCTGACCGGCGGGCCCACAGGCCCGCCAAGCCGTTTCTAGGGGCCTTGGCTGGCATTGCCGGCACCGGGGCCCCGTGTTCGAGAGCCCGACATGACCGACCCCAAGACCCCCACCCCCGACGCTGGCGACGACGGCGTCATCCGCCGCGACGTGCCCGCCGCCGAAGGCCGGCCGGTGTCCACCGGGTCCGAGGCCTCCGCCGGCTACGGCGAGAACGCCATCCAGATCCTGGAAGGCCTGGAGGCGGTGCGCAAGCGCCCGGGCATGTACATCGGCGACACGTCCGACGGCACCGGCCTGCACCACCTGGTGTTCGAGGTGGTGGACAACTCCATCGACGAGGCCCTGGCCGGCCACTGCGACGACATCATCGTCACCATCCACACCGACAACTCCATCTCGGTCATCGACAACGGCCGCGGCATTCCCACCGGCGTGAAGATGGACGACAAGCACGAGCCCAAGCGCTCGGCCGCCGAGATCGCCCTGACCGAGCTGCACGCCGGCGGCAAGTTCAACCAGAACAGCTACAAGGTCTCGGGCGGCCTGCACGGCGTGGGCGTGTCCTGCGTGAACGCGCTGAGCAAGTGGCTGCGCCTGACCGTGCGCCGCGAAGGCAAGGTGCACTTCATCGAATTCGCCAAGGGCGTGCCGCAGGAGCGCGTGATCGAGGAGCGCGACGGCGTGGCCATCAGCCCCATGAAGGTGATGGGCGACACCGAGAAGCGCGGCACCGAGGTGCACTTCCTGCCCGACACCGAGATCTTCCAGCAGAACAACGAGTTCCACTACGACATCCTGGCCAAGCGCCTGCGCGAGCTCTCGTTCCTGAACAACGGCGTCAAGATCCGCCTCGTCGACGAGCGCAACAACAAGGAAGACAACTTCGCCTACGCCG
>JACRBA010000023.1 GCA_016213265.1 Burkholderiales bacterium | reverse complement strand
CGCGCGCAGGGCCGCGGCGGCACGGCGGGCCCGCATCGGCAGCCGGCTCATTTGCTGAGCAGGCGCATCGCTCCTTCCAGCCCCGCCAGCGTGAGCGGGAACATGCGCTGCTGCACCAGCTGCTGCATGATCGAGATGCTCTGGCGGTAGCCCCACACGCCCTGCGGTTCAGGGTTGATCCAGGCGTATTTCGGGAAGGCATGGGTCAGGCGCTGCACCCATTCGGCGCCTGGCTCCTCGTTGTGGTACTCGACGCTGCCGCCGGGCTGCAGGATCTCGTAGGGGCTCATGGTGGCATCGCCCACGAAGATCAGGCGCCAGTCCTTGTTGTACTTGCGGATCACGTCCCAGGTCGGCGTCTTCTCGCTGTAGCGGCGCCGGTTGTTCTTCCACATGAAGTCGTAGACGCAGTTGTGGAAGTAGTAGAACTCAAGGTGCTTGAACTCGCTCTTTGCCGCAGAGAAAAGCTCCTCCACGCGCTGGATGTGCTCGTCCATCGTGCCGCCCACGTCCATGAGCAGCAGCACCTTCACCTTGTTGTGCCGCTCGGGCACCATCTTGATGTCCAGCAGGCCGGCGTTGGCGGCCGTGGCGTGGATGGTGTCGTCCAGGTCCAGCTCCATCTCGGAGCCTTCGCGCGCGAAGCGTCGCAGGCGCCGCAGGGCGACCTTGATATTGCGGGTGCCCAGCTCGAGCGAATCGTCGTAGTCGCGGTAGGCGCGCTGCTCCCACACCTTCACCGCGCTGCGGTTGCGCCCCGGGCCGCCGATGCGCACGCCCTGCGGGTTGTAGCCACCGTGGCCGAAGGGGCTGGTGCCGCCGGTGCCGATCCACTTGTTGCCGCCCTCGTGGCGTTCCTTCTGTTCCTCGAGCCGCTTCTTCAGCGTGTCCATCAGCTCGTCCCAGCCCATCTTCTCGATGGCGGCCTTCTCCTCGGGGCTGAGCTCGCGCTCCAGCACCTTCTGCAGCCACTCCAGCGGAATTTCCTTGCCGAAGTCGGTCAGCATCTCCACGCCCTTGAAGTAGGCGCCGAAGGCCCGGTCGAACTTGTCGAACAGCGCCTCGTCCTTGACCAGCGTGGTGCGTGCCAGGAAGTAGAAGTCGTCGATGGACGGGCCGATCACGCCCTCTTTCAGCGCCTCGAGCAGCGTCAGGTACTCCTTGACGGAGACCGGCAGGCGGGCGGCACGCAGCGTGTAGAAGAAGTCGATCAGCATGGTGGTGGGCTCTGCCGGCGCGCCAAGGGGGCAATCGGCGGGCCGCGGCAGCGGCAGGTCGATGGTGCCACATCGCACACGCCCTGCCGCCCGGCGCGGCTAACATGCCCGCAGACCGCACCCGGCCCCCCGCCCGCCTCGATGGACGCCGCCCAGACCCTGCTGCTCGTGCTGGCCATCCAGCTCAGCCTGGCCGCGTCCGGCTGGCTGATCGCCGGCACGGTGCTCGGTCTGCCGCGGGGGCCGGCGCTGCACTGGGCGGCCTTCTGCGTCTTGGGCACGGCCGCCACGCTGCCCGGGCTGCTGGGCACGCCGCCGCTGTCGGCTCCCGTGGTGGCGGCGGGCAACCTCACGCTGATGGGTGCGTACGTCGCGCTCACGCGCGGTGTCGTGCAGTTTCTGCGGCTGCCTGACCGCGTGGCCTGGGACGCGGCGGCGCTGGCGGCCGTGCTGGCCACGAGCGCGTGGGACCTCCTGGCCGGCTGGCCTCCGGGCCAGCGGGCGGCGGTGGTCGGCGTCGTCCTGGCGGGCTACAGCGCCGTGTGCGCATGGCGGCTGGCCGCGCCGATCCACCGTGGCTACGGCGTGCTGGCCGCCACCTTCATCTGCGGGCCGCTGGCCCTGACCACGGTGCTGTTCGGCTGGCGTGCGCTGCGGCTCATGGGTGGGGCCGTACCCGCGGCCCAGGTGCCGATGAGCGCGGCCACGGCCCTCAACGTCGTGGTGCTGCTGGTGCTGGCCACCATCACGCTGCTGGTCAACCTGTCGCTGTCGTACCTGGTGGTGGTGCGGCTGGTGCGTCGCCTGCAACACCTGTCGTCGCACGACAGCCTGACCGGCCTGCTCAACCGGCGTGCGTTCCTGGCGCAGCTGGACGGCGAACTGGCGCGGCTGCGCCGCGGTGGCCCGGGCTGCGCACTGCTGCTGCTGGACCTGGACCATTTCAAGCAGGTGAATGACCGCCATGGGCACGCGATGGGCGACGCGGTGCTGATGCGCGCGGCCGATGCGCTGAGGGAGTCGGCGCGAGGCACCGACGTCGTGGCCCGCACCGGCGGCGAGGAGTTCTGCGTGCTGGCCCCCATGACGGACGCCGAGGGCGCACGCATGCTGGCCCAGCGGCTGCGTGCCGCGCTGCGGGCCCACACCGCGCTGGCAGGGCAGGGCGTGCAGGTCAGCGCCAGCGTGGGCGTGGCGCTGGCGCCATCGGGCTCACGCGAGGCGGCCGATGGCCTGCTGGCGCGGGCCGACGCGGCCCTGTACCGCGCCAAGGCCGGCGGACGCGACCGGGCGGAGCTGGACGCCGCCGCCGGCTTCGCCTGAGCCGCCGCGGCCTCAGGCCGCCGGGCGCCGCCGCGCCGGGCGCGGGCCCGGGTCGTGGGCGGCCAGCCAACCGAAGAACTCCTCGTGCCACAGGCGCGAGTTGCGCGGCTTGAGGATCCAGTGGTTCTCGTCCGGGAACCACAGCAGCCGGGCCTCGACGCCGCGTGCCTTGAGCGTGTTGTAGTAGGCCAGGCCCTGCTGGTCGGGCACGCGGTAGTCCAGTGCGCCGTGGATGACCAGCGTGGGCGTGGCCATGGCGCCCGCGAAGGCGTGCGGGCTCTGCGCGGCCACGCGCGCCGGGTCGTCCCAGTACCAGGCGCCGAGCTCCTTGGCGTGCCAGGCGTAGGCGTCGTCGGCGAACATGGCCGTCCAGTCGAAGCAGCCGGCATGGCAGACGTAGGCGGCGTAGCGCCCGGCGGGCACGTGGCCGTTCATCCACGCCACCATGAAGCCGCCGTAGCTGCCGCCGGTGGCGAACACGCGCCGCTTGTCGGCCCACGGTTGGGCCAGCAGCCAGTCGGTGGCGGCCTCCACGTCCTGCAGCTCCAGCTCCCCCCAGCGGGGGGTGATGCTGTCGAGGAAGGCGTGGCCGAAGCCGGACGAGCCGTGGTAGTTCACGTTCACCACCACGTAGCCCTGGGCGGCGAAGAGCTTCCAGTTCCAGCGGTGGTGCCACAGGTCGCCCGGGCCGGTGTGCGGGCCGCCGTGGATGGTGTGCAGGATGGGGTACTTCTTCTTGCGGTCGAAGCCCGGCGGGTAGAACACCCACATCTGCACCTTGTCGCCCAGCGCGCCGGTGAACCACACCTCCTCGTGCTGGCCGAGCGCCAGTGGCGCCAGCAGGGCATCGTTGAATCGCTCCAGGCGCTGCGGCGCCTCGCCGGGCAGGTGGGCGTGGATGCGGCCTGGGTGGCCGGCCGTGTCGGCCAGGGTCACCAGCGTGCCGGCCTGCTTGTCGAAGCCGCCCACGGTGCCACCGGGCACCAGCACCTCGGCGCGGCGGTCGGCCAGGTCGAAGCGCCACACCGGCGTGCGGCCCTTGTCCTCGGCGGTGAACAGGACGGCCAGGCCGTCCTCCTCCCAGCGCAGCGGGGCATTCAGCTCGTGGTCCCACTGGGCACTCACCACCTCCCAGTCGCGCGCCCAGCGGCGGGCGGGGCCGTCTTCGCGCGTCAGCACGGCGAGCTGCCGCGGCATGGTGTGCTTGCGGCCCTGGTGCGAGGCGAGGAAGGCCAGGCGGTCGCCCTCGGGGCTGTAGGCGGGCGCGGACAGGTCCCAGGCGGCGTCGCGCACGAGCTCGCTCACCTTGCGGGTGCGCACGTCGACCTCGGCGATGGCCTGGCGGCCGTCGACCTGCTTGACCGGCGCCGGGTCGTGCGCGAAGGCGATCGCGCGGCCGTCGGGCGAGATGTCGAACGCGTTGGCGTCCGGGTCCATGCGCGTGAGCTCCAGGCCCGTGCCCTCGAACAGGTCCACGGTGCGGCCGGTGGCCACGTCCATCACCAGCAGATGGGGCACCCGGCCCTCGGGGATGAAGTGGTCCCAGTAGCGGTAGGTGGCCTCGCTGGTGGCGTAGCCGGTGACCTTGCGCGCCTTGTATTCCTTCAGGGCCTTGGCCTGGGCGGCCGCGCCGCGCAGCGTGGGCCACACCCACGACACGAGCGCGATGCGCTTGCCGTCGGGGAACCACTTGAAGGCCGTGACGCCCGTGGCGACCTCGCCCACGCGCCGCGCTTCGCCGCCGTCGGGCGGGATCACATAGAACTGCGGCTCCTCGTCCTTGTGGCCCTCCTGCTCGCGCTTGGCGACGAAGCCGATCAGGTCGCCACGCGGCGAGAAGCGGGGCTGGCCGTCCTTGTCGCCACAGTGGGTGAGCTGGCGCGGCTGCCCGCCCAGCGTGGACAGCAGCCAGAGCGACACGCGGCCCTTGTTCTCGTCCATGTCGTAGCGGCTGAGCGTGCACACCGCCTGCGCGCCGTCCGGCGACAGGTGCGGCGCGCCCAGGCGCTCGATCTTCCAGAGGGTGTCGACATCCAGGTGCTTCTGGGCCATCGGGGGTGTCCTTCGGGCGTTGGCAGGCGCGGGTGGCGCCGTTTCAAGGGGGCAGCGTCAGCGCGGTCTCGCCAGCTGCCATTCGAGGTGGGCCTTGACCTCCGGCCATTCACCGGCGGCCAGGCTGTACATCACGGTGTCGCGCACGGTGCCGTCGCGGCGCAGCGCGTGGTGGCGCAGCACGCCGTCCTTGCGCGCGCCCAGGCGTTCGATGGCGCGCTGCGAGGCGAAGTTGTAGTTGTCGGTGCGCCAGCCCACCAGCTTGGCGCCCAGCGTCTCGAAGGCATGCTGCATGAGCAGCAGCTTGGCGGTGGTGTTGACGGCGGTGCGCTGCACCCGCCGGGCGTACCAGGTCCAGCCGATCTCCAGCCGGTCGATGGCGGGCACGATGTCGTGGTAGCTGGTGCTGCCCAGCACCTCGCCCGTCGTGCTGCACAGCACGGCAAAAGGCAGGCGGTGGCCGGCGTCCCGTTGCGCCAGTGCCTGCTCGATGTAGGCACGCGTCTGCGCGGGCTCGGGCACCGAGGTGACACGCAGGTTCCACAGCTCGCCGTCGCTGGCCGCCGCGCGCAGGCCGTCTTCGTGCGACAGCGCCAGCGGCACCAGCCGCACTGGCGCGCGCTCCAGCGTGACCGGTTGAACGTGGATCATCGCTGCGTCAGCGGTTGTGCTTTTGCATGAAGACGAGCTTCTCGAACAGGGTCACGTCCTGCTCGTTCTTGAGAAGCGCGCCCACCAGCGGCGGCAGCACCACCTTGTCGTCGCCGCTGCGCAGCGCCTCGGGCGGAATGTCCTCGGCCACCAGCAGCTTCAGCCAGTCCAGCAGCTCGGAGGTGCTCGGCTTCTTCTTCAGCCCGGGCAGGCCGCGCACGTCGTAGAAGCTCTTCAGCGCGGCAGCCAGCAGCTCCTTCTTCAGGTTCGGGAAGTGCACCTCGACGATGCGGCGCATCGTCTCGGCCTCAGGGAACTTGATGTAGTGGAAGAAGCAGCGGCGCAGGAAGGCGTCGGGCAGCTCCTTCTCGTTGTTGGAGGTGATGAACACCAGCGGGCGGTGCTTCGCGCGGATGGTCTGCCGCGTCTCGTAGCAGTGGAACTCCATGCGGTCGAGCTCGCGCAGCAGGTCGTTCGGGAACTCGATGTCGGCCTTGTCGATCTCGTCGATCAGCAGCGCCACCGGCTCGTCCGATTCGAAGGCCTGCCACAGCACACCCTTGACGATGTAGTTCTGGATATCGCGCACCTTCTCGTCGCCGAGCTGGCTGTCGCGCAGACGGCTCACCGCGTCGTACTCGTACAAGCCCTGGTGCGCCTTGGTGGTGCTTTTGACGTGCCACTCCAGCAGCCGCAGCCCCAGCGCACTGGAGGCCTCCTCCGCGAGCATGGTCTTGCCGGTGCCCGGCTCGCCCTTGACGAGCAGCGGGCGCTTCAGCGTGATGGCGGCGTTCACCGCGAGCATCAGGTCCGGGGTGGCGACGTACTGGTCGGTACCTTGGAATTTCATGGGCAGGCGGGGCGCGTGAAGGGTCGCAGGGCAGGGCCGGCGCGCGGGCCGGACAGGGGGTTCGACCCAGTATATGCGTCGGGTACGGTGCCTATAATCTTTGATCGACCGCAAGGGCGGCTGCTGCGGTGTGCGCTAGGCACACCGCGGGTGCGGCGCCCGGCGGCCAGGCTTTCGACCCCTTCTGTACCACCCACCCGCGCGAGCGAGAACGACCCGGCGATGAAGCACAGCATCCAGGCAATTTCGGTGAAGGCAACCTTCGTGTCGTTGGCGCTGGCCGGCCTGGCGGCCACGGCCCAGGCCCAGGGCCTGACGGGGGATGTCAAGGCCGGCGAGAAGAAGAACGCCATGTGCATCGGCTGCCACGGCATCCCGGGCTACCAGGCCAGCTTCCCGCAGGTGTACAAGGTGCCCAAGATCTCGGGCCAGAACGGCAAGTACATCGCCGCCGCGCTGGACGCCTACCGCAAGGGTGACCGCAAGCACCCCTCGATGAACGGGGTGGCCGGCTCCCTCACCGACCAGGACATCGCGGACCTGGCTGCCTACTACGAGGCCCATGGCAGGACCGAAGGGGCCGCCGCCCCGGCACAGGCCACACTGCCCGATGGCCTGAAGGACAAGCTGGCCGCCTGCGTGGCCTGCCACGGCACCAACTTCAACAACACCACCGACCCGGCCAACCCGCGCCTGGCCGGCCAGCACGCCGACTACCTGGCGGTGTCGCTGCGCGCCTACCAGGCCGAGGGCAAGCACGTGGTGGGTCGCAACAACGCCACCATGGTGGCCATGGCCAAGCCGCTGAGCGCCACCGAGGTCAAGCAGATTGCCGAGTACCTGGCCAGCCTGCCGGGCGAGCTCAAGACGATTCCGCAGTCGCGCACGCGCTGACGCGACCCCGCTGCCGGCGCTGTCCGGCCGACTGAAAGCCGCTGCCACCCAGCGGCTTTTTTTTGGCCGCCGTGGGCTCACGTTCGGCGTTAGAGTGTCGATAGGCCTTGCCATGGCCCGTCACGGCGGCGGGCCCTCCGGTCTGTCCATGCTCAAGAAGATCACCGTCGACCAGGTCCGCATCGGCATGCACCTGCATGCCCTGGAGGGCCCGTGGATGGACCACCCCTTCTGGAAGACGCGGTTCGTGATCCGGGACGAGGGCGACCTCGCCAAGCTGCGGGCCAGCGGCCTGCCGGGCGTGTGGATCGACATCAGCAAGGGCCTGGACGTCGCCACCGACGAGGCGGCGGCGCCCCCGCCTGCGCCGTTGGCCACTGCGTCGGCCGGCAAGCCGCCTCCTGCCTCGCCGCCCCCCGCGCAGGCCGCCGCCCCGGCGCCGTCTGCCCGGCCGGAGCCACCTCGCGCCTCGATGCAGGACGAGCTGCGGCAGGCCGCGGCCGTCTGCGAGCGTGGCAAGGCGCAGGTGATGTCCATGTTCGGCGAAGCCCGCATGGGCCGCGCCGTCTGTGCGGACGAGTGCCTGCCCCTGGTCAACGACATCACCGATTCGGTGTTCCGCAATCCCGGGGCGCTGGTCAGCCTGGCGCGCCTGAAGACCCAGGACGACTACACCTACATGCATTCGGTGGCCGTCTGCGCGCTGATGGTGGCGTTGGGCCGGGAACTGGGCCTGGCCACTGAAGCCTGCCGCGAAGCCGGGCTGGCCGGTCTGATGCACGACCTGGGCAAGGCGGCGATGCCGCTGGAGGTGCTGAACAAGCCCGGCAAGCTCACCGACGCCGAGTACGCCATCATGAAGCAGCACCCCGTGCGCGGGCACGAGATGCTCGTGGAGGGCCGGGGCGCCACGGAGCTGGTGCTCGACGTGTGCCTGCACCACCACGAGAAGGTGGACGGCAGCGGCTATCCCCACGGGCTGGCCGCCGACGCCATCAGCCTGCATGCCCGCATGGGCGCGGTGTGCGACGTGTACGACGCCATCACCTCCAACCGGCCCTACAAGGCAGGCTGGGACCCGGCCGCGTCCATCGCCGCCATGGCCTCGTGGAAGGGCCACTTCGACCCGGCGGTGTTCAAGGCCTTCGTCAAGAGCCTGGGCATCTACCCCGTGGGCTCCCTGGTGCGCCTGGAGTCGCAGCGCCTGGCGGTCGTGACGGAGCACAACCCGCAGAACCTGGTGACGCCCCAGGTGCGGGAGTTCTTCGCCACCCGCTCGAACATGCCCATCGCGGTGCAGACCCTCGACCTCTCGCGCAGCAACGATCGCATCGTCTCGCGCGAGGACCCGAAGGCCTGGGGCTTCCCGCACGTCGACGGGCTCTGGGCGGGCGAGGCGGGCGCCGGGCGCTAGCGGCCCACCTGGCGGCCCACCCCCGCGGGGCACCTCTGCAAAGCCCCCGACGCCGCACGCCCGGTGGGCCTGCCTACACTGGCGCTCCCTGTCGATGCGCGCCTGCGCGGCGCGCCCACCAAGGAGAGCTTCCGATGCGCCGATCCGTTCTCATCGCCGTCGCCACGCTGGTGCTGGCCGCCGGCACCGCCGCGCCCGCCCAGACGCTGCGCTGGGCCAGCCAGGGCGACGCCCAGACGCTGGACCCGCATGCGCAGAACGAGCTGTTCACCAACGCGATGAATGCGCAGGTCTACGAGTTCCTCGTGGCGCGTGACAAGCAGCTGAAGATCGTGCCGTCGCTGGCCACCGCATGGAAACAGGACGGCCCGCTGAAATGGACCTTCCAGCTGCGCAAGGGGGTGAAGTTCCACGAAGGCGAGCCCTTCACCGCCGACGACGTGGTGTTCTCGGTGCAGCGCGCCAGGGAGAAGACCTCGCAGATCAGCGCGTACGCCAATGCGCTGGGCGAGGTGCGCAAGGTGGACGATTTCACCGTGGAGTTCCGCCTGGCCGAGCCCAACCCGATCTTTCTGGAGCACCTGAACACCGTCTACATCATGAGCCGGTCGTGGAGCGAGAAGAACAAGGTCACCCGCCCGCAGGACTACACCAACAAGGAAGAGACCTACGCGGCCATGCACGCCAACGGCACGGGGCCGTGGCAGCTGGTGTCGCGCGCGCCGGACGTGAAGACCGTGTTCAAGCGCCACGCCGGCTGGTGGGGCACGCACGAGGGCAACGTGCAGGAGGTGGTCTACACGCCGATCAAGAGCGACGCCACGCGCGTGGCCGCGCTCATCTCGGGCGAGGTCGATTTCGTGCTGGACCCGCCGCCGCGCGACGTGGCGCGCCTGCGCAGCACGCCGCGCGTCAAGGTCATCGAGGGCCCGGAGAACCGCGTGCTGTTCATCGGCATGGACCAGGCGCGCGACCAGTTGCTCTACAGCAGCGTCAAGGGCAAGAACCCGTTCAAGGACGTGCGCGTGCGGCGCGCGCTCTACCAGGCCATCGACATCGAGGCCATCCGCACCAAGCTCATGAACGGCCAGGCCGCCCCCACCGGCGCGGTGGTGCCCTCGCCGCTGGGCACGGGCAACGACCCCGACGTGGAAAAGCGCCTGCCCTTCGACCTGGCCGGCGCGCGAAAGCTCATGGCGGAGGCTGGCTATCCCCAGGGCTTCGAGGTGACGCTGGACTGCCCCAACAACCGCTACGTCAACGACGAGCGGCTGTGCGTGGCGCTGGCCGGCATGTGGCAGAAGATCGGCGTCACGGTGCGCGTGAACGCCATGCCCAAGGCCACCTACTTCCCCAAGCAGGAGAAGCTCGACACCTCGATGTACCTGCTGGGCTGGGGCGGCTCCATCACCGACCCTGAGACCATCATCACGCCCATCTACCGCAACCGTGCACAGAAGGGCGTGGGCGAGTACAACCGCGGCAACTTCCGCGACGACGAGCTCGATGCGATGGCCGCCGCGTCCAGTCGGGAGGCCGACCCGGACAAGCGCCGCGCGCTGCTCAAGCGCATCTTCCTGCGCCACAACGAGCAGGTCTACCACATCCCCCTGCACCGCCAGTTCATCCCGTGGGCGGCGCGGCAGAACGTGACGGTGGTGCACCGCCCCGACAACTGGCTGGAGTGGCGCTGGGTGAGCGTGAAGTGACCGGGCAGTGACGCGCCCGTGGGGCGGGCGTCAGTCGCGCGTCGCGCGCTGGCGCACCCGGTCCAGGTAGGCCAGGCCGTCGGGCGGGCGGCCGCTGCGCTGCGATTCCCAGATCATCTCGCCCAGGCACTCCATCACCTCGTGGTGGGCCTGGTGCAGCGAGCCGCGGCGTGCGGCCAGCAGCTCCACCGCCTGGCGGATGCCGCGCGGCTGGTCGATGGACACCTGCTCGCTGACCGTGAGGTGCATCGCCAGGTGCAGGAACGGGTTGGTGCGACCGCCTTCGACGGTGTAGGACGCGGCCAGGGCGGCCTCGAGGTCGGCCAGGTCGGTGGCGTACTCCGGGTGCTCGTCGATCCAGCCACCGGCGAGCACCTCGATGGCCTCGAGCGGCGCGCCGCGTTGCTGCTTGGCGGCCACGTCGCAGAAGAAGCGCCGCACGTCGTGCTGGGAGGGCTGGAACATGCCGCGATTGTCGCCGCGGCGATGGGCCGGCGCAGGCCCCGGCGCCGCAAGTCCCCTGCAGCCTCCCACGTGGTGCTACATCCCGTCACGGGCCGTAGGACCGGGCCGACACGGGACGCCGCGCCTGTTCCCTGGTGCGCGGGTGCCCCCGGGGGCATCCTGAACCCATGAACACGCCACACACCCCCCTGCCCGGCGCCGATGCGCGCCACGAGATCCGCACCGGCGGTGAGCCCGCGGACGTGCTGATCAACCCCGTCGCCGTCGAGGCGCCGCTG
>JACRBA010000178.1 GCA_016213265.1 Burkholderiales bacterium | reverse complement strand
GGCCAGGCGCGCCTTGCTCTTGGCCTGGCGGCCCTTGGCGTTCTTGCGCACCCACTCCAGCTCCTGCTTCATGGCCTTGGCGCGCGCGTCCTCGGTCTTCTGCTCCTGCTTCAGGCGCTCTTCCTTGCCTTCCAGCCAGTCCGAGTAGTTGCCCTTGAAGGGGAAGCCGTGGCCGCGGTCGAGTTCCAGGATCCACTCGGCGGCGTTGTCCAGGAAGTAGCGGTCGTGGGTGATGGCCACCACGGTGCCGGAGAAGCGCTTGAGGAACTGCTCGAGCCACTCCACCGACTCCGCGTCCAGGTGGTTGGTGGGCTCGTCCAGCAGCAGCATGTCGGGCTTGGACAGCAGCAGGCGACACAGCGCCACCCGGCGCTTCTCACCGCCGGAGAGCTGGCCAATCACCGCGTCCCACGGGGGCAGCCGCAGCGCATCGGCGGCGATGTCGAGCTGGTGCTCGGTGTTCTCGCTGCCCGCCGCGGCGATGATGGCTTCCAGCTCGGCCTGCTCGGCGGCCAGCTTGTCGAAATCGGCGTCCGGCTCGGCGTAGGCGGCGTACACCTCGTCCAGCCGCTTCTTGGCCGCCAGCACGCCGCCGATGCCCTCTTCCACCGCCTGGCGCACCGTCTGCGACGGATCCATCTGGGGCTCCTGCGGCAGGTAGCCGATCTTGATGCCCGGCATGGGCGTGGCTTCGCCCTCGTACTCCTTGTCCACGCCGGCCATGATCTTGAGCAGGGTGGACTTGCCGGAGCCGTTCAGACCGAGCACGCCGATCTTCGCGCCCGGGAAGAAGGACAGCGAGATGTCCTTCAGGATCTGCCGCTTCGGCGGCACGATCTTGCCGACGCGGTTCATGGTGAAGACGTACTGGGCCATCGCTTGATGTCTTTCGGGTCGGGGGGCAGTCTGGCCGGCGCACCCGGATGGGGCGCCGAACCCGCCATTATCCCCCGCCGCCGACCCTCAACAAGCGTCATGGGGTCGGCCCGACCCAGGGCGACCCCGGGTGCGACCGGGCCGGCGCTGCGCACAATGGGTCGGCCGCCTCCTGCAGGCGACAGACCCACGCCTCCCACCCGAAAGAGCTGACGCATGAAACAACGCTTCTCCCGCGGCCTGGTGGCCGCTGCCGTCGCCACCGTCTGCGCCGCCGGCGCGCACGCCTCGCCCGCCCGCATCGACGCGGACCTGCAGCGCAGCGACCTGCGCTTCGTGGCCGACGAGCTGCTCGTCCAGTTCCGCCCCGGCATGGCTGCCGCCGCCCGCGACGCCGCGCTGAAGACCCTGGGCGCCCGCTCGGCCAAGGTGCTGCGCCGCGCGGCGCAGGACGGCGAGCTCCACCTGGTGCGCCTGCCCCAGGGCAAGGCCGTGGTCGACGCGCTGCGCACGCTGCGCGCGCACGCGGCCGTGAAGCTCGTGGAACCGAACTGGATCTACACCACCCAAGCCGCCCCGAACGACCCCTACTACGCCGACGGCAGCTTGTGGGGCGTCTACGGTGACGCCTCGCCGGGTCGCAAGAACCCCTACGGCAGCCAGGCCGCCGAAGCCTGGAACGTGGGCAAGGACTGCTCGTCCGACGTGGTGGTGGGCATCATCGACGAAGGCGTCATGACCACCCACCCGGACACCCAGGCCAACATCTGGGTCAACCCGTTCGAGATCCCGGGCAACGGCATCGACGACGACGGCAACGGCTACGTCGACGACGTGAATGGCTGGGATTTCGTCAGCGACGACAACACCACCTTCGACGGCGTGGGCGATGACCACGGCACGCACGTGTCCGGCACCATCGGCGCGGTGCGCAACAACGCCCAAGGCGTGGCCGGCATCTGCGGCACGGTGAAGATGGTCAACGCCAAGTTCCTCGGCGCCCAGGGCGGCACCACGGCCGACGCCATCCTGGCCGTCGACTACATGACCGACCTCAAGACCCGCCACGGCATCAAGCTGGTCGCCACCAACAACTCCTGGGGCGGCGGTGGCTTTTCGCAGGCCCTGAAAGACGCGATCGATCGCCAGGGCGCCGCCGGCATCCTCTTCGTCGCGGCCGCCGGCAACGGCAACCTGCTGGGCGTCGGCCAGAACACCGACAAGAAGCCCGCCTACCCGGCCAGCTACACCAGCAGCAACATCATCTCGGTGGCCTCGATCACCAAGAAGGGCACGAAGTCCGGCTTCTCGAACTTCGGCGTCACCTCGGTGGACCTGGGCACACCGGGCTCTGCCATCTGGTCGACCGTGCCGAAGAGCGTGAACGGCGTGGTGACGCCGGGTTACGCCGCCTACGACGGCACCTCGATGGCCACGCCGCACGTGACGGGCGCCGTGGCGCTGTACGCCTCGCTGCACCCCACTGCTACCGCAACGCAGATCAAGGCAGCGATCCTGAACTCCGCCGTGCCGACCACCTCGCTGGCCGGCAAGACGGTCACCGGCGGCCGCCTGGACGTGAGCGGCTTCTGACGATGGTCAGCGGGCCCCACGCGGGGCCTGTGCTGTGACACGCGCCCCCCGGGGCGTCAACCCCGCAGGCCGGTCCCAGGACCGGCCTGCGCCTTTTTGGGGGACAAGGGTTCCCACCGGCCCCTAGGCTGAAGGGTCGACACCCCCGGGGGCGAGGCAGAGCATGCGGATCCCCGTTGCCGGCCAAACGTGCCGGCCCTGAACCTTCCATGCACAGGAGCCCTTCCATGCGTCGCATCACCCCCCGCTTCCGCCACACGCTGATCGTCACTGCCCTGGCCTCGCTGGCCGGCGGCGCGCTCGCAGGCGGCAAGCCGGATCTCGTCGTGGCCGAACTGCAGCAACCGCACCGCCAGTTCGTGCGCGGTGAAATGCTCGTGCAGTTCAAGGCCGACGCGGCCGAGAGCAACCGCCTGATCGCGCTGAACAAGGTCGGCGCCAAGGTGCTGGAGCGCGTGCGGGGCGACCTGCACCGCATCAGCCTGCCGCAGGGCGCCAACCTGGCCGCCGCGGTGCGCGCGCTGCACGCGCAGGACGCGGTCGAGTTCGCCGAGCCGAACTGGATCTACCAGCACACGGCCGTGTCGAACGACCCGTACTACGTCAACGGCCAGCTGTGGGGCATGTACGGCGACAGCTCGCCGCTGCAGACCAACCAGTACGGCAGCCAGGCCGGTGAGGCCTGGAACGCCGACCACTTCAGCTGCAAGGGCGTGGTCGTGGGCGTGATCGACGAGGGCGTGCAATACACCCACCCCGACCTGAAGGCCAACCACTGGAAGAACGCGGCCGAAACCGACGGCAACGGCATCGACGACGACGGCAACGGCTACGTCGACGACAAGCACGGCTGGGACTTCGACGGCAACAACAAGTCGGTCTACGACGGCACGGGCGATGACCACGGCACCCACGTCTCGGGCACGATCGGCGGCGTGGGCAACAACGGCGTGGGCGTGGCCGGCGTGTGCTGGAAGGTCAAGATGCTGCACGTCAAGTTCCTGGGCAGCTTCGGTGGCACCACCGCCAACGCCATCAAGTCGGTCGACTACATCACCGACCTGAAGACCCGGCACAACCTGAATCTGGTGGCCACCAACAACTCCTGGGGCGGCGGCGGCTTCTCGCAGGGCCTGCAGGACGCCATCGAGCGCGCCAATGCGGCGGACATCCTCTTCGTGGCCGCCGCCGGCAACAACGGCATGAACATCGACAACTCGCCGTTCTACCCGGCCAGCTACCCGAACTCGAACGTGATCGCGGTGGCCTCGCTGAACAGCAACGGCACGATGTCGAGCTTCTCCAACTACGGCGCCAACACCGTGGACCTGGGCGCCCCGGGCGCAGGCGTGTACTCCACGGTGCCGACCAACTCGTATGCCTCGTACAGCGGCACGTCGATGGCCACGCCCCATGTGACCGGCGCGATCGCGCTGTACGCCAAGAACCACAAGGGTCTCTCGGCGGCGCAACTGAAGGCCGCCATCCTGGGCAGCACCACGGCGACGCCGTCGCTGGCGGGCAAGACGGTCACGGGCGGCCGCCTGAACGTGAGCGGCTTCTGACGCAGCCTGCGCACTGCGGGGGGCGAGCACCGCCTTCCCGCCTCCGCAAGGGGCCGGGGTTTCCCGGCCCTTTTTCGTGGGAGTGACGGCCGTCACTGGTACACTGCCGCCAGCCCCGCGAGGTCCAGCCTCGACGGCGGTCTGTCAGTTCTGACAGCGTGCCCGCCCTGCCTCCCGGCAGGCGCCTGTGTGTGGTGCGCACCTTCTTCCGGCCGGGCCCCTGGCTGGTCCCCCGGCTCCACCGCCTCGTCGGTGATCTGGCTGCGGGTGATGGGCCCGGCGTGAAGCCCCCAGTGGGCCCCCTCGACACCCATGTCCTTCGATTCCCTCGGCCTGGCCGAACCGATTGTTCGTGCCGTTCGCGAACAAGGCTACTCGCAGCCCACCCCCATCCAGGCGCAAGCCATTCCCGCTGTCCTGCAAGGCGGTGACCTCATGGCCGGCGCGCAGACCGGCACCGGCAAGACCGCCGGCTTCACGCTGCCGCTGCTGCACCGCCTGGCCGCGCAAGGCCCCAAGCGCGACGCGCGCGGCCGCATCGCCATCCGTGCCCTCATCATCACCCCCACGCGCGAGCTCGCGCCCCATGTGGAGGAAAGCGTGAGCACCTACGGCAAGTTCCTGCCGATGACCAGCATGGTCATGTTCGGCGGCGTCGGCATGCAGCCGCAGATCGACCGCCTGCGCAAGGGCGTCGACATCCTGGTGGCCACGCCCGGCCGCCTGCTGGACCACCACCAGCAAGGCACGCTGGACCTGTCGCAGGTGCAGATCTTCGTGCTCGATGAAGCCGACCGCATGCTCGACATGGGCTTCATCCACGACATCAAGAAGGTGCTGGCCATCCTGCCGCAGCACAAGCAGAGCCTGCTGTTCTCGGCCACCTTCAGTGATGACATCAAGGCGCTGGCCGACCGCCTGCTGAACCAGCCGGCCCTCATCGAGGTGGCCCGCCGCAACGCCACCGCCGACACCATCGCCCAGAAGGTGCACCCGGTGGGTCGCGACGGCAAGAAGGAGCTGCTGGCCCACCTCATCCGCCAGGGCGACTGGCACCAGGTGCTGGTGTTCACGCGCATGAAGCACGGCGCCAACCGGCTGGCCGAGTTCCAGAACAAGAACGACATCAGCGCCATGGCCATCCATGGCAACAAGAGCCAGGGTGCACGCACCAAGGCGCTGGCCGATTTCAAGAGCGGCGACCTGCAGGTGCTGGTGGCCACCGACATCGCGGCGCGCGGCATCGACATCGACCAGTTGCCCCACGTGGTGAACTTCGAGCTGCCCAACGTGCCCGAGGACTACGTGCACCGCATCGGCCGCACCGGCCGTGCCGGCGCGCAGGGCGAGGCCGTGTCGCTGGTGTGCCCGGACGAGGAGCTGTTCCTGCGGGACATCGAGAAACTCATCAAGCGCCAGATCCCGCGCGAGGCCGTGCCGGGCTTCGAGGTGCCGGCCGGTGAGAAGGCCGAACCCATCGTGCTCGGCCGCATGACCATCGGCGTCGGCGGCACCCGCCGGGGCGGCGGCGGCGGCGGCGGTGGCCGGGGCGGTCGACCCGGGGGCGCCCATGCCGCGGGCGGCGGCGGTCAGCCGTCCTCTCGTGCGCCGGCCGGCCCGTCCCGTGGCGGTCGCGGCGGCGGCGGTGGCAGTGGCC
>JACRBA010000177.1 GCA_016213265.1 Burkholderiales bacterium | reverse complement strand
GCTCCAGGATCTCGCCCTTCACATCCCCCGTGATCTGCTTGGAGAGATCTCCCGTGGCCACGGCCTTGGTCACGTCGGCGATGTTGCGCACCTGGCTGGTCAGGTTGCTCGCCATCGAGTTCACCGAGTCGGTCAGGTCCTTCCAGGTGCCTGAGACGCCCTCCACGCGGGCCTGGCCGCCGAGCGAGCCTTCGGTGCCCACCTCGCGCGCCACGCGCGTCACCTCCGAGGCGAACGAGCGCAGCTGGTCCACCATGGTGTTGATGGTGTTCTTCAGCGTCAGGAACTCGCCCTTGACGTCCACCTCGATCTTCTTGGACAGGTCACCCTTGGCCACGGCGGTGGTCACGTCCGCGATGTTGCGCACCTGCGCCGTGAGGTTGCCGGCCATCGAGTTGACCGAGTCGGTCAGGTCCTTCCAGGTGCCGGCCACGCCCTTCACGGTGGCCTGGCCGCCCAGCTTGCCCTCGGTGCCCACCTCGCGCGCCACGCGCGTCACCTCGGCGGAGAAGTTGCCGAGCTGGTCCACCATCTTGTTGATCGTCTGGGCGGTGTGCAGGAACTCGCCTTCGAGCGGCCGGCCGTCCACCTCCAGCGCCATGCTCTTGCTGAGGTCGCCCTGAGCCACGGCGCCGATCACGCGCGCCACCTCGGAGGTGGGGTGCACGAGGTCGTCGATGAGCGAGTTCACGCATTCCAGCGAATCGGCCCAGAAGCCGCGGGCGTCGCGCAGCGGGGCGCGCTGCTTGAGCTGGCCCTGCCGGCCCACCACCTTGCGCAGGCGCGAGAGCTCCTCGGCCAGGCTGGCGTTCTGCGCCACGACGTCGTTGAACACGTCGGCCACGCGGCCGGCGACCCCCGTCCAGTGGTAGGGCAGCCGCACGTCCGCCTCCCCGTTGCGCAGGCCCACCAGGGCCGTCAACAACACTTGCAATTCCTGCGTCGGCGCTTGCTCCGCCGGCAGTTCGATGGCGCTCATCACGTCCCTCCGAGGCATCCGTACAGCATGGCCGGCACCCGGCCGTGGGGGGCAGTTCAGCAGCTTCCGTGCCACGCGCACCGGCCCGGTGCAACGAGCGCCTTTCCCCTGGGCACGCGGCCTGCCGATGCGGGTAGATACCGAGGACGCCGCGCCACCGTCCGCGGCTGACTTTTCGTGTCTTCGGTAAGCCTTGCCGACAAGCGGCGCGTCCGCGCCTTCAGCGCGCAGGGGATGCGGGCGCCACCCGCCACACGGCGTTGCCCACGTCGTCGGCCACCAGCAGGCCGCCGCGCCCGTCGAGCGCCACGCCCACCGGCCGGCCCCAGGCGTCACCGTCGGGGCTCAGGAAGCCGGTGAGCACGTCCTGCGGCTGCGCCCCGGGCGCCGGCGCGGCACCCTCGAACGGCACGAACACCACCTTGTAGCCGGCCAGGTCCGAGCGGTTCCACGACCCGTGCAGGCCGACGAAGGCGCCCACGGGGTAGCGGCCACCCAGCACCTCGGGGCGCGAGAACGCCAGGCCCAGCGGCGCCACGTGCGAGCCGAGCGCGTAGTCGGGCTTCAGCGCGCGCGCCACCTGGTCGGGCCGGGGCGGCTTCACGCGCTCGTCCACATGGCTGCCGAAGTAGCTCCACGGCCAGCCGTAGAAGCCGCCGTCCTTCACCGGCGTGAGGTAGTCGGGCACCAGGTGGTCGCCCAGTTCGTCGCGCTCGTTGACCACCGTCCACAGCGCGCCATCGGGCCCCCAACCCATGCCATTGGGGTTGCGCAGGCCGGTGGCGAACACGCGCGCGCGGCCAGTCTCGCGATCGATCTGCCAGATGGCCGCGCGGCCTTCCTCCTCGGCCAGGCCGTGCTCGGCCACGTTGCTGTTGGAGCCCACCGTGGCATAGAGCTGCCGGCCATCGGCGCTGGCCAGCAGCGCCTTGGTCCAGTGGTGGTTGCGTGGGCCCGCGGGCAGGGGCGCCAGGGTCTGCGGGGCCGCGGTGATGCGCGTGTCGCCGGGCCGGTAGGGCACCCACACCACCGCGTCGGTGTTGGCGATGTACAGGCGCTCGCCCACCAGCGCCATGCCGAAGGGTGAACGCAGCCCCTGCAGGAGCACGCTGCGCAGCTCCGCCACGCCGTCGCCGTCGGCGTCGCGCAGCAAGGTGATGCGGTCCGCGCTGGGCACGGCGGCACCGGCGCGTTTCATCACGAGTTTCATGGCCTTGCCCTTCAGGCCGTCATCGTCCTCGGGCCGGGCCGGTGCGTTGCTCTCAGCCACCAGCACGTCGCCATTGGGCAGCACGTGCAGCCAGCGCGGGTGGTCCAGGCCCATGGCGAACGCCTGCACGGCCAGCCCCGGCGCCGCGACGGGGCGCTGCCCCGCGGGCCATGGCCTGGCCGGCGCGATGTTCACCGTGGGCACCAGCTGCCGCTGGGCGCGAGGCAACGCAGGTTGCGGGCCGAGGCCGGGCTCGGCCGCCGCCGGCACCGGCACCGCGGGCGACGGGGGCGCCGCCCTGCTGCAGGCGCAGGCCAGGGCCGCCATCGCGACCATCACCGCGCGGCATGCCAGACGCGCCATCGCGGACGGTGCCGGCGCGCCGGGCGCGGCAGGGATGGGAACGGGCACCATGTCGCTCAGTGCTTGTCGGCGGGTGGCTTGGGCACCTTGCCACCTGACTTGCGCGCCTCGGACAGCCCGATGGCCACCGCCTGCTTGCGGCTGGTGACCTTCTTGCCGCTGCCCGACTTGAGCTTGCCCTGCTTCATCTCGTGCAGGGCCTCGCCCACCTTCTCATGGGCCTTCTCGCCATAACGTGCCATGGTGGTGCTCCCAGGTCGGTTCAGCCGCCGCGCTGGCGGCTCTCGCGCCAGCGGGTGAATTCATCGGCGAAGCTGCCCTCCCGCTGCGCGCCACGGCGCTCGTCGCCGCGCCCGCCGTCGCCCGCGCCGGGGGCCTGCATCGCGCGCCAGGCGCGGTAGTCGGCGTCGAGCTGCCGGGCGTGCTCCTCGCGCCAGCGGCGGTAGTCCGGGTCCCAGTGCTCCTCGGGCGACTGGCGTGCGCTCTCTCCCCGCATGGCGCGGTTGGGGTCGGCGTGGCGGCCCTCGTCCATGTCCTTCACGGTGGGGCCGCCGCCGCGCTCGGGCGTGTGGTCGGGGTGGGCGCCGTGGCCATAGCGGCCTTCCCAATCGCCGCCGTAGCCGCTGGTGCCACCAAAGCCCTGGCCGCCGTAGGCGTGGCCCCTGGCAGGGTGGCCGGGCGCGTCGGGGTCGGGCCTCGGGCCGGCACCGGCGCGGCCGCCGAACTGGCCACCGCCGTAGCCCTGGTCGGGGCGGCCCCAGCGGGCACCGGCCGAGTCGCGGCCGTCGTGGGGAGGATCGTGGGAGGGGCGCATCGCGGGTCCTTGCGTGGGCGTCGGCATGTACCGACGTTCGGCAAGGGCCGTACCCAGACCCCCGAGGCTCAGGGCTGCACAGGCACGAGCACCATGGCCCGCGGCGAGCCCACGGCCCGCGGCGCGGCCTCCAGCAAGATGTGCCCGGCCTCGCTGATGCGCCGCGCCACCGCATTGCGCCTCGTGGTGCGGGCCGCCCCGCTCCACCTGCCAGGCCACGTTCACGCCGTGCCATGGGCCATCGAGGGCGCGATCCACGGCATCGTCACCCGCCTGTGGCGCGCGGTACGCGCCTTGCCTCGAACCCAGGCAGAGCGCGGCCGCGGTGGGCCGCGGGGAGTGCCACCATGACATCCGCCCACGGCCGAACGCCCGAGGACACCCTGGCCGCCTGCCTGGCGGACGCGCTGCGGCTGCGCTGCTCCGCCTTGGAAGAAATGCTGCGGCAGCACGCCGGGCCCTCGCTCATGCTGGCGATGGTGATGGACATCCGCCGCCTCAGCCACGAGCTCACCACCGCGCTCGAGGCCCATGCGGCGCTCGAGCGCATCCGCCATCCGCAGGCCTGATGGCGCCGCGGGCCTCAGGGCGGGTCGTCGGGCTGCCGGCCCACGGCCCCGGGCATGCCCCCACCCAGCAGCGCACCGATGACGCCGCCCGCCACCGCGCCGAACAGGCTGCCCACCGGGCCGGCCGTCAGGCCCACCAGGATGCCGAGCAGCACCCCCGCGACGGCACCCGCCAGCGTGCCGATCGGGTGGGTGGCGAGCCCCTGCTTCACGCTGCTGCCCCGCAGCGCCGGGCGGGCCTGCAGGTCCACGGAGGGCGCGGGGCCGCGCGGGTCGCGCGCGGTGTCGTGCCGTGGCTCGTCGTTCATGGTCTGCTCCTGTGGCGCACCGCGCGGCGCGCGGGCATGGCCCCGAGGGCGCGGCAACCGGCGTACCCCCACCCCCCACTTCCATGGGGGTCGGGTGTCGAACTTGCCTCGGCCCGATGAATCGATCCACGGATGCAAGGAGTCCCCATGCCGCCCAGCCACCACGCCGCGCCCACCGACACCCAGGCCCCGCGCCGCCGCCGCACCGACGTGCCCGATGCCGTGGCCCAGCTCACCGACGACCACCGCGCGCTGCACCGCCTGTTCAAGGACTACGACAAGCTCGTGAAGCACCAGGCCGGCGCCGAAGAGCGCGCGCGCCTGGCCGGGCGCATCCTCAGCGAGCTTTCGCTGCACATGCGCCTGGAGGAAGAACTGCTCTACCCCGCCTGCCGGGACCAGATGCACGAGAACGACCTGGTCGACGAGGCGGTGGTGGAGCATGAAAGCGCGCGCGAGCTGATGCGCCAGATCGGCGGCATGCATCCCGACGAAGGCCTGTACGACGCCAAGGTGAAGGTGCTGGGCGAGTACATCGAGCACCACGTGCGCGAGGAAGAGCAGGAGCTGTTCCCCAAGGTGCGCCGCCGCCTGGACACCGAGGCCATCGGCGAGGCACTGCACGAGCGCCGCACACAGCTGCGGCTGTCCGAGCGCAGCGCGCAGGCCGCCGGCTGAGCGGCGAGCTGCTCACTGCGCAATCGCCCGCACGCCGCCGGGGGCATCCCACCACGGCGACCATGCGGGCTTCATACTTTTTGCCCCCCGCCCGATGGGCGGGTCGGGCATTTCGGGAGCGATGATGGAGGGGCACAACAACCCGCCACCCCGGCGCGTGCTGGTGGTGGACGACAACCGCGACAGCGCGGACAGCCTGGCCATGGTGCTGGGCATCTACGGGCACGACGCCCGGCCAGCCTACGACGGCACCGAGGCGCTCGCCCTCGCCGAGTCCTTCGAGCCCGAGGTGGTGCTGCTGGACATCGGCCTGCCCGACATCGACGGGCGCGAGGTCTGCCGGCGGCTGCGCGCGCTGCCGCGCGGCCCCGGCATGCTGATCGTCGCGCAGACGGGGTGGAGCAGCGAGACCGACCAGGCGAGCACCCGCGAGGCCGGCTTCGACCACCACGCCGTGAAGCCCGTGGACCCGGACAGCGTGCTGGGCTGGATGTCGCGCGAGCCCCTGCGTCAGCCGGCCTGACCGCGCCGCGGCGACAGCGGGTGGTCCACCCACTGCTCGAGCCACGCCACCAGGCGCCGCAGGATGTCCACCCGGTGCGAGGGCTTGCCCTGGCCGAAGACGTGGTGGCTGCCGCCGGGGTAGATCGCCCGCTCGCTGGCGATGTCAGGCCCGGCCGAGCGCTTGAGCTTCGGTGACGCAGATGTCGGCCGCCCGGTCGATCTGGCTCACTGACGCGACGACTTGTCATGCCCTTGCGCCGTGTGCACGTCGGTCGAGCGGTGCGCCAGGAGGACGTCCTCCATGTCGGTTCCCGCGCGGTGCGCCCGCAGCGCCCGGACCACGGCGGCGGGCAGGTCCTCCACGGTGCGCTCCTTGTGCAGTACGGTGTCCACCTGGCATTGGGCGGCCTGCTGACGCAGCGAGTCGTCCACCAGCCCTGACACCAGCACCACCGGCAACCGGCTGCCCAGGCGGCGCAAGTGGCGCGCCAGCTCCAACCCCGTCATCTGTGGCATGCCGTGGTCCGTCACCAGGCAATCGAAGCGCCCTGGCTCCTGCAGCGCGCGCAAGGCCAGCACGGGCTGGCCGAAGCACACCACCTCGAAGCCTCCCCGCCGCAGCACATGCTCGACCACCACACTCACCACGCTGTCGTCGTCCACATAGGCGATGCGTTCACCTGCGCCATGCACCTGCGGTGCCGCGGCCGCCGGGGTGGCAGCCACGGCCGGCTCCAGCTCCGGCAACCACACGGTGAACGTGCTGCCCGCACCGGGCGCGGACTGCACGTCCACCGCCCCGCCGTGGCGCCGCGCGATGGTGCCCACCAGATGCAGGCCCAAGCCCGTGCCCTGCCCCTCCCCCTTGGTGGTGAAGAAGGCCTCGAAGATCCGCGCCAGTGTCGCCTCGTCCATGCCGCAGCCTGTGTCGCGCACGGTCAGGCGCGCATACGGGCCGGGGCGCAAGGTGCCGAAGGCGACGGCGCGCTCCCCGGCCTGGCGCTCGCGCGCCAGGTGCACGAACAGCTGCCCGGCGTGGCCCTGCAGGGCGTGCCAGGCGTTCGTGCAGAGGTTGGCGACGAGCTGGTGCACTTCCGAGGCGCTGGCCGACGTCCACATCGGCTCGGCCGCCAGCTCGGTGCACAGCGCCACCTGGGGGGGCAGCGCCGCGCGTAGCAGCGTCAGGCTGTCGGCCACCAGCGGGGCCAGCGGGGACGCAGGCTGCGCCTCCTGGCTGCGTCGCGCAAAGGCGAGGATGCGCTGCACGAGGTCGCGCGCGCGCTGCCCCGCCAGCTCGATGCGGCGCAGGTCCGGCAGCAGGGGAGAGTGCTCGCCCAGTTTGTCCTCCAGCAGCGTGGCATGGCCGAGGATGATGGCCAGCACGTTGTTGAAGTCGTGCGCGATGCCGCTGGACAGGGTGCCCAGCGCCTCCAGGCGCTGCCGCTCGGCCAGGCGGCATTCCAGCAGGGCCCGGCTGTCCTGGTCCATGCGGCGCTGCGTGACGTCCGCCGCCAGAATGGTCAGGCCCTCGTCCCAGGGGTACAGGCGCGATTCGAACCAACGGTCAAGGCCGGGCACGTACTGCTCGCAGACCCGCGCATACCCGTCCGCCAGGGTGGCGCGCGCATCCTGCTCGAAGCCGGTGCCGCGCAATTTCGGAAACGCATGCCACAGCTCGCGCCCCACGAGGGTGTGCGAACGCGCGCCCACCAGGCGCTCGAAGGCGGGGTTCACGTGCCGGATGCGCCAGTCGGCGTCCACCAACAGGAACGCTTCGCCCAGCCGGTCGATGGCGCGCAGCAGCCGAGCGCCGTCCGCACGCAGGCGCGTGAGGTTGTCGGGCACGGCATCGATGGCGCGCACCATCGCGGCCACCCATGGCGCCACGGCCCGCGCCAGGCGCGTGCCGGGCCCGGCGCTGGCGGGGTCGCCCGTGGTGGACTCGTCCGCGGCGTGCACCGCCGGCGCCGCCGACGCGACGCGCGTGGGCCCATGTCGTGTAAACAGCAGCAACTCGAAGCGACCGTGTCGCGTGACCAGGGATTCGCTGCGCGTCAGGCACTGGCGCTCGCGGTGGTCGCCCCACGCCAGCGCCAAACCAGCCGGCCCGCGCGCCAGCACCACGCCCACGGCGCCGCAGGCCCCGGCCACGCCAGCCATCAGGTCCAGCCGCGCGTCTCCATCGAGTCCGGCGACCAGTCGGTCCATGCACTGCTCCAAGCGGGCGCTGCGGCCCGCGACGGGCCTAGAAAAACGAACGGGCCGAAGGGAACCCCCTTCGGCCCGTGGACAAGCGGCCTGGGGTTCAGGCCGTTCGGTCAGCGACGCTCGTTGCGCTCGTCGCGCTGGCCCTGCTGGCCCTGCTGGCCTTGCTGGCCGCCTTGCGAGCCGGAGCCGATGGACGTCTGGCCGCCCTGCTGGCCCTGCTGGCCCTGGTTGCGGTTGGACGACTGGTCCTGCTGCTTGTTCTGGCCCTGCTGGTCCTGCTGGCGGTTCTGGCCCTGCTGGTTCTGCTGGTCCTGCTGACGGTTCTGACCTTGCTGGCTGCCGCCCTGCTGGCCCTGCTGGCCGGCCTGCTGGTTCTGCTGGCCGCTTTGCTCGTTGCGATTCTGTTGTGTCATGACGTCTGCTCCGTGTGTGTCATCGGCGGGGATCGCCGACGCGCCTTCATCGGGCAACGGGCGTGCCATCACGCGGCTGTCGCAGCGGTATGCCCATTGCCTGTACGCGCTGGCGTGTCTTCACCCATTCCAGCCTCTCGGCAAGGAGCGTTCTATGGCTTTGAACATCATGGACAACCGTGGCGTGCCACTGGACCGGCAGCGGTTCACCTGGCGCGACATGGTCCAGAAACCCATCAGCAAACTCGACGACGATGCCTACACCCGCGTGCGCATCATCCTCATGAACGGCATCGAGATGGAGGCCCTGCGCTTCTCGCATGCCTGCGCGCGCATGAACAAGTCACTGCAGCCGGTGCTGGCGCAGCTGCGTCGCATCGAGCAGCACCAGGCCACCACCATCAACTGGCTCATCGGTGCCGACCACTCGCCGCTGGAGACCACCATCGCCTACGAGCAGGTGGCCATCGACGTGACGGCCGGCGTGGCGCTGCGTGAGCCCGACCCGTACCTGGCGCAGGTGTACCGCTTCGGCCTGCTGGAGGACTTCGACCACATGTACCGGTACTCGGCGCTGCTGGACAGGCTGGAGGGCAAGGACGCGAACAACATCCTCCAGAGCTACACCGACATCCTGCCCGGCCGGCCCACCATCGTGGAGCACCGCGACCCGCTGGACGACCTGCGCGAGCCCTACGACCGCACCGCCGCCCTGCCCCTGTCGAAGATGCACGCGCTGACGATCATGGCCGCCGAGCAGCAGACCCACAACTACTACATGAACATCGGGCCGCTGTTCTCCGACCCCATGGCGCGCCTGCTCTACGCCGAGATCGCCTCCATCGAGGAGCAGCACACCACGCAGTACGAGTCCATCATCGATCCGGACGAGAGCTGGCTCGAGAAATGGGTGCTGCACGAGGCGGCCGAGGTGTACAACTACCACGGCTGCGCCGAGCAGGAGAGCAACCCGCGCATCAAGGCTATCTGGACGCGCTTTCTCGATTACGAGCTGGCGCATCTGCACATGGCCATCGAGCACTTCCAGCGCATCGAGGGCCGCGACGTGGCCGAGATCCTGCCCAAGGAACTGCCGGGTCCCATCCCCATCGCCTCGCAGCGCGAGTTCGTGCGCAAGGTGCTGGCGGCCGAGGTGGACCTGCGCGCCGACGGCAAGCGGTTCGTGCCCAAGGACCAGGAGCCCCAGCGCTCGGTGCTCTACCGCGAGCGGCTCAATGCCGAGGGCTCGCCCACGGAGCTGGTGGCGTCGCAGTACCGCTGGCAACCCGGCACCGAGCTCAACGAGCTGCCCCGCGCGGCCTGAGCCCGCCCCCCTCTTCGAAGGAGTTGAAGATGCATACGCACACCGAGATCGGCCGCAACCGCACCGGCGCCCACATGTCGCCCGTCCTGACGGCACAGATGCAGGACGGCGAGGAGGAAGCGCCCATTCTTCCCGGTGCCGATGGCCAGCCCGAGCGGGCCGACCTGGCCATGAAGCTCGACTATGCGCGCGAGTCCGACCCGCTGGGCAGCGTGCCACCGCCGGCCACGCTGACCGGCGTGGTCAAGTCGGGCGTGGACATGGTCACGGGCAAACGCCCGCAGGTGCTCATCGACAAGCTGGGCGAGCGCCTGGCCTTCGAGCGCGGCGGCGTGCGCCTGTACGACGCGCTGCTGGTCAAGTGCGCCAGCGCCGACGGCGCCGGCCTCAGCGAGCAGGAGGTGCAGACGCTGGAGGCGTTCCGCCAGCAGGAGGCCGCCCACTTCGCCCTCGTGGCCGAGGTGTTGCGCGAGCTCGGTGGCGACCCCA
The DNA here is from genome assembly GCA_016213265.1 of Burkholderiales bacterium. GTDB lineage: Bacteria > Pseudomonadota > Gammaproteobacteria > Burkholderiales > Burkholderiaceae_C > Ideonella. The sequence continues at coordinate 45,552 of JACRBA010000177.1, read as the reverse complement.
CCGCGCAGACGCCCTGCGCCGACCTGGTGGGCGTGGAAAGCGCCGGCCTCGTGCAGGCCATGAACGACCCGCGAACCAACCTGCTGCAAGGCCTGCACGTGATGCTCGACGCCGAGCTCATCGACAACGCCAGCTGGGAGCTGCTGATCGAGCTGGCCGCCGCCGCCGGCCACAAGGCGGTGGCCGAGCGGCTCGAGGTGGGCCTGCAGCAGGAGGCCGTGCACCTGCAGACCCTGCGCTCGCTGGTGGCCCGGCCGACGCTGGAGGACGCAGGCGCCGCCGCCCCGGCCACGCGCTGAGCGGGAGCGCCGCGAAATGAAAAGAGCCGCCCGAGGGCGGCTCTTTTCGTTCGAGGCGGCTGCGCGGGGCTCAGCGGCTCATGCGGCCGATCAGCCAGCCGATGGCCGCGGCCGCGGCCACGCTGGCCATGGGGTGGTCGCGCACGCAGCCGCGCGCCGCCTCCATGTACTCGCGCTCCAGCTCGGCCATGCGGGCTGCCTTGTGGCGCAGCTGCTCGGCGGCCTGGGCCAGCGACTCGGCGGCCGAATCCACCGCGCCATGGGCGCCCGAGACCACGCGCTCGAAGCGCGGGTCGGCGGCCATGGTGCCGGCGCCGCCGGCCGCGCCCATGCCGGCGGACGTGCCCGCGCCGGGCACGGACCCGGCGGCGCCGCCGGGCGAGCTGCCCATGTCGGCGTCGTTGCTCATGTTGGCGTACAGATGGCGGGGCAGCGCAGTGGCCATGGTCAAGCTCCAGAAGGTGGGATGGGGGGAAGGGGGATGACCGACACGGTGGGCAAGCGACGTACCGGGGCCATCCACGGGCCCATCGACGGGGCCATCAGCGCACGCGCCGGCGTTCCACCGCTTCGATCTTCAGCATCTGCCGGTACTTGGTCACCGTGCGGCGGGCCACCATCAGCCCCTGGCTCACGAGCTGTCGCCGGATGTCCGCATCGGACAGCGGGTTGGCGGCGTCCTCCGCCTCGATGATGTCCTTGATGAGGCCGCGGATCGCCGTGCCCGAGCACGCACTGCCATTGGCGCTCACGATGGCGCGCGAGAAGAAGTACTTCAGCTCGAACACCCCGCTGGGCGTGGCCATGTACTTGTTGTTCGTCACGCGCGACACGGTGGATTCGTGGATGCCGCATTCCTCGGCGATCTCGCGCAGCAGCAGCGGCTTCATGGCCATCGGGCCGTAGTCCAGGAAGTGGCGCTGCCGCTTCACGATCGCGGTGGCCACGTCCAGGATGGTGGAGAAGCGCTGCTCCACGTTGCGCAGCGTCCAGCGGGCGTCCTCCAGGTGGCCGGCCATCTCGGAGTTCTCGGCCGGCTTGCGATGGCGCTGGAACAGGTCGGCGTACACCCGGTTCAGGCGCACGCGGGGCACCACGGCGGGGTTGAGCTGCACGGTCCACTGGTTGCGCCGCTTGCGCACCACCACGTCCGGGATGACGTAGGCGATGTTGGCCGCGCCGAAGCGCCAGCCCGGCCGCGGGTCCAGGCGGCGGATGCGGTCGCAGGCGGCCTTGACTTTCGCATGGTCCTCGCCCAGCTTGTGCGCCAGTGCGTTCACGTCCTTGGCGGCCAGCGCCTGCAGGTGGTCGGTGACGATGCGGTTGGCCAGCCCGCGCTGCTCCGCGCACTCGATGGCCTGCAGCTGCAGCTGCAGGCACTCGGCCACGCTGCGCGCCGCCACGCCCGCAGGCTCGAGCGACTGCACCATGCGCAGGGCCACCTGCAGCTCGTCCACCGTCGCGGCAGGGTCGATGGGGATGATGCCCACCAGCTCCTCCAGCGGCGTGCGCAGGTAGCCGTCGTCGTCCAGCGATTCCACGATGCCGCGCGCCAGCACCAGGTCGCGCGGGGTCAGCGGCAGCACGTTGAGCTGGCCATGCAGGTGCACCGCCAGCGTGGTCTCCACCGCCATCATGTCCATGGCGGACATGTCGCCGTCCTCCCGGCGCAGGCCGCTGGCGTGGTCGGCCTGCCAGAGGTCACGGTCGTCTCCCTGCGGTTCGAGCGACACGGCATCGCCGCCGTCGTCCACGGTCGGCCCGCTGACCGATTCGTCCACACCAGCCACGGCGGTGAGGGGGTCGGGGCCCTCCTCGTCTTCGAGGAACGGGTTCTCACCCAGCTTGCTGCGGACGATCGCCGCGAAGTCGAGCGACGACATCTGCAGCAAGCGCACGGCGTGCTGCAGGCGCGGCGACAGCGTCTGCACCTGCCGTTGGTCATTGCGCAGTTCCAGCCCAGCCACGTTGAGCATCTCCTGTTGGGGGTGGGGTGCCGCCGAATGGCGGCACCTGCCGGGGCATCGGCCCCGGGCAACGAGCCGTTCCACGGCAATGCCTGTGCCATCACCCGGCCACCCCCCCAACACAGGGCGCGGCACGCCGCTTGCCCGGCGGCCATGCCAACCCGGGAGCCCACGATGCAAGCCAGCCCTCCGACCACGCGCGTGACGCGCGCCGCCACCGCCGCACGCAGCCGCGTGATCGACCTGCTGCAGGAAGACCACCGGCGCATCAAGCAGGCCTACCGCGAGTTCCTGCGGCTGGATGCCCAACGCAACGGCGACCTGTGCGAATCCATCGTGCGCCGCACGCTCGCGGAGCTGCGCGTGCACGCCGCGCTCGAGGAGGAGCTGCTGTATCCGTTGCTGCGCCCCATCGTCACCGATGTGGAGGCCGTGGACGAGGCCGAGGTGGAACACGAGATCGTGCGCTACCTCGGTGAGCAGCTCGATGCCTCGCACGCCGTGGACGAGAAGTTCGCGGCGCGCTTCGCCGTGCTGTGCGAGTACGTGCTGCACCACGTGAAGGAGGAGGAAGGCGAGCTCTTTCCCCAGCTGAAGCGGGCCAAGCTCGACTGGGAGGGCCTGCTCGACGAGTTCATGGCGCGGCGCCAGGCGCTGCAGGCCGCCGACGGCCGGCTGGACAGCCTGGCCGCCCGCGAGTCGGCCGACGACCTCACCGACCGCGGCGAGGACTCCCTGCTGCCGGCCGACGAGCACGGCGTGCTGCTCAACGGCCGCGTGGCCGGCCGCCCGGCGCACTACGACGCCGGCACCATCACCAGCCGCAAGATCTGATGGGCGCGGGCAGCCCGTCGCCGACGCGGGTGGCCCCCCGCACCGGGGAGCCGCTGCGGGTGTTGCAGGTCATCGGCAACGCCATCGTCGGCGGCATGGAGACCTGGGTCGAGCGCCTGGTCGAGCGGCTGCCCGCCGCGCGCTTCCAGGTCACGGCGCTGTGCCCCTGCGAGAGCCCCTACACCGACCGCCTGCGCGCACTGGGCGCCGAGGTGCTGGTCACCTCCATGCCCGACGACCCGCCCTGGGCCTCGGTGCAGATGGCCACCATGCTGGCCAGGCACCGGCGCATCGAGCTCATCCACGCGCACCTGCCCAATGCCCACCTGCTGGGCGGGCTGGCCGGCCACCTGGCCGGGGTGCCGGTGATGTCCACCATCCACGGACGCCAGCTCAGCACGCTGGACCTCGAAGTGCACCGGCTGGTGGGCAGCCACCTCAGCGTGGTGTGCCAGGAGAGCTTCCACCATGCCCTGGCCGCGGGGGCGGACCCGGCACGGCTGAGCTGCGACCCCAATGGCGTGGACACGCAGGTCTTCCAGCCGCTGCCCCGGCCGGGCGCCGTCCAGGGCGTGCGCGCCGAGCTGGGCCTGGCCGGCGACGTGCCCCTGGTCGGCTTCGTGGGCCGGCTGTCTCCCGAGAAGGGCCCGGAGACTTTCGTGCGCGCGGCCATGCTCACCCTGGCCCGGCGGCCGGGCGCCCATGCCGTGATGTTCGGTGAAGGGCCGATGGAGGGCGGTGTGCGCGCCCTGATCGGGCAGTTCGGCCTGGCGGGCCGGGTGCACCTGGCGGGCGTGCGGCGCGACATGCCGCATCTGTTGCCGCAGCTGGACGTGGTGGTGTCGACCTCGCACTCCGAGGCCATGCCGCTGGCGCTGATGGAGGCCATGGCCTGCGGCGTGCCGGTGGTGGCCACCCGCGTGGGCGGCGTGCCGGAGATCGTGCAGCAGGGGCGCACCGGCTGGCTTTGCGAGCGCGGTCACTTCGAGGAGATCGCCGTGCGCACCGCCGAGCTGCTGGGCGACGAGGCCGCGCGGCGCGCCATGGGCGAGCGCGCCCGCGACTGGGCCGTGCAGCGCCTGGACCTGGCGCGGCACACCCAACGCGTGGCCGAGCTGATGCTGCGGCTCGGGCGGCCGCCCGAGCCTGCCTCCGCCCTGCGCGCGGCCGCCGGGCACGCGCCCGCGGCCAACCAGGCCACCGCCTGAGCGCGCCCGGGCCGGCCGGGCCCGCCGTTTGCCCATGGGGGGCCCCAAGCCAATCACAAGGAGTCTTCCCCATGACACGCACCCGTTCCTTCCTCACCGCCACCTTCGTCGCCCTGGGCGCCACGCTCGCCATGTCGGGCTGCGCCGTCACCAGCGGCCAGAGCAGCGTCGGCCAGTACGTGGACGACACGACCATCACCACGCGCGTGAAGACGCGCATGGCCGAGGACCCGCAGGTCAGCGCCATGCGCATCCAGGTCAAGACGCTCAACGGCACGGTGCAGCTGTCGGGCTTCGCCACCAGCCAGGCCGAGAAGGACAAGGCCGGCGCGATGGCCGCCGCGGTGCCGGACGTGAAGTCGGTGCGCAACGACATCGTCGTGCGCTCGCCGAGCAACTGATGCCCGGGGGCCTGGTGGCCCCCTTTTCAAGCAGCGGCCCGGTTCAGAACTGGTGGCGGTAACCCAGCGTGGTCATCTCCACCGCCTTCCGGCCCTGCCCCTCGAAGTGGAACTCGTGACGGTCGTACTCGACCACCAGGGCGGAGTGGCGGCCCAGCTCGTAGGCCAGGCCGGCACCCCAGCCGGGGCCCCAGCCCTTGCGCACGCCGGTGGGCAGGCCCGCCAGCGCGTCGGCGGTCACCTTGGTGCGCCCGTAGGTGGCGCCCACCTTGGCGAACGCCTGCCAGTTGCCCAGCGGCAGCCGGCCGAGCAGGCTGAGGTTCAGGCCCTGGGCCGAGGTGGTGCCACCGGCGCGGTCGGCGTTGCCCATGTGCAGGTAGGCCAGCTCCACGCCGACATGGCGGTTGAACATGCCGCCCACGTGCACGCGGCCGGCCAGGTCGGGGTTCTTGCAGCGGTAGCCGCCGAACCCGCATCCCGTGGAATAGCGCGACTGGCCGAGGTCGATGCCGAAGTAGCCGCGGCGGGTCCACGGCAGCACGCTGAACCCCGCGTCCTCCTCGTCGCTGGCGCTGGTGTAGCTGGCGTTGATCACCTGGCTCGCGGGCGTCGGCTCGGCGGGGCCCGCGGCCACCGTGGCCGGCGGCAGGGTGCTGCCGTGCAACGGCGCCGGCGCGGGCATCTGGGCCTGGGCCAGCGGGATCTGCAGCAGGCACGCGGCGGCCGCGCCGACCGCGAGCCGGGCGGGGGTGGATCGGGTGGAGCGGCTGGCCATGGTGAGGTCCTTTCCGTGCCGGGTTGGCCACGTCATGTGTCTGACTGCATCGTGGCAACCCGGTCGCCCGAGGGGTGTCGGACAGGGCCGCATCCGCGCGTGCGTGTTCTCGTAAAGTGACCGTGCTCTCCTTGCTCAGAGAGTGTCCCCTTGATGCCCATGGCGCCCGAACGCCACGGCGCGCTGACCTTTCCGGTGCCTCCCCGATGGCCTTGTCCCTGCGATCCCGCCTGCTGCTGCTGGTGCTGTCGGTGCTGCTGCCGGCGCTGGCGGGCGCCCTGTGGGTGATCGTCACCACCTACCGCGCCGAGAGCGACGCGCTCGACCAGACCGTGCACGACAACGCCTCCGCGCTGGCGATGGTGGTCGACCGTGAACTCACCCAGCGCGTGGCCATCGCGCGGGCACTGGCCAGCTCGCCGATCTTCGACACCTCCGCGCGGCCTGAGCCGGCGCAGCTTGCCGCCCTGGAACGCCAGGCGCGCCACGTGATGGAAGGTCTCGCGGGCTGGGTCGAGTTGCGCTCGGGCGACGAGGTGCTGCTGAGCACCCGGCCCGCCACGGTGCCCGCGGCGGCCCCTGCCGGCAGCGGGCCCGCGCTGGCGGGCTCGTCGCGCCTGCAGCCCATGGCCCGGGCCGCCGACACGCCCTGGCACGCCACCGTGGTGGAGCCGGTGCACCATGACGGCCAGGTGGTGCTCAACCTGGCCGTCACCATCCTGCCCGAGGAGCTGCAGCGCATCCTCGACCAGCACCGCCTGCCCGCGGACTGGGTGGCCACCGTGATGGACCAATCGGGCACGGTCGTCGCCCGGCAGCCCGACGGCCCCCGCTTCGTGGGCCGGCCGGGCAGCGCCTCGCTGCGCGAGCAGATGCAAGGCCGCACCGAAGGCCGCTTCGAAGGCATGTCGCTCGATGGCCGGGCCGTGCGTGGGCACTTCGCCAAGGCCTCGCAGGGGTGGACCTTCCTGGTCGCCGCCCCGCGTGATCGCTTCGCCGCCAGCGGCCGCGACGCCGTGGCCGGCCTGCTCGTGGGCGGCCACGTGCTGCTGGGGCTGGCGGTGGGCGGAGCGCTGTGGCTGTCCCGGCGCATCGCGCGGCCCGCCGCGGCGCTGCAGTCCATGGCCGCCCGCATGCAGCGGCACGAGCCCGTGAAGGCCCTGCCCACCGGCATCGCCGAGTTCGACCAGGTCGCCCAGGCGCTGGCGGAGGCCTCGCGCACGCTCGGCGCGTCGCACGACGAGCTGGAGCGGCAGGTGGCCCGCGCCGTGGCCCGCACCAAGGACACCGAGCAGCGCGCCTCGCAGGGCCAGCGCGTCGAGGCCCTGGGCCGCCTCACGGGCGGCGTCGCGCACGACGTGAACAACCTGCTGGGCGTGATCAGCAACAGCGCCTACCTGATCGAGCGTCGCGCCGGCACCGCCGAGGAGGTGCAGAGCCCGCTGGGCGCCATCCGGCGCGCGGTGGAATCCGGCCGGCGGCTGACCCAGCACCTGCTGCGTTTCGCGGGCCGCCACGCCACACGGCCCGAGCGGGTGGACGTGGTCAGCACGGCGCCCGAGTGGCAGGAGCTGCTCGCCATCGTGCTGGGCAAGCGGGTGCAGGTGCAGGTGCACGTGGCCCCTGGCACGCCTGCGGTGGTGGTGGACCCGGGTGAGCTCGAGCTCGCGCTGATCAACCTGGCCCTGAATGCGCGCGACGCGCTGCAGCATGCCCCTGCCGGCCGCGGCCACGTGGTGTTGGACGTGCGCCGCGCCGACCCCGCGGACCTGGGCGACCTGCCGCCGGGCGACTACGTGCAGATCACGCTCACCGACGACGGCAGCGGGCTGGACGACGATGTCGCGCGCCGGGCTTTCGAGCCCTTCTTCACCACCAAGCCCATGGGCAGCGGATCGGGCCTGGGGCTGGCCCAGGTGCACGGCTTCTGCGCCGAGGCCGGCGGCCAGGCCCGCATTGCCGGCGCGCCGGGCCTGGGCACCGCCGTGACGCTGCTGCTGCCGGCCGCCCCGCCGGCGCGTGAGGAGGCCGCGCCCGCGGCCGCCCAACGCACACCCGGTGCGGCCGACCTGGCCGGCCTGCGGGTGCTGCTGGTCGACGACAACGCGTCGCTGGGCGAGGTGACGGGCGCCGTGCTGGGCGCGCACGGGGCGGCCGTCACCCCGGCGCTCAGTGCCGAGCAGGCCCTGTCGTTGATGGACGGGGACGGCAGCTCGCGCTTCGACGCCGTGCTGTCGGACATCGTGATGCCCGGCGGCATGGACGGCGTGGCGCTGGCGCGCACCCTGCGCGAACGCTACCCGCGCCTGCCGGTGGTGCTGATCACCGGCTACAGCCACATCCGGCTGCCCAGTGGCGAGTTCCCGGTGCTGCACAAGCCTTGCAGCCCGGGCGAGCTGGTGCAGGCCCTGCAACAGGCCGCCCGCGGCTGACTTGCCCGCGCGGCCTGCGCCGCGCCGCAGGTGTCGGCGCAAGCGTCAGCGCAGGGGGGCGCCGGTGCGCTCCCAGCGCGGCCACCAGTGCCCGAGGATGTCGGCCGACACCAGCGTGCGCTCGGTGCGGCCGATGAGCAGCGGCCGGGCCACCGGCCCGATGAAGCGGGAATCCTCGCTGTCGTGCCGGTTGTCGCCCAGCATGAAGTAGTGCCCCGCCGGCACCACCACCGGGCCGAATCGCCGCGGCCCCGGCCAGCCCTCGAGAAACTGCACCGCATGCGAGCGGCCGTCGATCGCTTCTTCGGCACGCAGTGCCGCGCGCGGCACGCCGTGGCGCGCCGGCTCCTGCACCGCATGCAGCCCCTCGTAGCGCGCGGGCTCGCCGTTGACCACGAGCACCCCGTCGTCGATGGCCACCACGTCGCCTGGCAGCGCCACGAGCCGCTTGATCAGGCGCGTGCCGTCGCGCGGGGAGCGGAAGGTGACGATGTCGCCGCGCCGCGGCTCGCCCAGGCGGGCGAGCACCACGTCGCTCAGCGGCAGCTTCAGGTCGTAGGCCAGCCGGTTCACGAACACCACGTCGCCTTCGACGATGGTGGGGCGCATCGAGCCGGTGGGCACGGGGTTCCAGTCGGCCACCGCCGTGCGGAACACGCCCAGGCAGAGCAGGAAGAGCAGGAAGCCGCGGTGGGCACGGAGCCAGTGGCGCATGGTGGGGAGAAAGCGGATGAGTAGGCGCACAGCCTAGGCCGGCGCACCGGCCCCGCCGCGCAAGAGGCGGCGAATGGCAGGGTAGACTGCATGACTGGGTGCCAGTGCCGCATGAATGCCGGTGCATTGGCAGGTGTCAGCACGGGTCGGGCCGCCCGTGCACCTTGCGTTCACCTGCCCACCCCATGCCCCACCCGTCCGACATGGAGCTGATCGCTGCGGCGCTGTTTGCCGTGGCCCTCATCCACACCTTCGCCGCCAAGCAGTTCGAGCGGCTGTCCCACCGCTACCCCCGCCATGCCGGCCTGTGGCACCTGCTCGGCGAGGTGGAGGTCGTCTTCGGCTTCTGGGCCATCGCGCTCGTGGGCAGCATGGCGCTGCTGGCCGGCGGCGGCGAGGCGCTGGCCTACGCCGAATCGCGCAACTACACCGAGCCACTGTTCGTCTTCGTGGTGATGGTGATGGCGGCCTCTCGCCCGGTGTTGCGCACGGTGATGGCCGGCGTGTCGGGTCTGGCGCGCCTGGTTCCCCTGCCCACGGACGCCGCGGCCGTCTGGCTCGGGCTCGCGGCCGTGCCGCTGCTGGGTTCGCTGATCACCGAGCCTGCGGCCATGACCATCGCGGCGCTCATCCTGGCGCCGCTGATCTTCCGGGCCGGCATCCCCGAGCGCGCCAAGTACTTCGCGCTCGGTGTCCTCTTCGTGAACATCTCCATTGGAGGCACGCTCACGTCGTACGCCGCTCCGCCGGTGCTGATGGTGGCCGGCACCTGGGGCTGGGACAGCGCCTTCATGCTCACCCAGTTCGGCTGGAAGGCCGCCCTCGCGGTGGTCCTCAATGCCACGCTGGCCACCGTCGTGCTGGCCCGGCCGCTGCGTGACCTGGCCGACCGCCGCCCTCGCCATGCCCCCGCCGCCGCACCCGAGGCGCCGGTGCCACTGCCCATCGTGCTGGTGCATGCGGTGCTGCTCGCCGGCGTGGTGATCATGGCCCACCACCCGGTGGCCTTCATTGCCCTGTTCCTGATGTTCCTCGGCTTCACCAAGGCCTACGAGCGCTACCAGAGCCCCCTGATCATCAAGGAGGCGCTGCTGGTGGGCTTCTTCCTGGCCGGCCTGGTGGTGCTGGGCGGCATGCAACGCTGGTGGCTGCAGCCCATCGTGGGCGGCCTGGAGCCGGTGGCCCTGTTCTTCGGCGCCCTGGGCCTGACGGCCGTCACCGACAACGCCGCCCTCACCTACCTCGGCTCGCTCATCCCCGGCATGCCGGCGGCAGCGCAGTACATGCTGGTCGCTGGCGCCGTGGCCGGCGGCGGGCTCACGGTGATCGCCAATGCGCCCAACCCGGCGGGCGTGGCGCTGCTGCGGCACGGCTTCGAGGACGAGTCCATCGGCGCGGGGGGCCTGCTGGCCGGCGCGCTGCTGCCCACGTCGGTGGCGGCGGCGGCCTTCCTGCTGCTGTGAGCCCACCCGGCCCACGGGGGCCCATGGCCGCCTGATCAGGCCGACGCGATCAGGCGGTCGATGGGGAAACCCTGGCGCTCCGCCTGCTCCAGCATGCGCTGCAGCACCAGCTGCGGCACGCGCGGCGTGCGCGACAGCAGCCAGAGCTGGCGGCGGTGGGGCTCACCCACCAGGGCCACGTTGTAGCCTTCGTCGACGAAGAGGATCCAGTAGTCCGCCCAGCCCACCGGCATCCAGCGCAGCCACGGTGGCAGGAAGCTCACCTTCAGCCGCGCCCCGCCGCTGCCCGGCACCACACGCGCCTCGCCCACGGCGCGGCGCCAGCCGCCGTCGGCCATCTGGCAGCGGTTTTCCACCCGCAGCTGGCTGCCACCCACGAGCGTGTAGTGCGCCTGCGGCTGGCCCGCACACGGGCGTTCGAAGGGGTTGGGCAGCCGGGCGATCTCGTGCCAGGTGCCGGCATAACGCGTCAGATCGACATGCGCCACGGGCTGGACTGCCCCCGCGGCCGGCTCGGGCGCCGACGCGGCAGGCCACCCCGTGGGCGCGACGGGCTGGCGCCCCGCACGCGGCGCCGGCGCCAGGTCGTCCATCGCGGCGGGGGCCGCCGGGAACGACCACGGCATGGCCCGCGCATCGCGCCCGGCCATCCAGCGCCGGGCCAGCGAGCCACCGAGGTTGAACATCGCGCTGGTGGACGTGGGCCCCCAGCGCTGGTGCCAGCTGCGCGGCAGGAACGGCCACACCATGGCGATCACCTGCAGCACCGACAGGCGCTTGGCGGTGGTCTCCATGCGGCGCACGCGGGCGTCGGCGCTGCCGGGGCGCGGGCGGCCGCTGCCGGCATGGCGGTGCTGCGTCCACCGGCGCCAGGCCCACCAGGCCGCGAGCGCCGCACCGACGCCCGCCACCGGCGCGGCCCAGCGCCCGGGCTCGCGCGCGCGCGCCCACTGGCGGTTGAGCTGCGTCGTGAGCTCGCGCACGCGCTCGTCGCGCGCCATGAGGTCCAGTTCCGCGCGCAGGATGCGGGCGTCCAGGTCGTCGGACGCCGGCTCGCCCGGCCCGTCCGGCGGCATGGACCAGCCCGCCGGCATGCCGCGCGGCATGGCCGGGCCCGAGGCCTCAGTGGAGGGGACGTTCGGCGTCGTGGAAGGCGGCGGCATGCGGCAGGGGCGCGTTCGCGGAAGTGGGGGTCGGCTCGCCGTCCGTGTCGGCACGGCGGGCCAGGGTGAGGTGTCGTCGGGTGGCCGGCAGGCTGACGCGCCCGGCCAGGCCGCGCACGCGCGTGGCGGCGAACGCCACGGCGGCCAGATTGGCCACCATGACCGCGGCCAGCGCCAGCGCCCAATGCCAGCCGGCCTGCACCAGGGCGATCACCACCCCGGACCACAGGGCCAGCCAGGCGGTGACCCCGAGGATGGCGATCGCCACCACCCAGGCCACCAGCCGCGCCAGCGCCGAGGCGGCCCGCCCCAGCTCCAGCGCGAACAGCTCGACGCGGTCGCTGACCAGGCCCGGCAGCTCGTGCAGCAGGGCCTGCAGGGTGCCGGTCAGCGAGCCGCCGGGGTCGTCGCCGTCGTTGGAGGGGGCGGCCATGGCGGGGCGGCGGGGGCTCAACGGGCCGAGCCGCGGCGCACCAGGTTCACGATCGCCAGCAGGATGATCGCGCCCAGCAGCGACACCAGCAGCGCGCCTGCGCTGAAGGCACCCTGGTTGATGGTGGGCACGCCGACCAGCGGCGAGATGAACCAGCCGCCGAGCAGCGCGCCGATGATGCCGACGACCACGTTGAGGATCACGCCCTGCTGGGCGTCCGTGCGCATGATGAGGCTGGCGATCCAGCCCAGCAGACCGCCGACGACAAGCCAGATGATGAGGTTCATGGTGACAACTCCTTGGTGGGGACTTTGGGGCAGCGCTCGGGGTCAAGCGCCCGACACGGCGTTGGCAAACGGTGTGCCGCGGTGACAGCCGTGTCGCTTCGCATCGGGCCCGCGCAGGGGCTCAGATCGCGCCTACGCTGCCGGTGACGGGCAGCACGATGCCGGTGATGTAGCCGGCGCACACCGGCGCGGCGAGAAAGACGAAGGCCGGCGACAGCTCCTCCGGCTGTGCTGCACGGTGGAAATCGGTGCCCTGGCCGAACGTGGCCACCTCCTCGGCCGGCTTGTCGGCCGGGTTCAGCGGCGTCCACACCGGGCCCGGCGCCACCGCGTTCACGCGGATGCCGCGCGGCAGCAGGTTGCGCGCCAGCGACTTGGTGAAGGCGTGGATGGCCCCCTTGGTGGCGGAGTAATCCAGCAGCTTCTCGCTGCCCTGCAGGCCCACCACCGAGCCGGTGTTGATGATGGACGCGCCCGCCTTCAGGTGCGGCAGCGCGGCGCGCGCCATGCGGAAGTAGCCGCCGACGTTGGTGTCCAGCGTCTCCATCAGGCGCCGGTCGTCGACGTCCTCCAGGGAATCGGCATGCTCCTGGAAGGCGGCGTTGTTCACCAGCACGTCGAGCCGGCCGAAGGTGTCCACGGTGCGCTGCACGGCCTCTCGGCACCAGGCGTCGTCCTTCACGTCGCCCTGCAGCAGCAGGCAGCGCCGGCCTTCGTTCTCCACGTGGCGCTTCGTCTCCTCGGCGTCGTCGCGGCTCGAGTGGAACGCCACCGCCACGTCGGCCCCCTCGCGGGCGAACAGCACGGCCACCGCCCGGCCGATGCCGGAATCGGCACCGGTGACCAGGGCGGCAAAGCCCTGCAGCTTGCCGCTGCCCTGGTAGCCGGGCGCCTCGAAGCGCGGGGCGAGCTGCAGGTCGGCCTCGCGGCCGGGCTTGGGCAGGTGCTGCGCCGGCAGGTCCTGTGGCTGCTCGCGCGCGCCCGCCTGCACGGCCTGCCGGTCGCCGGGGTCCTCGCGCCCCGCACGGGCGTCGCGGCGGTCCTGCTCGCGCTGGATGGCGCGCTGCGTCTGCAGCGTCTCGGTGGGTCCGGGGGAAGTCGATCGGTCTGGCATGGGGTGCTCCTTGCCGCAAGGCGTGAGGGGTCGGGGTCTTGCCCCTGCCGGCAGTCCACATGCCGGCACGGGCCGCGGGGGGAGCCAGGGCGCAAAAGTTGCCGATGCCCGAACGGCCGCGCCCCCCACACGCCCAGGGCGCGCGGCACGCGGATTGCCGCGGGCTGTCCACGGCGTCACGGGCTCCCGCGGGAGCCGGGCGGCTTCCTCAACGCACCTTCCTCAGGAGTTCGGAATGAACAAACTCGTTACTCGCCTGACCACCGCTGCGGCGGCCTGCCTGGTCGTGGTCGGCGGCGTGGCCGTCGCGCAGGGCAACTCCGGCAGCGGCGCACCGAGCGGCACCGGCTCGACCGGCCCCGACACCACCACCACCACGTCCAACTCGACCAGCGCGACCAACCCGCAGGGCACGTACAACAGCTCGGGCACCACCGGCACCACGTCCGGCACCACGTCCGGCACCATGGGCACCACCAGCGGCACCACGGGCACGACGAGCGGGTCGACCGGCACGTCCATGGGCACCAACACCGGCGCCACCGGCCCCACGACCACCGGCACGACGACCAACGGCACCACCGCCACCGGCACGTCCAGCGGCTCGGCGGGCACCGTGTCCACCAGCACCGACAGCACCGGCAACTCGATGGCCGGCAGCACGGGCAACACCGGCGCCACGGGCACCAGCAGCTACGGCAGCGGCACCAGCACCGGCACGACCACGGGCACCCCGGCCGGCACCATGGGCAGCACCGGCAGCACCGGCACCTCCTCGGGCACGGGAACCTACGGCTCGTCCACCAGCGGTGCGTCCGACAGCGCCAACATGTCCGGCAGCGACAGCTCCGGCCTGGCCGCCCGCAGCGACCGCAACTGAGCCCGGTGGCGAACAGCCGCTTCGCGAACGCCGCCACGGCCGCCGAGGCCGTGGCGCGCACCCTTCCCTTCATCCAGGCCGCCCTGGCCGACCCGGCCGTGAGCGGCCTGGGTGTGCTGCACCTGGTGATGGTGGACCCGGCCGCGCGCCCTGGCGCCGGCAGCTTCGAGCATGCCGTCGTGCACGAGCACTCCGTGGGCGACCGCGACCGCTGGGACGTGGACTACGCCGCCTATGCGCGGGCGAAGGCCCGGCTGAGCTGGCGCCACGGCATGGACAGCCGCCGCCTGCAATGGATGGAGCCGCACCGCCTGGAGGCCGACGACAGCCTGCTCTGGGGCGGCGTGTGCCTGGACGGGCTGGTGGTGGCTGCCAGCGGCGCCATGCCGGCCTGGGACGAGGCCTTCTCGCTGGCCGTGGCGGCCTGCTGGCGCGGCCTGGCCCTGCAGGCCGCGGAGGCAGCCCGCGGAGGACGCGGGTGACGCCGGCACTGCCCGCCGACGGCGCGCCCGACGCGCGCCCGCACCTGCTGGACGCCACCATGTTCTGGTCGTCGGCCGGCGTGGGCGGCGTGCGGCGGGTGATCGAGACCAAACGCAGCGCCCTGGGCCAGCGCGGCTGGCGCCACACGCTGATGGCACCGGGCGTGCGCGGCCCGGGCCGGGTGGACTGTGGCGGCTGGCCCGTGCCGGCCTCCGGCGGTTACCGCTTCGTGCTGCAGCGCCAGCGCGCCACCGCGCTGATCGAGCGCTGCCAGCCCGACCTGATCGAGGCGGCCGACCCCTTCGTGCTGGCCGGCGCGGTGGCCGACGCCGCCCGCGCCCTGCAGGTGCCCGCCATCGCCTTCTGCCACAGCGACCTCACCCAGTGGGCGCGCGGGCTGCTGGGCGGCCGCGGCCCAGCGGCCGATTGGGCCGAGCAGCGCGCGCGCCGGCACCTGGCGCGTCTGTATGCCGATTTCGACCTGGTGCTCGCGCCCAGCCGCGCCATGACCGAACGACTGGTCGACCTGGGCGTGCGCCATGCGCAGCACCAGCCGCTGGGCGTGGATTGCCGCATCTTCCGCCCCGAGGCACGCGAACCCGGCTGGCGCCGCGCACTGCTGGCCCGCCTGGGGCTGCCGCCCCACACGCGGGTGGTGGCCTATGCCGGCCGCTTCTCGGCAGAAAAGCACCTCGGCCTGCTGGCCGATGCGGTGCAGCGGCTGGGGGCTGGCCATGTGCTGGTGGCCATGGGCGCGGGGCCGCGGCCGCCCCAGGCCGGCCGCGCGGTGCGCCTGCTGCCCCCGGGCCCGGCCGCCGAGGTGGCCCGGCTGCTGGCCAGCGCGGACGTCTTCGCCCATGCCGGCGACCAGGAGACCTTCGGCCTGGCCGCGCTGGAGGCCATGGCCTGCGGCCGGCCCGTCGTCGTGCGCCAGCGCGCCGGGCTGGCCGAGCTGGCCGAAGGCGTGGGGACCTGCGTCGACAGCGGGCACCCCGAGGCCTGGGCCGAGGCGATCCGCGCCGCGCTGGCACGGGCCGACGAGGGCCCTGACGCAGCCGCCGTGGCGCGGGCACGGGCCCACGACTGGCCGCGCGTCATCGACCACCTCGCCGGCCACTACCTGCGCCTGCTCGGCGCGGGCCACCCCGCGGCTGGCGGCAGCGCCAGGACGTGGGCCACCTCGCGCGCGCTGGGCCATGCCTGAGCATCCGCACCCTCCGCGCAGCGCACGGCCCGCGGCGGCGCCGCGCCATGTGGCGGTGGTGCTGCACGACGTGGCCCCGGCCACCTGGCCCGCCTGCCGCCGGCTGCTGTCCATGCTGCGCGCGGTGGCGCACCGGCACAACGTGCGCCTGCGCGTCACGCTGCTGGTCGTGCCCGCCTGGCACGGCGAGCCGGCCACCACGCCCTTCGTGCGCTGGCTGCACCGCATGCAGGAGGCTGGGCACGAGCTGGCCCTGCACGGCCTGACCCACCAGGACGACGGTCCGCCCGCGCGCGACGCGCGTGAACGCTGGCTGCGCCGGGTCTACACCGCCGGGGAAGGCGAGTTCGCGGCGCTGGACCACATCGAGGCGCTGCGCCGGCTGGCCATCGGCCGCGCCTGGGCGCTCAAGCTGCACCTGGCCATGCGCGGCTTCGTGCCACCCGCGTGGCTCATGAGCCCGGCCGCGCGGGAGGCCGTGCGGGCCAGCGGCTTCGCGTACACCTGCACGCTCAACGAGATCGTCAGCCTGCCCGAAGGACGGCGCCTGCACGCCCGCAGCCTGGTCTTCAGCACCCGCGCCGCATGGCGGCGCCTGCTGTCGCTGGCGTGGG
The DNA here is from genome assembly GCA_016213265.1 of Burkholderiales bacterium. Classification (GTDB taxonomy): domain Bacteria; phylum Pseudomonadota; class Gammaproteobacteria; order Burkholderiales; family Burkholderiaceae_C; genus Ideonella. The sequence continues at coordinate 29,281 of JACRBA010000177.1, read as the reverse complement.
TGAGCTGGCTGGCCCTCAGCGAACGCCGCGCGCCGCTGTGGCGGCTCGAGCTGCACCCGGCCGACGTGGAGCACGCGGCCATCCGCCGCTGCGTGCGGCGGCTGCTGCACCGCGCGCTGGCCGATGGCCGCGAGCCGCTGCGTCTGGCCGAGGTGGAGCGCCGGGTCATGCGCGCCGGCACGGCGAATGCCATGGCCGCCGCATGACTGCCACCCCCACCCCAACGGCACCGTCCGCCCCGTTCGCCCCGCACCGCCCGCCTGCGCACACGGTGCTCGTGGCCGGTGCCGCGGGCTTCGTGGGCAGCCACCTGTGTGACCGCCTGCTCGACGCGGGCTGCCAGGTGATCGCGCTCGACGACCTGTCCACCGGCAGCCACGAACACATCGAGCACCTGCGTGAGCACCCTCGCTTCGAGTTCGTGCCGCACGACGTGACGCAACCGCTGCCCGCGGTGGCGCAGCGGGCCGAGCGCATCTTCAACCTCGCCTGCCCGGCCAGCCCGGCCTACTACCAGCGCCACCCGGTGCGCACCGTGCTCACCAGCGCGCTCGGCACCTGGCGTCTGCTCGAGCTCGCGCAGTCCAACGGCGCGCGGATGCTGCAGGCATCCACCAGCGAGGTGTATGGCGACCCGCAGGTGCACCCGCAGCACGAGGGCTATTGGGGCCATGTGAACCCCACCGGCCCGCGCGCCTGCTACGACGAGGGCAAGCGCTGCGCGGAGGCCATGTGCGTGTCCTATGCCAGCGAACGCGGCGTGGACGTGCGCATCGCCCGGTTGTTCAACTGCTACGGCCCGCGCCTGCACCCCGGCGACGGGCGCGTGGTGAGCAACTTCGTCGCCCAGGCGCTCACCGGCCGGCCGCTCACCGTGTACGGCAACGGCCTGCAGACGCGCAGCTTCTGCTACGTGGACGACACGGTGGACGGCCTGCTGCGGCTGATGGACAGCGCCGTGCGCAGCCCGGTCAACCTGGGCAACCCGAACGAGTGCACCGTGCTGCAGCTGGCAGAACGCGTGCTGCGCCTGACCGGGGCCGTGGCCGCCATCGAGTTCCGCCGCCTGCCGGTCGACGACCCGCTGCGCCGCAGGCCGGACATCACGCTCGCCCGCGAGGCGCTCGGCTGGCAACCCCACCACGACCTGGACGCCGGCCTGCGCCGCACCATCGCCTACTTCCGACGCTGGGCCGAACAGCCCGATCGCCACGCGGCAGGCGCGCTGCGCCGGCTGCCGGTGCGCGGCGCCACCTCGCTGGACCCCGGCCTGCGCGCCGCCTGAGGCGCCCCGGCGCGCGGCCCCGGGGTCAGGACCTGGGCCTGGGCTAGCATCGGGCCATGATCCGCCCCACCCGCCTGACCGCCGCCCTGGCCGGCGCCTTCTCCGCGGGCTGCTGGCCCTGGCTGTGGCCCCTGGTGGCCGACCCGGCCGACAGCAGCAGCGTGCAGCTCATCGTGGGCATGCTGCTGCTCGTGGCCCTGCCGGCGCACCTGTTCGTCATCGGCACCGCCGGCGGCACCGGCACTCCGGAGGGCCGGCGCATCGACGGCGCCTTGCTCCAGCGCATCGCCGCCTGGCTCATCGCCGCGGCAGCGGTGGCCGGGGTGATGTCGATCTACCGCGCCGTCCAGCCGGCGAGTTAGCCCGCCCGCTCATGCGACTTCTCGTGACCGGCGCTGCCGGCTCAGGCACCAGCACTCTCGCCGCGGCACTGGCCGCCAGCGAGCACTGCCTGGCCGTGGAGGCGGACGACCTCTACTGGCTGCCGACCGATCCGCCCTACCGCGCGAAGCGCGATCCCGCTGAGCGCGACGCGCTGCTGCGCACGCGTTTGCAGACGCTGCCGCAAGTCGTGGTGGCCGGCTCGGTGGTGGGATGGGGCGCCGACGCGCTGTTCGACCGAGTCGTCTTTCTCTACGTCGACGCGGCCACTCGCATCGCGCGTCTGCGGCAGCGGGAGATTCGGCGTTTCGGGGCAGCCGACCCGGCCTTCCTTGCGTGGGCGGCGCAGTACGACGAAGGGCCTCGCGAGGGCCGCAGTCTCGCCCGGCATGAGGCGTGGCTGCAGACATTGCCCTGCCCGGTGCTGAGGCTCCCGGGCGCGCAACCGGTGCAGGATCTGGTCGTCGCGGTCCGACGCTTCCTGCTCGACCAGGGATCCGGCCCTTCATTCAGGCCACTGCCGGTCGCCCGGCCCAGCCCGCCGCATTGAGACCCGTCTCCCGGCCGCCGGCCAGTACCCACTCCGCCACCTCGACCCAATCCCCCACCGTGTGATCGGGCACGCGCAGCGGCGTGCGGCGCCACACCGTCTCGCCGCCGGTGTCGAGCAGGATGCTGCGGCAACCGGCGCGGCGGCCGGCTTCCACGTCGTCAAGGATGTCACCCACCATCCACGAGCGCGCCAGGTCCAGCCCGTGCAGGCGGGCCGCCCGCAGCAGCATGCCGGGCTGCGGCTTGCGGCACAGGCAGGCGGGGCGGCCATCGTCGCCTGGGGCGTGCGGGCAGTGCAGGAAATCGGTCACCACGACCCCCTGATCGAGCAGCATCTGCCGCAGCGCGGCCCGCATGGACACAAACTGCGCGGCGCTGAAGCGCCCCTCGGCCAGGCCCGACTGGTTGGTGACGACCACCAGCGCATGCCCGTGGGCCGCGAGGGCGCGCAATGCCTCAGCGGCGCCGGGCAGAAGGCGCAGCTTCGCCGGGTCCACGTTCCAGGGCACGTTCTCCACCAGCGTGCCGTCCTTGTCGATGAGCACGGCCGGTCGTTCGACGCCGCGCGGGCGGACGGGAGCATGGAGGGACATGGTGACGGGGTGGCGGTTGAGCGGGTGGGGGCCGCGACGCGGCAAGCGTGGTGCCAGGTGAGGCGCTTTCGCCCGGCGCCGCGGCGCGGCCGGCGTGGCGCGTGGATTGCCGCCGCCTGCCTGTCGATCCGGCACGCCCGGCCTGCCCCTTCCCCTCTTCCTGACTGGAGACCCACCATGCCCCAAGTCCGCGACATCATGTCCCACGACCCCGAGACCATCAGCCCCGAGGAGACGCTGCAGCGCGCCGCGCAGATCATGCTGGATCTCGACATCGGCGCGCTGCCGGTGTGCGACGGCAAGCGCGTGGTGGGCATGGTCACCGACCGCGACATCGCCGTGCGCGGCGTGGCCGCCGGCCTGGCGCCCGACCAGGGCTGCGTGTCCGACGTGATGACCCCTGAAGTGGAGTGCGTCTCGCCGGACCAGGACGCCGAGGAGGTGATGCAGCTGATGGGCGACGCCCAGGTGCGGCGACTGCCGGTGGTGAACGAGGACGACGAGATCATCGGCATCGTCTCGCTGGGCGACCTGGCCACCCGGCAGGACGGGCACACCGACGAGGCACTGCGCGAAATCTCCGAGCCCGGCGGCAACAGCTGAGCACGCGGCCGCAGGAGAAGCGGCACTTGGATTGCCATGGCGCCCCAGACACCTCTCAAGGGCTCACCATGGATTCGCCTCCCCTGCGCATCGCGATGATCAGCGAGCACGCCTCCCCGCTCGCCGCCCTGGGCGGCGTCGACGCGGGCGGGCAGAACGTGTACGTGGCCCACGTGGCCCGCTGCCTGGCCGCCATGGGCCACCAGGTCGACGTGCTCACCCGCCGTGACGACCCCGCGCTGCCCACTGCCGCGGACATGCGCCCCGGCCTGCGCGTGCTGCATGTGCAGGCCGGGCCGGCGACGGCGGTGCCGAAAGAGGAGCTGCTGCCGCACATGCCGGCCTTCGCCCACACGGCGCGCCAGCTCTTTCGCCACAGCGTGCCCTACGACGTGGTGCACGCCAACTTCTTCATGTCCGGCCTGGTGGGCCTCAAGCTCAAGGAGTGGCTGGGCACGCCGCTGGTGGTGACCTTCCACGCGCTGGGCCTGGTGCGGCGTGAGCATCAGGGCGCGGCCGACGGCTTCCCCGAGCAGCGCATCGCCATCGAGAAGCGCCTGGTGCGGCGCGCCGACCGCGTGGTGGCCGAGTGCCCGCAGGACCGTGACGACCTGCTGCGCCTGTACGGCGGTGACGACGAGCGCATCCGCATGGTGCCCTGCGGCGTGGACCTCACGGAGTTCAGCCCCGGCGACAAGGCGCGTGCGCGGCGCGAGCTGGGCCTGTCGGACGACGAGTTCGTGGTGCTGCAGCTGGGCCGCATGGTGCCGCGCAAGGGCGTGGACAACGTGATCCGCGCCGTGGGCCGCATGGCGCCCCGGGCAGACGGCCGCCGGCCGGTTCGTCTGCTGGTCGTGGGCGGCAACAGCCCCGTGCCGGATGAGCGCCACACCCCCGAGATCGGCCGCCTGCGCGGCGTGGCGCACGAGGCCGGCATCGCCGAGCGCGTGCACTTCACCGGCCAGCGCCAGCGTGACGCACTGCGCGCGTGTTATGTGGCCGCCGACGTCTTTGTGAGCACGCCCTGGTACGAGCCCTTCGGCATCACGCCGCTCGAGGCCATGGCCTGCGGCACGCCCGTGATCGGCAGCGACGTGGGCGGCATCCGCTACTCGGTGGCCGATGGCGTGACGGGTTTCCTCGTGCCGCCGCACGACCCCGACGCGCTGGCCGAGCGGCTCATGCTGCTGCGCGACAACCCCGCGCTGGCCTCCGCCCTCGGGCGTGCCGGCATCCGCCGCGTGCGCGCGCAGTTCACCTGGGATCGCATCGCGCGCGACCTGGCCGAGGTGTACCGGGAGGCCCGTGGCGAGCCCACGCCGGTCACCGGGCCGCAGCGCTCGGCGGTGGTGCTGCGCCGCGCCGCGCTGGGTGGCGGCGTGGCGGCGGTACTGGAAGCGCAGCCCGAGGCGCGCGCGTGACGCCGCTGTCGGGGGTCGACCCGCGCTGGCGGTCGGCGCGTCGTGTGCTCGCGGTGCGCCTGGACCAGCTGGGCGACGTGCTGATGACCACGCCCGCCTTGCAGGCACTGCGGGAAACGCTGCCGCAGGCGCATCTGAGCCTGCTGACCTCACCCTCGGGCGCCGTGCTGGCACCCTGCCTGGACATGGTGGACGAGGTGCTGGCCGCCGAGGTGCCGTGGATGAAGCTGCGCACCGGCGCCGAGCCCCCGCGGCCCGGTGCCGCGGAGGCGGCCCTGGTGGCGCGTCTGGCGGCCGGCGGCTTCGACGCCGCGGTGCTCTTCACGGTGTGCACCCAGAGCCCGCTGCCGGCGGCCTTGCTGTGCCGCCTGGCCGGCGTGCCGCTGGTGCTGGCCCATTGCCGCGAGAACCCGTATGCGTTGATCAGCCACTGGGTGCCCGACACCGACCAGGTCGCCGACGGCATGCGCCACGAGGTGCAGCGCCAGCTCGACCTCGTGGCCCATCTGGGCGGCCCGCGCCTGGCCGATGCGCGTCTTCGCCTGCACCTGCGCCCGCAGGACCACGAAGCCGCCGCGTCAGCCCGGCTGGCCGCCGGCATGCGCGCTGACCGGCCCTACCTGCTGGTGCACCCCGGCGCCACCGCCGCCTCACGGCGATGGCCCCCCGAGCGGTTCGGTGCAGCGGCCGGGGCCATCGCGCAGGCCGCCGACCTCGACGTGGTCTTCAGCGGCAGCGCGGGCGAGCAAGCGTTGATCGACGCGGCCCGTCAGGCGATGTCCGTGCCCGCCGTCTCGCTGGCGGGCCGGCTCGACGTGCCGGGCCTGGCCGCCCTGGTGCACGGCGCACGGCTGGTGCTCACCAACAACAGCGGCCCCAGCCACCTGGCCGCCGCCATGGGCACGCCCGTGGTCACGCTCTACGCGCAGACCAACCCGCAGCACACGCCCTGGCAGGCGCGCGCCCGCGTGCTCTGGCAGGACGTGCCCTGCCGCCACTGCCTGAAGAGCGTGTGCCCGCAGGGGCACCAGCGCTGCCTCATGGATGTCGGCGTCGCGCAGGTGGTGCAGGCGGCCGGTGGACTGCTGGCCGCCGACGACATGGCCCGTGCCCGACCGGCGGAGGCACTGGCATGACGTCCCTGCCCTTGGCGCCGGCCGTGCTGCAGGCGCTGACCGCGCCGGTGGAGCGTATCGTGCTGTTCCGCGCCCTGATGCTCGGCGATCTGCTGTGCGCCGTGCCGGCGTGGCGCGCCATCCGCGCGGCCTGGCCGCAGGCTCAGATCACGCTCGTCGGCCTGCCCTGGGCCCGCCCGCTGGCCGCGCGCCTGCCGTGCATCGACGATTTCGTCGAGCTGCCCAGCTTTCCCGGCCTTCCCGAAGTGCCGTGTGACGTGCGCCTGCTGCCCGACGTACTGGCGCAGCTGCAGGCGCGGCGATTCGACCTGGCCTGTCAGATGCACGGCAGTGGCGAGATCGTGAACCCGCTGGTGGCCTGTCTCGGCGCGCGGCGCATGGCCGGCTTCGCGCGGCCCGGCGTGTGGCACCCCGCGGCCGACCACGAGCTGTTCTGCCCCTGGCCAGAACACGGCCACGAGATCGAGCGCCTGCTCGCGCTGACCGACCACCTGGGCCTGCCGCGTCAGGGCACGGCGCTGGAGTTCCCGGTGTCGCCGGACGACCGGCGTGCGCTGCGCGCCGCCTGGCCGGGCGTGGACGCGCGGCCCTACGTCTGCGTGCACCCCGGCTCGCAGCTGCCCTCCCGCCGCTGGGACCCGCGCCGCTTCGCCGAAGTGGCAGATGCGCTCGCGGACCACGGCCTGACAGTGGTGCTCACCGGCTCGCCGCCGGAGGCGGGCCTGGTGGCCGACGTGCGCGCCTGCATGCGCCATACCCCGGTGGACCTGTGCGGGCGCACCGACCTGTGGTCGCTCGGTGCGCTGCTCGAGGGCGCACGCCTGCTGGTGTGCAACGACACCGGCCTGTCGCACATCGCCGCCGCGCTCCGGGTGCCCAGCGTGGTGGTGAGTTGCGGGTCCGACGTGGCGCGCTGGGCGCCGCTGGATGCGCAGCGGCACCGCGTGCTGTCGGTGGACGCCGAATGCCGCCCCTGCGGCCACCGGGTGTGCCCGCACGAAGGCCATCCGTGCGCCCGCGCGCTCGACGCCGGGCAGGTGGTGCGTGCGGCGATGGACCAGCTCGCCACCCTGCCGGCCTGAGCCCGGCGCCGCGGGTCGGACATGTCCGACAGCCGGGAACGCCGAATGCCGAAGGCGGCCCATCGAATTCCGCCGTCCCATCGAGGAGAGCCATGTCTTCCGCCGCGTCGTCCGTCCATGAATCCTTCGCCGCCGCCGATGCCCAGCTGGGCAACCTGCGCGGCAAGACCGTGCTCATCACCGGCGGCTCGCGCGGCCTGGGCGGCGCCATCGCGGACCTGCTGGGCGAGGCCGGCGCCCAGCTGGTGATCGCCGACCTCGCCTTCGAGCGCGCCGAGGACAAGGCCGCCACGCTCGCCGAGCGCGACGTGCCGGCCATCGCCGTGGGCCTGGACGTGGGCGACGAGGTGCAGGTGCAGCGCGCCATGCAGGTGGTGCGCGAGCGCTTCGGCCGCATCGATGCGCTGGTGAACAACGCCGCCGTCGATGTGACCGCACCCATGGCCGAGCTGAGCGCCTCGGACTGGCGCCGCATCGTGGACACCAACCTCACCGGGCCGTTCCTGATGGCGCAGGCCGCGCTGCCGCTCATGGAGCGCGGCGCGCACATCGTCAACATCGCCTCCACCGCGTCCAAGCGCGCCTGGCCGAATGCCGCCGCGTACCACGCCACCAAGTGGGGTCTGCTGGGTCTGTCGCATGCGCTGCACGCCGAGCTGCGGCCGCAGGGCATCAAGGTCTCGGCCGTCGTCGCCGGGGGCATGCGCACACCCTTCCTCTTCGACCGCTTCCCCGACCTGGACCCCGGCCTGCTGCAGGACCCGGCGAGCGTGGCGCGCGCCGTTCGCTTCGTACTCACCCAGCCGCCGGAGACGGTGATCCCGGAGGTGATGGTGCTGCCCATGCGCGAGACCTCCTGGCCCTGAACCGCACCGCCTCGCCACCACCGCCCCAGGGAGCCCCCACCGATGATCACGCTCGGCATCAACGCCGCCTTCCACGACTCGGCCGCTGCCCTGGTGGTGGACGGCCGGCTCGTCGCCGCCGCCGAGGAGGAGCGCTTCACGCGCATCAAGCACGGCAAGCGCCCGGTGCCCTTCAGTGCCTGGGAGCTGCCCTTCCACGCCATCGACTTCTGCCTGCGCGAGGGCGGCATCCACCTGCGCGAGGTGGACCATGTGGCCTACAGCTACGACCCGGAGCTTTTCATCGACGGCCGCCTGCCCGCTTCGCTCACCGAAGCCGCGCGCATCAGCCTGCCGCTGGAGCCCTCGGCCCACACCGCCGGGCCGTGGGAGAACCCCTGGGACCCGCTGTTCGCGGCCTACATGGTCAATGCCCCCCGGCAACTCGCCTCGGGCGCGCCGCACCACCTGAAGAAGCGCCTGGCCGGCATCTCGCCCGACGACCCCACCTGGCGCTGGCACTTCGTGGCGCACCACCTGTGCCACCAAGCCAGCGCGTTCCTGGCCGCCCCCTACGAGCGCTGCGCGGTGATGGCGCTGGACGGCCGCGGCGAGCACGCCACCACCACCTACGGCGCCTGGCGCAGCCCGCGCTACGAGCCGCTGGGCGAGGTGCGCATGCCGCACTCGCTGGGCATGCTCTACGAGCGCATCACGGCGCACCTGGGTTTCCTGCACAGCAGCGACGAGTACAAGGTGATGGCCCTGGCGGCGCTGGGCACACCACGCTTCCGCGGCCCGCTGGCCGAGCACGTGCGGGTGCTCGATGGCGGCCGCTTCGAGGTGGACCGCATCGACCTCGCCGCCCTGGCCGGGCCGGCGCGCGTGCCGGGCAGCGCGCTGGAGGAGCACCACCTGGACCTGGCGGCCTCGCTGCAGGACGTGCTGGAAGAGAAGGTGATGCAGCTGGCGCTCTGGCTGCGCGAGGCCAGCGGCGAGCGCCACCTGGCCATGGCCGGCGGCGTGGCGCTGAACTGCGTGATGAACGCGCGGCTGCGCGACGCCGGCATCTTCGACGGCATCTGGGTGCAGCCCGCCGCCGGCGACGCGGGCACCGCGCTGGGCGCCGCACTCTGGACGGACGCGCGTGAACGCGGCGCGCCCGACGGTGCGCTGGGCCCGCGCCACTGGACCATGGACCACGCCCACTGGGGCCCCGGCTACGGCGATGACGAGATCGAGGCGCTGCTGCGCGCCAACAAGCTGCGCTACCGCCGCGCCGACGACCTGGCCGCCGAGACGGCCGAGATTCTGGCGCGCGACCAGATCGTCGGGTGGTTCCAGGGACGCATGGAGTTCGGCCCGCGTGCCTTGGGCGCCCGCTCCATCCTCGCCTCACCCATCGACCCGCACATGCAGGTGCGGCTGAATGCGCTGAAGGACCGCGAGGACTTCCGGCCGGTGGCCCCGGCCATCCCGGTGGAGGAGTTCGGCCGCTGGTTCGCCCCGGCCGACGCCAACGAAGGGCGCAGCCCCTTCATGCTCTTCGTCTACGACGCCCTGCCCGGCCAGGCCCAGCGCATCCCCAGCGCCTGCCACACCGACCACAGTGCGCGCGTGCAGACGGTGGAGCACGAGACGAACCCGCGCTTCCATGCGCTGCTGCAGGCCTTTGCCCGCCGCACCGGCGTGCCGGTGCTGGTGAACACCTCGTTCAACATGCGCGGCGAGCCCATCGTGTGCACGCCGCTGGACGCGGTGGAGGCCTTCTACGGCACGCCGCTGGACGTGCTGGTGATCGGGTCGTTCATCCTCGAGAAGCAGCCGGCGGGCGAGGCATGAGGGTGTCGGTCGTCGTGCCCACCTACCGCCGGCTGCCCCTGCTGCGCCGCTGTCTGGAACCGCTGCTGTCCCAGCAGGGCCTGCCCGCCACCGACTACGAGGTCATCGTGGTGGACGACGGCCACGAGGACGAGGTGCGCGACTTCGTGCGCCGCCTGGCCGCCGAGCGCGGCGCGCCCGCGCTGCGCTACCTGCGCTCGGCGCCCGGCCGGGGCCCGGCCGTGGCCCGCAACACCGGCTGGCGGGCCGCCCAGGGCGACATCGTCGCCTTCACCGACGACGATACCATTCCCGACCCGGTGTGGGTGGCCGCGGGCGAGGCCGCGCTGCGCGCCCACCCGGACTGGTCGGCCGCATCGGGCACCGTGGACGTGCCCCTGCCCGACCCCGGCCGCCCACCCAGCGACCACGAGCTCATGACGCTCGGCCTGGCGAGTGCCGAGTTCGTCACCGCCAACGCCTTCGTGCGCTGGGCGGCGTTGGCGCGCATCGGCGGCTTCGACGAACGCTTCCGCCGCGCCTGGCGGGAGGACTCGGACCTGCAGTTCCGCCTCATGCAGCAGGCCGGCCCGGTGGGCCGCGCCACGCAGGCGCGCGTGGTGCACCCGGTGCGCGCCGAGCCCTGGGGGGTGTGCCTGCGCCAGCAGCGCAACACCTTCTTCGACGCGCTGCTGTTCAAGAAGCACCCGCGCCTGTACCGCCAGCGCATCCGCCCCGTGCCGCCCTGGGACTACTACCTCGTGGTGGCACTGACCGTCGCGGCGCCGGTGCTGGCCTGGGCCGGACGACCGGGCGTGGCACTGGCGGCCCTCGGCGGCGCGGCAGCGCTGGTGCTGGCGCTGGCCGCACGCCGGCTGCGCCACACCGACCGCTCGCTGCCCCACGCGCTGGAGATGCTCGCCACCTCGGCGCTCATTCCCTTTCTCTCGGTGTACTGGCGCCTGCGTGGTGCCTGGCATTTCAGGGTGCTCTTCCTATGAACCTCCTGCGCGACCCCGGCCGCCGCCTGCGCATCCTGACCTGGCACGTGCATGGCAACTACCTGTACTACCTGACGCAGGTACCGCACGACTTCTACCTCGTCACGGACGAGGCCCGCTCGGTGCACCACACCGGCCGCAGCGGCACCCTGCCCTGGGGCTCCAACGTGCACGAGGTGTCGGCCGCTGCCGTGCGCGACACCGATGTCGACATCGTGCTGTTCCAGTCCAAGGATGCGTGGCTCGCCGAACAGCACACGCTGCTGAGCCCCGCCCAGCAGCGCGGCCCGCGCGTCTACCTGGAGCACGACCCGCCCCAGGCGCACCCCAGCGACACGGTGCACTGGATGGACGATCCCAACGTGCTGCTGGTGCACGTGACGCCGTTCAACGCGCTCATGTGGCACAGCGGCCAGGTGATCACCCGCGTGGTCGAGCATGGCGTGAAGCTGCTCGCCCCGGCCCGCCACACCGGCGAGCGCGCCAGCGGCATCGTGGTGGTGAACAACATCGACAAGCGCGGCCGGCGCCTGGGCTACGACATCTTCCGCCACGCCCAGCGCCGGGTGCCGCTGAGCCTGGTGGGCATGGGCAGCGAGCGCTGCGGCGGCGAGGGCGAAGTGGCCAACACGGCCCTGCCCGGCCGCGTGGCCGCGCACCGCTTCTTCTTCAACCCCATCCGCTACACCAGCCTGGGCCTGGCCATCATCGAGGCCATGATGGTGGGCACGCCGGTGGTGGGCCTGGCCACCACCGAACTGGTCACGGTGATCGACAACGGCCGCAACGGCCTCATCGACACCCGGCTGGACCTGCTGATCGACGGCATGCAGCAACTCCTCGCCGACCCGGGCCTCGCCCGCGAGCTGGGCGAGGCCGGCCGCCGCACCGCCGAGGAGCGCTTCGCCATCGAGCGCTTCGTGGCCGACTGGAACGCCGCGTTCCGGCTGGTGCTGGCCTGACCGCCCGCCGGCAGGTCGCGTCGTCAGGGCGCCGGCTGCACCAGCCTCGCGATGGTGTTGATCAGCTCCGCCGGCTGCAGCGGCTTGGCCACGTGGGCGTCGTAGCCGGCCTGCAGGGCGTTGGCGCGGTCCTTGGGGCGGGCGAAGGCCGTCAGGGCGATGGCCGGCACGCGCGGTGCCGCCGGGCCCTCGGTGGCGCGCAGGTCGCGGATGAGGTCGTAGCCGTCGCGGCCGGGCAGGCCGATGTCACTCACCAGCACCTGCGGCCGCGCCTGGGCCCAGGCCTGCACCGCCTCGGCATGGTCGGCCGCCCCGCGCACCACCGCGCCATGGTCGCGCAGGATCAACAGCAGCATCTCACGCGACTCCGCGTCGTCCTCCACCACGAGCACCTGCACGCCCTGCAGGTCCGCCGTGCCGTCCAGCAGCATGGGCGCGGTGATCGGTGCGTCGCCCTCGGCCGCGCCCACGCCACCGGCATCCTGCAGCGGCAGCCGGACGACGAAGGTGGCGCCCTGGCCGCGGCCCGCGCTGTGGGCCCCCACGCTGCCGCCGTGCATGGCCACCAGGCGCTGCACGATCGCCAGCCCCAGCCCCAGGCCGCCATGCAGCCGGTTGCTGGCCGCGTCACCCTGGGTGAAGCGGTCGAAGAGAAACGGCAGGAAGTCCGGCTCGATGCCGTGGCCCTCGTCGCGCACCACGATCTCCAGCACGTCCTCCACGGCCTGCAACCCCATGCGAACCGTGCCGCCGCGCTCGGAGAACTTGATGGCGTTGGACAGCAGGTTCCAGACGATCTGCTGCAGCCGCGCCGGATCGGCATGCAGCCGGGGCAGCCCGTCGGCGGCCTGCAGCAGCACCCGCACGCCCTTGTCCCCGGCTGGCACGGCCAGGGTCTCGATCGCCTCGGCGGCCGCCGCCGCCACGTCCACCTCGGCGCGCTGCAGCCGCAGCTTGCCCATGCCCAGGCGCGAGGCGTCGAGCAGGTCGGCGATGAGGCGCGATTGCGTCGTGGCGCTGCGCACGATGGCCTGCAGCCCGCGTTCGCGCTGCGCCGCGTCGTCGCCGCGCCGCTGCAGCACCTGGGCCCAGTTGAGGATGGCGTTCAGTGGGGTGCGCAGCTCGTGCGAGAGCACGGCCACGAACTCGTCCTTTGTGCGGCTGAGGTGCTCGGCCACGCCGCGCGCCGCCTGCTCGCGTTCGAGCAGCTGCTCGCGCTGGGCCGCCAGCTGCAGGCGCTCGGAAATGTCGTGCAGCATGGCCAGCTGCAGGCCGGGCTCCACGTGGCGCGACAGGCTCCACTCCAGCTCCACCATCCGGCCGTCTGAGGTGAGCAGCGGAAACTCGCCCCGCCGCAGCTCCCCATTGCCCTGGCGCAGGAAGGCGGCCAGGCGCGACTCCCAGACCGGCGGCGCGAACTCCATCAGCGACCGGCCGATCACGGTCTCGCCGGTGCGGCGCAGCAGGGCCAGCAGCGCCGGGTTGGCCTCGACCACGCGGCCCGCTTCGTCGAGCAGGCAGATGCCGCTCTGCGCGTGCTCGAAGATGGCACGCAGTCGGGCCTCACTGCGGCGCATGGCGTCTTCCGCCGTGCGGGCCCGCACGAGGGCCAGCACGGTGGCCACCAGCAGCGCCGGCTCGGCGGGGTGGGTCATGTAGGCGTCGGCGCCCGCGTTCAGGCCACGCAGCTTGTGCTCGTCTCGCACGTAGGTGGCCGAGAGGTGGATCACCGGCACGCGCGCGGTGTCCAGCCGCTCGCGCAGGCAGCGGCACACCTCGAAGCCGTCCATGTCGGGCAGGTGCACGTCCAGCACCACCGCGGCCACGTCGGCCGAGGCCAGGTCGAGCGCCTCCTGCCCAGTGGCCGCCTCCATCGTCTGCAGGCCGGCGGCGCGCAGCACCCGCGTGGTGGCGTAGCGGGTGGCGGGGTTGTCGTCCACCACGAGCACCGGGCCGTTCACGACGCCCGGCGGGGCCGACATCTGGCCCGGTGCGCCGCCCTCGCTCATGCCCGCCCCTCAGGCGCGCCGGGTTGCGCGGGCAGGCGCAGCGGCAGCACCACATGGAAGGTGGAGCCCTCGCCCAGGTGGCTGTCGAGCGCCACCGTGCCGCCCAGCAGCTCGGCCAGCCGCTTGCTGAGCGACAGGCCCAGGCCGCTGCCGCGCAGCCGCTTCTGGATGGGGGAATCCACCTGCACGAAGTCCTGGAAGATGGCGCCGTGGAAGGCGGGGTCGATGCCGATGCCCGTGTCACTCACGGAGAAGCGCACATGCGCATCGTCCTCGCGTCGGGCCGACACCCGCACCTCGCCGCGCGCGGTGAACTTCAGCGCATTGGAGATGAAGTTGCGCAGGATCTGCGCGAGCTTGCGGTCGTCGCTGAACAGCTGCGGCACGCCCTGGGGCTCGTCGAACACCAGCACCACGTTCGGGTTGGTGAGGATGGGCTTGAACATGCCGCGCAGGGCCGAGAACAGGTCCACCAGCTCGAACCAGCCCGGCGAGATCTCCACGCGGCCCGCCTCCACCCTGGCCAGGTCCAGCAGGTCGTCCACCATGTCGTTGAACTCGGCGGCCGTGTCCTGGATGAATCGCACCTGGCGCGCCTGCTCGTCGGTGAGCGGCCCGTCCACCCGGTCGGCCAGCAGCCGCGCGATGCTGCGGATGGCGCCGATGGGCGTGCGGAACTCGTGGCTCATGTAGGCCAGGAAACGGCTCTTGAGCTCGGTGGCGCGGCGCAGCTCGTCGGCCTGCACGTCCAGCTCGGCATACAGCGCCAGCACGCCACGGTTGGTCTCGTCCAGCTCCGCCTGCAGGGCGGCCAGCTCCTGCTCGCGGGCGGCGAGCCGCTGCAGCGCCTTGTCCAGCGTATCGGGCGCGTGGGCCTGGGGTGCGTCGCCTGTCATGCCATGCCCTCCGCCGCGGCCGCCGGCAGCCGCACGGCCACCACCGTGGCGTCGTCGCTGCCGCGGGCATGCCGTGCACAGAGCCAGGCCGCCAGCAGCGTGGGGTGGCGGCCGAGCAGCGCCCGGTCCTCGGTCAGCGCCCAGCGGGTGGTCACGCCGTCGCTGTGCATCACCAGCAGTGCGGGGCGCACGCAGTCGTGCCCGGCACCGCGCACCCGCCGCAGCGCGAAGCCGGCGGTGCCGGGCTGGCTCGCCAGAGACTGGTCGCCGGCGGCATGGAACAGGCGGCCGCAAATGTTGCCGGCGCCGGCGTACTCCAGCGGGTCGCGTGCACCGGGCGTCCGCGCGACGGCCACCGCGGCACCCCGGGTGCCGCTCAGCGCCGCATGCAGGCGGGCCACCAGGGCCTCGGGGGCTGCCGACGGGCCGCGCGCGAAGCTGTCCAGCGCGACATCGGCCGCCTGGGCGGCGCCCGGGCCATGGCCCAGGCCATCGGCCACCAGCACCGCCACGTCTTCCGCGTTCCACGCCACGGCCCAGCCGTCGCCACACACCGATTCGCCCGGGGCGCAGAGCATCACCGCGCTCACCTCGGGCGGCGAGGGCGCGTCACGGGTGGGCGCCAGCGGGCCGGCGTTCGCCCCCAGGCGGGCGAGGATGAGGGTGCCGTCGCCGGGGCGGCTGTAGGCATCGAAACAGCGTGCCAGCCGGCGCACGGCGCCCAGGCCGCCGCCCAGCGTGCCGGCGGTCGAGTAGCCGTCGGCCAGCGCCTGCGGCACGTCGGCCATGCCGGGGCCGTCGTCCACCGAGATCAGCTCCACCCAGGGTTGGCCGGCATCAGCGCCGGTGCCATCCACCGGCGCCAGCATCAGGCGGCCGCCGCGGGCATGCTTGACCAGGTTGGTGCCCAGCTCGGTGGCGGCGAGCCCCACCCGGCCCGCGGCGGTCTCGTCGAAGCCGACCTCGTGGGCAAGCTGCATCGCCGCGCGGCGGGCCTGGCCCACCTGCGAGGCCTCGTGCACCGGAATCACCCGATGCGGGGCGCGGGCGCGGCTCACTTCCATCGGCACACCGTGACGCAGGTGCCCTCGCCGCGCGCGGTACGCACTTCGAAGTCGTGCACCAGGCGCTTGCTGCCCGACAGCCCCATGCCCAGGCCCTGGCCGGAGGTCCAGCCATCGGTCATGGCCAGCTCCAGGTCGGGGATGCCGGGCCCGCGGTCCTCGAACTCCAGCTGCAGCCCCTCGCGGGCGCCGTCGCGCCGCACCTGCCAGCGCAGCTCGCCGCCGCCGCCATAGACCACCGCATTGCGCGCCAGCTCGCTGGCCGCGGTGACGATCTTGGTCTGGTCCACCAGCGAGAAACGCAGCTGCTGGGCCAGCTTGCGCACCTGCTGGCGGCCGGCGACGATGTCCTGCTCGCTGTGCAGGGGCAGGCGCCCGTTATCCGCCGTGGACTCACTCGGCGGCCACATCGGCGGGGCCCTCCATCGCATCGGCCAGCACGCCGGCCTGCTGCAGCAGGCGCATGCCGCGCTCCACGTCGAGCGCGGTGCGCACGCCGCCCAGCGACAGCCCCAGCTCCACCAGCGTGATGGCCACAGCCGGCTGCATGCCGACCACCACCGTCGTGGCATCCAGCACCCGCGCGATGGCGGCGATGGTGGCCAGCATGCGGCCGATGAAGGAATCCACCATCTCCACCGCGGAGATGTCGATCAGCACGCCGCGCGCGCCGTGGGTCTCGATCGCCGCCGCGAGGTCGTCCTGCAGGCGCATGGCGGTGTCGTCCTGCAGGTCCACCTGGATGGTGACCAGCAGGCAACGGCCCATGCGCAGGATGGGGATGCGTTCCATGCCCACCTCGCGTCAGGCCCGCGCCCGCGTCACGGTGTGGCCGGTGCGCTTGAGCGCCAGGGCCAGGGCGTCGGCGAGCGTCGCCTTGGTCATGATGCCCTCCAGTTCGATGCCCAGGTGCACGATGGTCTGGGCGATCTGCGGGCGGATGCCGCTGATGATGCAGTCTGCCCCCATGAGTCGGATCGCGCTCACCGTCTTGAGCAGGTGCTGCGCCACCAGCGTATCCACCGTGGGAACGCCGGTGATGTCGATGATGGCCAGTTCGGCGCCGGTCTCCACGATGCGTTGCAGCAAGGTTTCCATGACCAGCGAGGTGCGCGCCGAATCCAGGGTGCCGATCATCGGCACGGCGAGCACGCCGTCCCAAAGCTTGACCACGGGCGTGGACAGCTCCAGCAGTTCGTCCTGCTGGCGGCGGATGATGTCCTCGCGCGCCTGCTGGAAGGTGCTGACGGTGAACTGGGCCAGGCGGTCCACCAGGGTGGTGGCCGACCACAGGGCGTCGGACAGGCCGGCCGGGTCGTCGCCGTGGCGGCGCAGGATGCTGTTGAACAGTGGCCGCTTCAGTGCGAGCACGAAGCGGCTGGTGTCGGCGGCAGATTCCCCCGCCGCCGCCCTGGCGCCGGACAGGCTGGCCAGCGCCTGACGCGCCGGCAGCCACGCGGCATCGTCCAGGCTGTCACCGCGCGCCCCGCCCTGCACGGCGGAGCGCAGCGCCCCCAGCACGGCGCGCGCTTCGCGGGCCCTGTGGCCGTCGGCTGCGGCGTCGGCGCCGCCGGCTTCGGCGATCCAGTCGCGCAGGAAATCGTCGCCGCCCTCGGCAAGCAGGGCCAGGGTGGTCTGGCGGTGATCGGTCATGGCTCCTCCTCGTGGTGGAACCGTGGTCTCGGGGCCACGGTCGGAAGAGCCCACTGGGCAAGCGGTGTGCCTGCCCTGCCCGCCGCCGCCAGCCGGCCATCGGGCCGGCCGCCCGCGGCGGGTCAGTCGCGCACCGCGGCCGAGAGCGCCCGGTTCACCCGCAGGGTGAGCAAGGTGGCCACCGCGCCCGACAGCAGGTACAGGCTCACGGCCCCCAGCCCGAACCGGGCGGACAGGCCCAGCGCCACCAGCGGGGCGAACGCGGCGCCGATCAGCCAGGCCAGGTCGGCGGTGAGCGCCGCGCCGGTGTAGCGGAAGTGCGGCAGGAAGTTCGCGGTCACCGAGCCGGCGGACTGGCCGTAGGACAGGCCAAGCAGCACGAAACCGATGAGGATGAACGCGTTTTCGCCGGTCGGCCCGCCACCCAGCAGCCAGGGCGTCACCACGCTGAACACGCCGATGGCCACCGCCAGCGAGCCCAGCGTGTGGCGCCGGCCGAAGCGGTCGGCCAGGCGGCCCGAGATGGGCATGGCCAGCGCCGCCAGCCCCGCGCCGAGCAGTTGGACGCTGAGGAACTGGCCGATGGCCTGCTCGGAGTGGAGCGCCACCCACGACAGCGGGAAGACCGTGACGATGTGGAACAGCGCGTAGCTGGCCAGCGCGGCGAACGCGCCGATCACCACGTTGTGGCCCTGCTGCCGGGCCAGCTCGCGCACATCGCAGGGCTCGAGCTCGTGTTCTTCGAGCTGGCGCTCGTATTCGTGCGTGACCACCAGTCGCAGGCGGGCGAACAGCGCCACCACGTTGATGGCGAAGGCGGCGAAGAAGGGGTAGCGCCAGCCCCAGCTGAGGAAATCCTCGGTGGCCAGGCTGCCCCAGAGGTAGGCGAACAGGCCGCAGGCGACGGCGAAGCCCAGCGGCGCGCCCAGCTGGCCGAGCATGGCGTACCAGCCGCGCTTGTGCTCGGGCGCATTCAGCGCCAGCAGCGAGGGCAGGCCGTCCCAGGAGCCGCCGGTGGCCAAGCCCTGGCCGATGCGGAAGGCCACCAGCAGCGCGATGGCCCACTGGCCCGCCGTGGCGAAGGACGGCAGCAGCGCGATGCCCACCGTGGAGCTGCCCAGCAGGAACAGCGCCACCGTGAGCTTGGTGCCGCGCCCGAAGCGGCGCTGCAGCGCCATGCCGGCCAGCGTGCCGATCGGTCGCACCACGAATGCGAGGGCGAAGACCGCGAAGGCATACAGAGTGCCCTGCAAGCGGTCGGCAAAGGGAAAGAAGACCGCCGGAAAGACCAGGACCGAAGCGATCCCGTAGACGAAGAAGTCGAAGTACTCGGAGGCCCGACCGATGACCACCCCCACCGCGATGTCAGCCGGCGCCACGCTGGCAGCGTCCTGGCGGGGGTCGGCATGGGGGGCCGACGGGGGGGCGCGATTGTAGGCAGGCGCGGCGGCAGAGGTCATGACGGCGGTAGGCACTGGGGCTGGGACAAATTGTCCAATCGTTGACTTGTGTCAATGAAGATACATTCCGGCCCGCTGCGCAACCCAGGTTTTCCCGTGCGCTCGTTCACCCGGTCATCGTTCTTCCTGATGGACTCCTCACGACACCCCGCCCCTTGGGCAAGACGCGTGCTGGCCCCCGTGGCGCTGACGGCGCTCACGGCACTGGCCGGCTGCGACACCATCGTCATGAAGCCGCACGGCGACATCGCCGCGCAGCAGGCCGACCTCATCGTCACGGCCACCGTGCTGATGCTGCTGATCATCGTGCCGGTGATCTTCCTGACGCTGTTCTTCGCCTGGAAGTACCGCCAGTCCAACACCGATGCGCCCTACACGCCCGACTGGGACCACTCCACCCGCCTGGAGCTGGTGATCTGGGGCGCGCCGCTGCTGATCATCATCGCGCTGGGCGCCATCACCTGGATCAGCACGCACAAGCTCGACCCCTGGCGCCCGCTGGAGCGCATCGACGCCCAGCGCCCCGTGCCCGCCGACGTGAAGCCGCTGGTGGTGGAGGTGGTGGCGCTGGACTGGAAGTGGCTGTTCGTCTACCCCGAGCAGGGCATCGCCACCGTGAACGAGCTGGCCACGCCGGTGGACCGGCCGGTGCAGTTCCGCATCACCTCGTCGAACGTGATGAATGCGTTCTACGTGCCGGCGATGGCCGGGATGATCTACGCCATGCCGGGCATGGAGACCAAGCTGCATGCGGTGATCAACCGCGCGGGTGAATGGGAAGGCCTGTCCGCCAACTACAGCGGCGAGGGCTTCTCGCACATGCGCTTCCGCTTCCTGGGCCTGGCCGAGGGTGACTTCGACCGCTGGGTGGAGGCCAACCGCGCGCAGGGCGGCACGCTGGACCGCGCGGCCTACCTCGCGCTGGAGCAGCCCAGCCACCGCGAGCCGGTGCGCCGCTACGCCCGGGTGGAGCCCGAGCTGTTCGGCCTGGTGGTCAACCGCTGCGTCGACGCCAGCCGCATGTGCATGCACCAGATGATGGCCATCGACGCGGCCGGTGGCCTGGGCAAGGCCGGCATCCCCGGCACCGAGACGCGCCCCTGGGGCGACGACCCCGCCGTGAGCCGCCCGGTGGTGGCGGCCGCGCTGTGCACGCCCGACAACCCCACCGGCGAGCTGCCCGCCGCGCTGTCCCGGCAGTGAGCCGGGCGATCCCCCGCGAGACACCCCGAGCGATCCCCCTCAGCGACCCATGTCCTCCGACCTCCAATCCCTCCTGCTCGGCCGCCTCTCGTGGGAGGCCGTGCCCTACCACGAGCCCATCCTGATCGGCACCTTCGCCGCCGTCGTGGCCGGCGCGATGGTGCTGCTGGCCGGCCTGTCGAAGTACCGCCTGTGGGGCCCGCTGTGGCGCGACTGGATCTGCAGCATCGACCACAAGAAGATTGGCATCATGTACATGGTGCTGGGCGTGGTGATGCTGCTGCGCGGCTTCGCCGACGCGCTGATGATGCGCGCCCAGCAGGCCATCGCCTTCGGTGACCAGGCCGGCTTCCTGCCGCCGCACCACTACGACCAGATCTTCACCGCCCACGGCGTGATCATGATCTTCTTCGTGGCGATGCCCTTCGTCACGGGCTTCATGAACTACGTGGTGCCGCTGCAGATCGGCGCGCGCGACGTGGCCTTCCCGTTCCTGAACAACTTCAGCTTCTGGATGACCACCGGTGGCGCCGTGCTCATCATGATCTCGCTGTTCATCGGCGAGTTCGCCAAGACCGGCTGGCTGGCCTACCCACCGCTGTCGGGCATCCTCGCCAGCCCCGACGTGGGGGTGGACTACTACCTCTGGGCGCTGCAGGTGGCGGGCATAGGCACCACGCTGTCGGGCATCAACCTGATCGCCACCATCGTGAAGATGCGGGCGCCGGGCATGACGCTGATGAAGATGCCCGTGTTCACCTGGACCTCGCTGTGCACCAACGTGCTCATCGTGGCCACCTTCCCGGTGCTGGCCGCCACGCTGGCGCTGCTCACCGCCGACCGGTACCTGGGCACCAACTTCTTCACCAACGACATGGGCGGCAACCCCATGCTGTACGTGAACCTGATCTGGATCTGGGGCCACCCCGAGGTCTACATCCTGGTGCTGCCGGTGTTCGGCATCTTCTCGGAGGTGGTGTCCACCTACAGCCGCAAGCGCCTGTTCGGCTACGCGTCCATGGTGTACGCCACGGTGGTCATCACCATCCTGTCGTACCTGGTGTGGCTGCACCACTTCTTCACCATGGGCTCGGGCGCCAGCGTGAACTCGTTCTTCGGGATCACGACCATGATCATTTCCATCCCCACGGGGGCGAAGATCTTCAACTGGCTGTTCACCATGTACCGGGGGCGCATCCGCTTCGACGTGCCCATGCTGTGGACGGTGGGCTTCATGGTGACCTTCGTGATCGGCGGCATGACCGGCGTGCTGCTGGCCGTGCCGGCGGCCGACTTCGTGCTGCACAACAGCCTGTTCCTGATCGCGCACTTCCACAACGTGATCATCGGCGGCGTGGTGTTCGGCGTGTTCGCCGGCATCAACTACTGGTTCCCCAAGGCCTACGGCTTCAAGCTCGACCCGTTCTGGGGCAAGTGCTCGTTCTGGTTCTGGCTGGTGGGCTTCTGGGTGGCCTTCGCGCCGCTGTACGTGCTGGGCCTGATGGGCGTCACCCGCCGCATGAGCCACTTCGACGACCCCTCGCTGCAGATCTGGTTCCAGATCGCCGCCGTGGGCGCGGTGCTCATCGCGCTGGGCATCGCCTGCTTCCTGATCCAGATCGCCGTGACGGTGAAGAACCGCCGGGCCCTGCGCGACGTGACGGGCGACCCCTGGGACGGCCGCACCCTGGAGTGGTCCACCTCCAGCCCGCCGCCGGACTACAACTTCGCCTTCACGCCGGTGGTGCACGACAACGACGCCTGGTACGACATGAAGCAGCGAGGGCACCAGCGCCCGCTGCAGGGCTTCAAGCCCATCCACATGCCGAAGAACACGGCGGCCGGCTTCGTGATCGCCATGCTGGCCACGGCCTGCGGCTTCGCGCTGGTCTGGCGCATGTGGATCCCCGCCGGGCTCACCTTCGCGCTCACCGTGGCCGCCGCCATCGTGCACACCTTCAACTACCGGCGTGACTTCCACATCCCGGCCGACGAGGTGAGCCGCACGGAGGCCGCCCGTACCCGTGACCTGGAAGCCGCCCTGGCCGCGGCCGCCCGCTGACCCTTAGCCGACCCTCGCGATGAGTTCCATCCCCCTCACCTCGCCGGCCACCGCGCTGCCGGTGTTCTACGACAGCGGCGACCACCACCCACAGAACGGCACGCTGCTGGGCTTCTGGCTGTACCTGATGAGCGACCTGCTCATCTTCGCGGTGCTGTTCGCCGTGTTCGCCGTGCTCGGCCGCAACTACGCGGCGGGCCCTTCCGGCGCCGACCTGTTCGACCTGGAGCTGGTGGCCGTCAACACCGCGCTGCTGCTGCTGTCGTCCATCACCTACGGCTTCGCCATGATCGCCATGCTGCGCGGGCGGAAGTCCGGCGTGCTGGGTTGGCTGGCCGTCACGGGGCTGCTGGGCCTGGGCTTCCTGGGCATCGAGATCTACGAGTTCGCCCACCTCATCCACGAGGGCGCCACGCCGCAGCGCAGCGCGTTCCTGTCGAGCTTCTTCACGCTCGTGGGCACGCACGGCCTGCACGTGGCCTTCGGCTGCATCTGGCTCGTGACGCTGATGGTGCAGGTCAGCCGCCACGGCCTGATCCACGCGAACAAGCGCCGCCTGGTGTGCCTGTCCATGTTCTGGCACTTCCTGGACGTGGTCTGGATCGCCGTCTTCACCTTCGTGTACCTGATGGGAGTGCTGTGATGAGCCACCCCTCTTCCGTTCTGGCCGAGCCTGTCGAAGCCCACCCCGCGGTGGACCACGGCCACCACGACGAGCTGGGCTACCACGCCAGCATCAAGGGCTACGTCGTCGGCTTCGTGCTGTCGGTCATCCTCACCGCCATCCCCTTCTGGCTGGTGATGGGCCAGGTGATCCCCTCGCCCAAGGTCACCGCCTTCGTCATCCTCGGCTTCGCGGCGGTGCAGATGGTGGTGCACATGGTGTACTTCCTGCACATGGACGCCAAGGCCGAGGGCGGCTGGTCGCTGCTGGCGCTGGGCTTCACGGTGATCCTGGTGGTCATCCTGCTGGCCGGCTCCATCTGGGTGATGTACCACCTGAACGCCAACATGATGCCGCCGGACGCGCACACGCTGCGCAACATGCCCTGACCATGGACGGCCGCGCCCCCCGCTCGCGCGGCGCGCTCGCCGCGCTGCTGGCCGGGGCCGGCCTGGCGGGGTGCCTGTGCCTCGCGCTCGGCCTGTGGCAGGTGCAGCGCCTGGCCTGGAAGGAAGCGCTCATCGAGCAGGTGGAGCGCCAGGTGGCCGCCCCGGCGGTGGACGCGCCCGGCCCCGCCGACTGGGCCGCGCTGCAGCGCGCGACCGACGAGTACCGGCCCGTGCGTGCCATCGGCCGCTTCGACCACGCCCGCGAGACGCTGGTGGCCGCCACCACTGCGCTGGGCAGCGGCTACTGGGTGATGACGCCGCTGCGCACGACCGCCGGCCACTGGCTGCTGGTCAACCGCGGTTTCGTGCCACCCGATCAGCGCGCCGCCGAGGGCCGCGCACCCGGCCATCCCGAGGCCGAAGTGGTGGTCGAGGGCCTGCTGCGGTTCAGCGAGCCCGGGGGTGCCCTGCTGCGCAGCAACGCGCCCGACACCGACCGCTGGTACTCGCGCGACGTGGCGGCCATCGCCATCGCGCGTGGCCTGGGCGCCGCCCCGGTGGCGCCCTACTTCGTCGATGCGCGCGCCACACCCGGCACCGAATCGGCGTGGCCCCGCCCGGGGCTCACGGTGCTGCGCTTCAGCAACAATCACCGGGTGTACGCCGCCACGTGGTTCACGCTGGCGCTGATGGCCTTCGGCGCCCTCGCCTACGTGGTGGTGGACGAACGCCGCCTGCGGCGCCAGCCCCCGCTGCCTGAGTGACCGACACCCCCTCCCCCCGCCGATGGCCGGGCCTGCCCGATCCGGCCGACACCGACCTGGCTTCAGGCACCCCGGTGGCCCAGCCCGAGCGTGCGGCCGGCCGCGCCAACCTGCTGCAGCTCATCCAGCTGCGCTGGCTGGCGGCCGGCGGGCAGCTGGTGACCATCCTGGGCGTGCAGTTCATGCTGGACGTGCCGCTGCCGCTGGTGGAGATGCTCACCTTGCTGGCGATGCTGGGCGCCTTCAACCTAGCCAGCGCGGCGCGCTCGCGGCTCGCCCTGCCGGTGCGCCAGGCCGAGCTCTTCATGGGCCTGGTGGTGGACGTGGCGGTGCTCACCGGCCAGCTGTATTTCTCCGGCGGCATCGGCAACCCCTTCATCTACCTGTACCTGCTGCAGGTGGCGGTGGCCGCCGTGCTGCTGCGGCCGCGCTACCGCTGGGCCATCGTGGCGCTCACCTGCCTCGGCTTCGTGGCGCTCACCCAATGGCACCGCCCGCTGGCCATGCCCGAGGTGGCCAGCGCCCCGCTGCCGCCGCAGTACATCGGCGGCCTGCTGCTGTGCTTCCTGCTCAACGCCGGGCTGCTGGTCGTGTTCATCGGCCGCATCGGCCGCACCCTGCGCCAGCGCGACGCGCGCCTGGCCGACCTGCGCCAGCGCGCGGCCGAGGAGGAGCACATCGTGCGCATGGGCCTGCTCGCGAGCGGCGCCGCGCACGAGCTGGGCACCCCGCTGGCCACGCTGTCGGTGATCCTGGGCGACTGGGCGCGCATGGCGCCCTTCGCCGCCGAGCCCGAGCTGCGCGAGGAGATCGAGGAGATGCAGCTGCAGATCCAGCGCTGCAAGCACATCGTCTCGGCCATCCTGCAGTCGGCCGGCGAGTCGCGCGGCGAGGCCCCCTCGGCCACCACGCTGCACGCGTTCCTGGACGGGCTGGCCGAGGGCTGGCGCCGCACCCGCCCGGTGATCCGGCTGGACTACCGGCGCGACGGCGTGCCCGAGCTGGCCATCGTCTCCGACACCGCGTTCAAGCAGGCGATCGACAACATCCTCGACAACGCGCTGGAGGCGGCGCCGGACCGGCCGGTGACGCTCATCGCCACGGCCGAGGACGAGCAGCTCGTGCTGCGCGTGCTGGACGAGGGCCCCGGCTTCACGGCGGACATGCTCGCCCGCTTCGGCAAGCCTTACCAATCCACCAAGGGACGCCCCGGCAGCGGCCTCGGGCTGTTCCTCGCCGTGAACGTCGCACGCACGCTGGGCGGGCGGCTGACCGCCGCCAACCGCGAGCTGGGCGGGGCGGAAGTCAGCCTCACGCTGCCGATGGCGGCCCTGGCGCGGCCAGAATGGGCGTGACGGCGGCCCGCCGCCGAGTGCCCCTGCCCATGGACGAGACCACCGACCGCCTGCTGCTCATCGTCGAGGACGACGAGGCCTTCGCCCGCACGCTCGCGCGTTCGTTCGAGCGCCGCGGCTACGCCGTCGTGCGGGCTGCCCAGCTCGCCGAGGTGCAGCAGCGCCTGGCCACGCATGCACCCACCCATGCGGTGGTGGACCTCAAGCTGGCCAGCGGCGACTCGGGCCTGGCCTGCGTGCAGCACCTGCACGCCCACGACCCGGCCATGAACATCGTGGTGCTCACCGGCTACGCCAGCATCGCCACCGCGGTGGAGGCCATCAAGCTCGGCGCGCGCCACTACCTCGCCAAGCCCGCCAACACCGACGACATCGAGGCCGCCTTCGAGCGCACCGAGGGCGATGCGGGTGTGGACCTCACCGCCCGCACCACCTCCATCAAGACGCTGGAGTGGGAGCGCATCCACGAGACCCTGGCCGAGACCAACTTCAACATCAGCGAGACGGCCCGCCGGCTCGGCATGCACCGCCGCACGCTGGCGCGCAAGCTGGAGAAGCAGCGGGTGAAGTGAAGGAGGCGCGAGACGCCCGGGCATGGCCGTTCGGACCCTGCCCGCCGAAGCCTCGGTCGCTCAGGCCGCCTTCGGGTACAGCACCATCTGCGTACACCGGAACAGCGCCAGCGTCCTGCCGCTTTCACGGTGGGTGACCACCGCGTCCCACACCTGGGTGGTGCGGCCCAGGTGCACGGCGGTGGCCACGCAGTCCACGGTGCCGTCGCGCGTCGTGCCCAGGTGGTTGGACTTCAGCTCCACGGTGGTGAAGCTGCTGGCACCCTCGGGCAGGTGGGCCACGCAGCCGTAGCCGCAGGCGGTGTCGGCCAGCGTGACGACGCTGCCGGCGTGCAGAAAACCATTGGGCGCCATGAGCTCGGCGCGCACGGGCAGCTCGGCGCGCAAGCTGCCCTGCTCGACGGCGGTGATGCGGATGCCCAGCAGCCCCGGCAGGTGGCCCGGGCTGCGTTGATTGAACTGGTCAGCGGTGATCATGGCCGCAGAATACCGCCATGCAATTCCATGGCAGCTGCCACTGCGGCAACCTCCGCTTCACCCTCGACTGGCCCGGCACCCCGGCGCGTCTGCCTGCCCGCGTGTGCGGCTGCAGCTTCTGCCGCAAGCACGGCGGCGTGTGGACGGCGCACCCCGAGGCGGCGCTGCAGGTGACGCTGCACGACGCCGCTGCGGTGCGTCCCTACCGCTTCGGCACCGGCACGGCCGACTTCCACCTGTGCACGCGCTGCGGCGTGGTGCCGGTGGTCACCAGCACCATCGACGGCCACACCTACGCCGTGGCCAGCGTGAATGCGCTGGACGGCCTGGCGCCGGACGCGGTGGAACGCACGGCGGTGGATTTCGACGGCGAAGGCACCGACGACCGCCTGGCGCGCCGCGCACGGGGCTGGATCCGGCAGGTGGTGATCTCAGCGGCCCCCGCGTCCCCACCCGCGGCACCCGCGCCATGACGCCCACACGCCCCGGCCTGGCCCCACCGGCGCTCATCACCGGTGCGCGCGTGCAACTGCGCCGCTCCACCCCCGACGACGCAGCCGGCGTGTACCGCGCCGCCGCCGACACCGAGGTGATGCGCTTTCTCGAGTGGCCGCCGCACCGCAGCGAGGCGGACGCGCGTGCCTACCTCGATGGCTGCGCCGCGCGCTGGGCCGCCGGCACGGAGCACCACTGGGTCATCGAGCCGCGCGGTGGCGGCGAGCTGCTGGGCTGCATCGCCGCCCGGCCCAAGGGCCACGCCGTGGGCCTCGGCTACTTCCTGGCCCGCCCCGCGTGGGGGCGCGGCATCGCCACCGAGGCGGGCCAGTTGCTCATGGGCAGGCTGCAGCGCCAGCCGGGCGTGCTGCGCATCTGGGCCACCACCGACGTGGACAACCAGCGATCGGCGGCCGTGCTGATGCGCCTGGGCATGCTGCGCGAGGGGCTGCTGCGCATGGCCACGGTGCGCCCGCAACTCGGCCCCGTGCCGCGCGACACGCTGGTGTTCGGCTGGTGCCGGCGGCCGCCGGCCTGAGGGGCACCGCAGCGCTCACCCTGCGCGGGTGAGCGTGTCCACGCCGTCGTGGGCGCACAGCAGCCGCACCAGCGAGCGCACGTGCTCCGACCAGCCGCCGCCCGCGACCGCGGGCCGCACCGGGCCCGAGCCCGCCGGCAACAGGTGCAGGCGCACGTCGGTGGCCTGGAACACCTCCGCCCCGGGCTCACCCACCAGGCCGGTGTGCATGTCGCGCCCGTCCACGAGGGTGACGGCTCCGGCGCCCACGACCTCGATGCCCTCACCACGCGACACCACCAGCGCGGTGTTCTCGTCGATGCCCACGCCCACCAGCTTGGGGTTGTGGGCCACCACGGCGAGCAGGCGCGACAGCCGCCCGCGCTCGGAGAAATGCTGGTCCACCGCGGCGCTGAGCAGCAGGCCCAGGCCGGCCATGAGGTTCACCTCCACCGTCAGCGGGCTGCGGTCGGCGGGGATCGCCGACAGCACGTGCTCGGACATGGCGGAGGCCCCGGCGCTGGTGCCGGCCACGCAGGCGCCGTGGTGCACATAGGCGTCGCGGATGGCCTCGCACAGCCGGGTGCCGCCGAGCGCGGCCAGCAGGCGTGTCTGGTCGCCGCCGGTCATGAACACCGCGCCCGCCTTGGCCACGCGGGCGGCGGTGTCGGCGTCGTTGGCCTGGTCGCGTGCGGGCACGTGCAGGGGCTCCACGTGCTTCACGCCGAGCTGGCCGAAGGCCTTTTCGTACACGTGCCACATGCCCGCAGGGTCTTCGGTGGCGGCCGTCACCACGAACACGGGCCGCTGGCGGGCCGCCAGCTCGACCACGCGCTGCAGCACCGGCATGTCGCCACGCCGGTCCTCGGCGCCGCCGATCACCACCAGATGACCTGGGGAGTGCTTCATGCAGCCCGCCCGAGGTACAAGCGGCGCCCCCGAGGGCCGCGCCGCGGCCCCGCCACCCGAAGGGCCCTCCGACCATGACCCCTCTGCCTCGCCTGCGCCGCCGCGCCCTGCTGGCCGGCAGCGCCGCCGCCCTGGCCGCCGCCTGCCTGCCGGCCGCCCAGGCCCGCCGCCTCACCGCGACCGCCTACGCCATCCCGCGCAACCGCTACTCGCTGTCGCGCGACTTCTTCATCCCGAAGCCCAACGTCGTGACGCTGGTCCCCATGGACATCGTGCGTTTCGAGGAGGCCGCCTTCAGCCGCCTGCTGCCCGACGGCATGGTGCGCATCGAGCAGACCGGCCTGTACCGTGTGCTCACCTGCCTGGACTGGAAGGCCCAGGATGGCACGGACATCGACCTTCGCATGTTCACCATCCGACGCAAGACGGCCAACGACACCGGCGGCCCGCTGGGCAGCGACGAGCGCCTGGCCGCCTACGACGCCCCGGGCTCGGACAGCCCGGTGACGGCCCGCTACAGCGGCAGCTGGGCGCCCCCTGCCGTGCCGGCGAAGGGCTATGTGTACACCGACGTCACGGTGGCCACCCCCAGCCAGCACATCGAAGTGAGCGAGGTGGCGCAGGCGGCGCTCACCTCCGCCATACCCGACCGCATCGGCACCGAGGCCGCGCTGGCCCTGGTGGTGCGCGCCCAGGTGATCGCCCGCAACACGGTGCGCGTGGTGCTGCACAACACGCGCGCCAAGGGCGCCATCGCGGTGCCCGAGGGCACGCTGAATGTGCTGGCCCAATCCACCACCGGCTACCGCGGCGACTCGGAGGACGCCTGGAACGTGCTGGGCACGCCGCTGACCGAGCTGTTCGCGGGCGAGCGTCTGTACGTGGCGGCCAAGAACATGGGCGTGGCCAACGACTACATCCAGGCCTCGACCACCACCACCTTCCTGCAGCTGGAGAAGTTCGGCTGACGGCGGCGGCGCCTTCAGCAGCACAGCGGCGACCATCCGCGGCCCCCCAGCAGCCAGCCGGCGCCGTGGCGCCAAGACGGGTGGAAGGCCGGCTCGGCCTGCCGCCCCACCCGGCCGTCCGGGCGCGGCTGGGCGGTGGTGG